>JBFLXB010000001.1:0-300000 GCA_040757335.1 Nitrospirota bacterium | reverse complement strand
TCGGGGTTCCGCTGACGAACTTCGTTGGCTGGTACGTGGTGGCCTACCTGTTTTTCCAGGGGTTCGCGTTCTACCTGACAGTTCGCGCCAGGCACACTCCGATTCGAACGAACACGCAGGGCAAGGGGTACTGGCTCCCTCCGGTGGTGCTGTACCTCCTGGTCGCTGCCGGCTATATCGCGACGTACGCGATTTCGCCGAACACCGAACACGCCGATGCCTTGGGGTACGTCTGGCGCAGCAGGGACATCTACGAAACCGCCGCGATCATCAGCATCTACACCATGGGGTTCGCCGGCGGCTTAGCGGTCTTGCGACTCTTTCAGCACCCGCCCGAACCGCGGGTGGCTGGGAGTGCGCCCGTCACGCCTTCAAGTGTTCCTTGAGGTATGTGATGGTCCTGGCCCACGCTTGGTCGGCGGCCTGTTTGGTATTCGTCGTGGAGGTCGATGATGCGTTGGTTCATTGGGGCGTCGCCAAGCTGAAGACCACGAGTCGGTTGCGACCTTCGGCTTTGGCACGATACATCGCCCGATCCGCGAAGATCAAGAGCCGTTCGGCGTTGTCGCCGTGGTCGGGAAACGCCACGAGCCCGATGCTCGCCGAGACCTGCAGTGAGCCGCCGACGGTCAACCCGCTGATCGCTTGTCGGATGTTTTCAGCGGCCGCGTTGGCGTGGCGCGTATCAGTGCGCGGTAGGTACACCGCGAATTCATCGCCGCCAAGCCGGGCCACGATGTCCGTCACGCGCAAACACTGGGGGATGACCTCCGCGACTCGTTTCAACAGCTCATCCCCGGTCTGATGGCCCAAGCGATCATTGACCGCCTTGAACCCGTCGAGGTCTAGGAACAAGATGGTCCCCTGCTCCCCGTATCGTCGGGCCAGTGCCAGTTGACGTTCCAGTTCCTTGTGAAAGTGCTTGTGATTCATCAACCCGGTGAGCGGATCCAGCGTCGCCTGTTTGGCAAACTGCTTCTCCAGGCGTTTTCGCACCGCGATGATACGGATCCCCAGGAAGGCCGCGCCGCTCATTAGGATGAGCCGCAGAAACTCGGGCAGTTCGTGCGGAAAGGTGAAGATCGCGTAGGGGATGTGCAGGAACAGAAACCAGGCAATGGCGCCGAGGCCGATGCCAGGCGTCAGGCGGTGAGCCACGTAGAGCCCCAGAATCAGCGCGGCGACATCGTGACTTTCGTGAAGATACGGGAAGATCGGACTGGAAACGAACCGCTCGAAGCCGGGCACCACCTCCACAACGTCGCCGGCGGCCAAGACAGACATCACGAGGAACACCACGGCCACCCAACCCACGCAAACGCGAGGTCTGGAAGGTTCCGACTCTTGCGCGACCTGCGAGCGAGACCCGGATGGAAAGGGTTGGTCGACCACAGTCTTTGCTCCCCCTCGACCAGCGCTTCAAGAACCCAACTACCTCGGCAATTCTAGCAGACTGCCAGAATAGTCAACTGTCCGGCCCGAACGAGTCATGGGTTGCGATCCGAGCCGACAATGAGGCACAATGGATGAGTCGCGACGGGCCGGCTGTCCAGACTGTGAAGGAGGGCTTCACCATGAGATGGATCGTCATGACGCTCGTTCTCACCACGGTCATGCTGGGAGCCGGTGTGATGGCGGAGGTCGGCGCGGCCACGCTGGAAGAGATCCAGGCCCCTGCTTCGCTGCCCTCGCTGGACATCGGACCACCGTCCACGAATACGCCTCTGCCGTCGCTGGAAACCGGCCCTCCGTCGCTCGACACACCGCTGCCTGCGATGGATTCCGGCGCCCCCCCAGTGAGGACCCCACTCCCCTCTACTGAGACGGCGCCACCGGCAGCGGACACACCCGTTTCGCCCTCGGACTCACAACCGGCGGAGCCGGCTCCCGAGCCCGCAGAAGAAGTCCCGCCGGGATAGCCCCTCGTCTTCAGCGCCTTCAGGATGGTGCGACCCGCGTCTCCGCGTGCGGGTGAGAACCCCAGACGCCGGTGGCGCGCTCGGCGCTGGCCCAGTGGGTGCAAGTGCCCCTGTACGGCGCGCCGTATCCCAAACCCAGCGTGGTGGCCGTGGTCAAAACCACTACCACGGGTTCAACGGTGATCGGGAGCTGACGGCCGCGCGCGGCGATCGTTTTAACCGCTCTTCTTGCGGACCGCGATGCCGTGCGGGTCGCTGGAAGACTCGGCGCTCTGATCGCCGATCGGAATGATGAATTCGCGTTTGGCGGCCTTGCCCCCGCCCTGAACCAAAAGCACGCTGACCCCGGGCGACTTGCCGGCCACATCGTGCGTGCCGGTGGCGGGTTTGGGCCCCCGCAGCGTGGCGAACACGCGATCCCCGCCGGGCGAGACGTCCAAGAGATCCGGGGCGTCGCCCACGCCGTCGATCTTTGCGACCACTTTTCCGTCGCCGGTGAGCACCGCAACGTTGTCGTCCGACCGATTCGCGACCCACACGTGGCCGCCGGCCAACGCGACGCCGTGTGCGTCGCGCCCGGTGTCCGTCAGCGCGGACGAGCTCATCAGCGAATCCTTGGCGGCGTCGAACACGTAAAACTTCCCACCCGATGCCGATCCCGAGTTCGCATACATGCGTTTCCCGTCCGCGCTTCGCAACGTGCCGCACCCATTGGCCTCGATGCCGTCTTTCACCTTACCGAAGGCCTTGGTCACCTTGGCCGGCGCAGCCTGGTCCGCGGGGAAGGACACCACCGCGATTCCGCCGCCGCGGAGGGTCACGTAGGCTTTGGATCCGTCGGCCGTAAACATCAGACAGATCGGCGCCCGATCCGGAAATTCCGCAGCATCGGCCAACTCGGGCGCCTGCTCCAGATCGAACACCCGTCCGACCCGGAACGCGCCCTTGCCGTAGTCGGTCAAGATCTCGGTCAGCTTCTTGTCGTTTTGATTCGCGACCAACGCGCGCTTCCCGTCGGGAGACGGCACGGCGGCGTGCGCCTGCTGGCCGAGGTCCTCATTGAACACGACTTTGCGGTCCGACCCGCGCATGACGTACACGTGGCCCGACGCGACATTCGCAATAAACGCATAATCCTGTTTCGGAGAAAACACGACCATGTGCGGCTTCGCGCCGCCGAACGGCGCTAGGTCTATGCGTTCGGGTTGAGCCTGGGCGGCCAGTTTGGTCCCGTCGTAGATAAGCAGCGAGTTCGTGCCCTGATCAAGCACCCAGAGTTCGTACGCGGTCTCGGCACCCACCGCGCGCGACCCCGCGAGCCAACCGACCGTGAGCACGGCGAACATCAGAAGAGCGGCCCGGCGTGTCATACTCTCTCCCTCCTGGTAAGAGACAGCGAGGTATCGCGTTTCCCTGAGAGACGGGGTCGTGAGCGTCAGGCCTTTTTAGCGCCGCGCGACGAGGGGGGGTTGCCTTTGCGCTCCGCCCACGGGATCTCTCCAAGGACCATCAGCAACTGTTTCTCCACCACAGCCTGGTTCAGGGTGACCGGAATCTCCCGGATCACCCCGTGCATCGGAGCCAGGATCGCGGTCTCGATCTTCATGGCCTCGAGGTTCATGATCTCTTCGCCCTCTTTGACGATGTCGCCCACCTTGAGGCTGCGATTCTTGTCCCCGATCCGCCAGACGTTGCCCATCATGGGCGACGCGACCTGGCCTTTGACCGCTGGATCGGCCAGGCGCACCGCAACTTTGGGACGACCCGCATGGTCCGGCATATCGACAGGGAACACGTGCATGGTGTTGTTGACGGCCAACACCACGTGCCGCACGCCCGCGGCCTCTCCCCCGATCGACACCAGCTTGAACGTGGTGGGTTTTCCGAGGTGATCGATGCGGACCTCGGTGCCCACCTCCTTCAACCCGTCGAACCAGACCGGCGTGGGCAGGACCGTGGTGTTGCCGTATTTGCGGCGAAACGCAATGAAATCCACGGTCGCTCCCGGGTGCTGCAGGTACAGCACCAATTCCTGCGGCGTGGCGCGGCGGTTGATCTTGGCTTCCAATTCCCGCTCGAGCGCGGCAATGTCTTCTTTTTTCTTCTTCGCCAGGGGCGAGGCCTCGATCCGTTCCCTCTTGACCCGCTCGCGCCACCCATCGCCGAACACGGATTGGTACACCCAGTCGTCGGGCCACCCGAACGGCAGCGGTCCGTAGCGGCCCAGGAGCAGACTCTTGAGATCGTCGGTGGCGCGCGCGTAGAGACCCAGCAGCACCTCGCGTTCCGGGGGCGTGAGTTTGTTGAGGCGCTGTCCGGCCGCGATGAACCGCTCACAGACTTCCAATAGGTGCTCGACCTGTTTGTACCCGCCTTCTTTGAAGTGGAACTGCACGATGCCCGCCCACGTGGTCCAGGTGATCTGGGAGCCCGGGGTCACGTCGAAGTACTTGATGAACCGGTTACCGTAGCTCATCCCCCTAAGGATGTGCGGCATGAGGTGCAGAAAGTCGCCTTTGACCGCCTGCTCGAATGAACTGGGAAACGCCCCGCCCGGCATGCGGTGTTCGGTCACCTTGTGCGAGAAGCCCCGGAATTGCGACTCGAATTCCTGGTAGTAGCCGATGAAGTCGGTGATCGTGCGTCCGGCCTCGTCGACCCAGGTCAGATCCAGCTTCGTTTGGAGCCCTTGCTCCTGCAGCAGCGCGTTCACCGACCGCACCGGCGCATGGCCGTAGTAGCGCGTGAAGGGGTCGTCGGTCACGTCCAGGATCTTGGCCCCGGCCTTGGCCGCGGCCACCAGCGCGGGTACGGCCAAGCCGTCGGTGGTGTGGCGGTGGTAATGGATGACCAGCGACGGGTACTTGTTCAGCAGCGCGTCCACGAGCGACGCGATGCGCTTGGGCGAGCCGACCCCGGCCATGTCCTTGATGCACAGAATGATCTCTTTGGCCCCGCCGGTGACGGCCAGGATCTCCCTGGTGACTTTGAGGTAGTAGGCGTTGGTGCAGTCGTCCGACACCGAGAACGAGATGGCGGGTTCGAACAGTTTTCCGCCCTTCATGACCTCCTCCGCAATGGGAATCATGTTGGGCACGTAGTTGAGAAAATCGAAACACCGCCACACGTCCACGTACGGCAGGAAGGCCTTGACCGACAACGTGACCACGTTGCGCGGGTACATGCGGTAGCCCCAGAGATTGGTCGAACGCACCAAGGTCTGCGTCATCACGTCGGGCATCCGCTCTTTCCACAACGCGGCTTCTTCGAACGGGTCGATCTTGTTCTGCAGCAGGTTCTGGTGAAAGCGCGCGCCGCCGTGATTCTCGACCGAAAAGTAACCCGAACGGTTGTACATCGGCGCGAGTCGGATCAGATCGTAGAGCGTGTGCCGGTTCTTGAAATCACTCTGGCCTGTGTCGCGGGGGCCGGTGTTGGTGAAATGGATCCGCGGATCGCGCCGGAGGATGGCGACGTTCTCTTTGGGGCTCAAGCTGGGATGGACCGTCTGTGCCGACGCGGTCTTTGAACGTGTCCGAGTCATTTGAGCTAGAATCCTGCCCAGCTAACCGCGAAGCGGAGCCTGTTCGGGAACGCGTCAGATGCAAGGCGCCGCGAGCACCGGAGCGGAGCGTACTGGTTGCGTACGTGAGGCGAGTGGCGCCACGAAGAAGTGGCGCCAAGCCAGGAGCGCCGCCGAGACGGTGCGGCGGCCGTGGCATCTTGAGAGCGGCAACGCAGCAGATGACCGTTGCTTCGCCACCTGTAGTGTCCCTTCGGGTCGATTAGAGTTCGCGCCCTCGGCGCGTTCAGGTTCATGGACAGGCTCTCAGCGGCAATAGGGATTCCTCCCTATTGCCGTGATTTCCGCGACAAACCGCGCCAGCCTGAGCAGCTCGTCCTCCTCCTCCACGTAATCCAACAGTTCGTCGAGGTGTTTGTCGATAAAGTCGGTGTCGAACCGGCCGGCCACGAAGTCCGGGTGCACCATGATCTTCTTGAGGAGCGGGATGGTGGTCTTGACCCCCCAGATCTCGTACTCGCAGAGCGCGCGCCACATCCGCTCGATGGCCGTGGTCCGATCCTTCGCCAGAGAGCAGATCTTGGTGATGAGCGAGTCGTAATACGGCGGGATCTCCCAGCCCTGGTAAATCCCCGTGTCCGCGCGCACGAACGGGCCGCTGACCTGGCGCAGATAGGTCACTGTACCGAACGAGGGCGCGAAGTGGTTCTTGGGGTCTTCGGCGTTGACCCGGCACTGGATCGCGTGGCTGCGCAGGACGATGTCCTCCTGGCGCACGGTCAGCGGCTGGCCGGCCGCGGTCCGGATCATCAGTCGGATGAGGTCCAGCCCCGCGACCATTTCCGTCACCGTGTGCTCGACCTGGATGCGGGGATTGACCTCGATCGCGTAGTACCGCATTTCGGGATCCACCAGAAATTCGAGCGTTCCCGCGGTCACGTACCCGATCTCCTTCATGGCCTTGACCACGACCCCGCCCATCTCCCGGCGCAGCTCGTCGTTCAGGAACGTGGACGGAGCCTCCTCCACCAACTTCTGATGCCGGCGCTGGATCGAACACTCGCGCTCGCCGAGGTGGATCACCGAGCCGTGTTGGTCCGCCATGAACTGGAACTCGATGTGGCGCGCGTTGCGGATGTATTTCTCCGCGTAAACCCCCTCCGTCGCAAACAGCTTCCCCGCGATGGAGACGGCGTGCTCGAGCGCTTTGGGCGCCTGCTGCGGCGTATCCACCCGTACCATCCCCCGCCCGCCGCCGCCGGCAATGGCTTTGATCATGATCGGCCAGCCGACTTTGTGGCCGAAGTCCACGATCTGTTGCGCGGACGTCACCCGCTTGAGGCCCGGGATCACGGGCACCTTGGCCGCGGCCAGAGTGTCCTTGGTCGCGATTTTGTCGCCCATCGACGCGATAACGTCCGCGCTGGGCCCCACAAAGATCAGCCCCGCGGCGCGGCACGCGCGCGCAAGGTCCGGGTTCTCGGACAGGAACCCGTAGCCGGGGAAGACCGCGTCGCACCCGGTCGCCCGCGCCGCGTCGATGATCTTGCCGATGTCGAGGTAACTCAGTTTGGCCGGCGAGGGGCCGAGGTGCACGGCTTGATCGGCCATTCGGACGTGGTACGAGAGCGCGTCGCAGTCGGAGTACCCGACCACCGACGTGATGCCCATTTCCATACACGTGCGGATGGTCCGGCACGCAATCTCGCCGCGGTTGGCAATGAACAACTTGTTGATCGGTCGTTTCTGACGGTTCGGCATCGTGTCGGGCGTTGTTAGACGACTACGCAGAATAGACCGCGAGTGGGTGGTGGGTCAAGCGAGGTCCGCATGGACGCGCGCGACGAGTTCGACGAAACCGTCCGACAATCCGCCCCGCTCCGACGGCCTACTCCTTTGCAAGACTCTTGATAATGTACCCGCCCGACTTCTCGTCGTATTCGAGGGAGAGCAACCCGCGTGCCTGCGCGTCCTCGAGCAGCTCACCGAACGTACGGTATCCGTGGTACGCCTCGTTGAAGCCCGGACTGCGTCGTTTCAGGGCCTGCTTGACCATGGAGCCCCAGACCTTCTCTTCTTCGCCCCGCTCTTCGAACAGGTCGGCCGCGGTATCGAGGACGAGATCGAGCGCCGCCCGCTTCTTGTCTTCCTCTTCTAGAGGAGCGGCCTTGCGCGTCGCTTTCGCGGTGACCGTCCGACGCGCGGCGCGGCGCTGCTTTTCGGCTTCGCGCACCAAATCGTCGTAGAAGATGAACTCGTCGCAGTTGGAGATCAGCAGGTCTGACGTGGATTTCTTCACCCCCACCCCGATCACCACCTTGTTGTTCTCTCGCAGCTTGCTGACCAGCGCCGAGAAGTCCGAATCGCCGCTGAGGATCACGAACGTGTCGACGTGCGCCTTGGTGTAGCAGAGGTCGAGGGCGTCCACCACCATCCGGATATCGGCCGAGTTCTTCCCGGATTGGCGAACGTGGGGGATCTCGATCAATTCGAACGCCGCCTCGTGCATGACCTTCTTGAACTCTTTGTACCGTTCCCAGTCGCAGTAGGCTTTCTTCACCACGATGTTGCCCTTGAGGAGCAGGCGTTCCAAGACTTTCTGAATGTCGAATTCGGCGTACTTGGCGTCACGCACGCCGAGCGCCACGTTCTCGAAATCGCAAAACAACGCCATGTTCTGAGTTTTGGGTTTGGTGCTCATCACGCTCCTGTCTTCAGGCGGGGACGGATGGTCCCGCCGGACGCGGTCCAATGGTTGAAATGCCATCGTGGCTCACGCGAGCCGTGAACTCAGGTACATGCCGATTGCGCCGCACGCGGCTACGTTCAATGACTCCGCCCGCTCCCCGCGCACCGGAATTCTGAAACGATGGTCGGACAGCGCGATCAACGCGGGCGACGGGCCCGAGGCCTCGTTGCCGATCGCAAACAACAACCGATCTCGGTCACGCAAGACGGATGGCTCGTCCTCCCCGTGGACGTCGGCCGTGGCCACGAGATACCCGCAGTCCTTCAACGCCTTCACGAGACCCAGATACGTCCGGGTCCGCCGAATCCAGACCGACAGCACGGTCCCACTGGCGGCCTGAACGCTCTTCGGCGAAAACGGATCCGCACACCCGTCGCTCAGCACCACGCCCGAGTAGTTGAACGCCGCCGCGGTACGCACCAAGGTGCCGACGTTCCCGGGATCCTGCACGTCCTCCAACAGCAACACGTGCGTGCCCACCGGTTCGGGCAGACGATCCGCGTCGACATTGGCCGGCTGGTGAACCACCGCGACGGCTCCCTGCGGTGTCTTGGTCGAACAGATCGACTCGCATTGACGCTGGCTGACGATCCGGACGGCTTGTCCGCGGTATCGCGGAGCGAGTTCCTCGGTTGCCAGGATCTCGACGATCGCGTCCGGGCGACTCGCGATGATCTGCTTGATGGCCCGGTGCCCCTCGACCAGGAACAGGCCGGACTCGCGACGGCCCTTCGCGGTGGCGAGCGCTTTATACCGTTTGAGGAGGTTGGCCGTCAATGGCCCAACCCCCGCCCCACGTCCCGTGGTCACCGCGACGTACGCTGCGGACTCACGATGCACCGCGTGTTCATGTGCAATCGGCCGCCGTGGCCTGGGTTTCCAGCGCCTCCCACCGCGCGTAGCAGGCCTCAAGCTCCTGGGCCACGGTGTCGAGTCGCGCGAGCGTCGTGGAGATGGTTTCTGCGGGTTGCTGATAGAAGGCCGCCTCGCTGATCGCGGCGTAGAGCGTGGCTTGCTCGGATTCAAGCGATTCGATCTTCGCCGGTAAACCAGTCAGTTCGCGCTGTTCTTTGAACGAAAGCCTATTCAATTTGCCGTCGCGTTTTTCAGGGGATCGCGGCATGCCCTGGGCCCGGCTGACGACTTTCGGTTGAGACACCGACAATGGCGTGAGCCTGGCCTGCCGCGAGCGCACCCAGTCGGAGTACCCGCCCACGTACTCCCCGATCGTGCCCCCGCCTTGAAAGACCAATGTGCTCGTGACTATGTGATCCAGGAACGCGCGGTCATGGCTGACCAGCAACAGGGTACCCTGGCACTCGAGCAACACTTCCTCCAGCAGCTCCAACGTCTCCACGTCGAGATCATTGGTCGGTTCGTCCATAACCAGAAGGTTCGCGGGCTGGGTAAAGAGCTTTGCGAGAAGCAGGCGGTTGCGCTCGCCCCCCGAGAGCGTACTCACCGGCGAGCGCAGACGGTCCTGGGGAAACAGGAAGTCCTGCAAATAACCGGTGACGTGGCGCAGCCGGCCGTTGACCGTGACCATCTGGTTCTCCGCGCCCACGCTATCCATGACCAGGGCCGTGGGATCGAGCTGGGCGCGCTGCTGATCGAAGTAGGCCACCTCCAGATTGGTGCCGCGATACAAACGGCCGCTCGTGGGTTCCAGTTCGCCCACCAGGAGCTTGATGAGTGTGGACTTGCCGGCGCCATTGGGCCCAATGAGCCCGATCCGGTCCCCGCGCATGATGCGCGTGGTCAGATCCCGGATCACCACGGTGTCGCTGTAGCTGAAGGTCACATCTTCGGCCTCGAACACCAATTGCCCGGATCGCTCCGCGTCCTCCAACTTCACCTTGGCCGTGCCCACGCGATCGCGGCGTTGTCGTCGTTGTTCCCGCAGGGCTTCGAGCGCGCGCACCCGGCCTTGGTTGCGTGTGCGGCGCGCCTTCACGCCTTGGCGGATCCACGCTTCCTCCTGCGCCAGCTTCTTGTCGAAGAGCGCGTTGTGGTGCTCCTCGACTTCGATGGCTTCGGCCTTGCGCGTCAGATAGTCGTCGTAGTTTCCCGGCCACGAACTCAGTTGCCCGCGATCCAACTCCACGATGCGCGTGGCCAGGCGCTTGAGAAACGCCCGGTCGTGGCTCACGAACAGCACCGCACCCGCGTAGCCCGCAAGGAAGTCTTCCAGCCAGGTGATGGACTCGATGTCGGGGTGATTGGTGGGCTCGTCCAGCAAGAGCACGTCCGGTTCACACACCAGCGCCCGCGCCAGCATGGCGCGTCGGCGACGACCGCCCGACAAGGTGTGCATCGCAGCCTCCCCGTCCAGGTCCATGCGGACGAGCACGTCCTGCACGCGCTGCTCCAACTCCCACCCATTGAGCGCTTCCAATTGGTGTTGCAGCCCGGACAGGCGTCGCACCGCAGCGTCGCTCTGCGAGTGCGCGAGCTCCGCGGCTACGTGGTGGTAGTCCGAAAGCAACCGCCCCACCTCCGCCAAACCGCCCGCCACCACGTCGAACACACTCTCATGGCTGTCTTGCGCCACATCCCGCGCCAGGTGCGCGATGCGCGTGCTGGGCCTCACCCACACCGTGCCCGACTCCGGCGCCACCTCCCCGCCCAAAATACGCAGCAGCGATGACTTCCCCTCGCCATTGCGCCCCACCAAACACACCCGCTCCCCACGGCGAACCTCCAGCGAAGCCCGCTCCAAGAGCGGACGAGGGCCGTAGGCGAGCGAGACGTTATCGAGGCGGATCAACGGCATATCATTGCCCCAAAGCCAGCGGCAAGATTTCGCGCGAGCCAACCGGCAGCACCCGCAACCATCCCCACTGGCCGGCCATCGTGTAGGGCGGGACATGGTTCTGCCAGAGATATGTCCCAGGGAGATGGAATGGCCCGCCGGCGCCGTCCATCAAGTACACATCTAGCGTCTCATTTCCCCCGAACTGCAGACTACTCATCATGTCGGCTCCCGGCATCTTGGGCTCCAATGGCCACTCATGCCCATCCAGACTAAAAACATGATTTTGCTCGTTGAACGCGCCGAAAACATGAATTCGGACCGGGTCGCCGGCGTGCGCCACGATTGTCGGTGTCGCAAGCTCACGCTGACCCACAACGCACGCAGAAAACATATTGGCAGCCAGACATCCGTTCTCTTCACGCCATGCCCATGGCTCGACGCGGTAGTTGACACCGGTGAGGCCGGCTACTTGAGAAACATAGGGCATGAACGACGTGCGCAAGTTGTCCTCGTCTTGGAAAAAGAGCGACGCATCGCGATAGTTGGACCGTTCGCGATTCTCGGGTATTGAGCGGTCAACGATGACGTCCACTTGCCAGGCGTTCTTGAGCGTGACATCCGATCCGGTCGTCGGATCCCGGTAAGTGGATCCACGCGGACCAACGATAATCGCGCCGAACAAACCATCCCGCACGTTGTTGAGAAAACTTCCCCAGTCCCGAATCAATGCCGCAGTCTCGCCGTAGCTGGGGTGAGCGTAGAAGGTGTAGGTCCTGCGTTGGCCCGGACCAATGGTCTGATCGCCCGGGTTCATCCCCACATTGACGCCCTGAGAGTCTTTGGGATCAAACGCCAACATATCAGCGCTGAAGGAGGCCCTGCTCGACTTCATGTTGTTCTTGAGGGTCACGTTGACGCAGTCGCCGACATTTACGTGCAAGGTCAGGGGCATCGGTTGAATACCGGTCGACGCCCTGCTCGCCTCACCCTCGAGCATGTACAGCTTCCCCGCCGGATTGGCGATTTGAAGCTGGCGGTCAAACTCGCCGTCGATGAACCTTGGAGCCTTGGAATTGTAGTTGAGTTCCCGATCTACTGCGAGAACGTTAAAGGTCTTCACTGGCGCATCGACAGGACACACAGAGGTCGCTGAAGGCGCAACCTCCTCCAGCCCGGGAAGCGGTTTGAGATCCTGCGCCACTCTGTCGAGCACGCGAACGATACCCCAACTGCCCTCCGATAGATGCGACGAGCGACCGTTGTAGTGAAGGTAGTCGCCAGCCATCTGCTGTGGCCCTCCGGCAGTGGTCACAAGATCGTACCGTTCCGCAATCCCCACGTGCTGGGCGTTGCGGGGAGCCGATTTTTCGGCATAACGTTCAGGCCGAAATCCGTGGCCAGCCACATGCCACGTGTGCGATTCATTCATCATTGAATGCAGCAGGCGGAACACGATGGTGTCTCCAAGGTATGCCCGAAGGATCGGCGTACTCGGATCCCGATGAACAACACTTGAAAACACCAATGAAGGTTCGGAATTGATTTTGAGTCGTCGGGCCACGGACTCGGCGCGCATGTTCAGACCGCTGCCGCTCGTGTGCGTCCCACCGTTGAGATGCCTGACCGCGACCCGATCCAAATCATAGGGCATTTGGAATGACAGAGATTGTCCGGCGTCAATCGCGACCTGGAGCGTTTGTCCAGGTGGGTTCCCATCGGTGACGATCTGAGCCGTGGTCGGCACTGTGTCCTGCAGCATCACTACCAACTCGCGGAAGCTCCCGTTCACACCGAAACCGATGGGCTCGGTCGAATGGATGTCGGCAACAGGGCCACTTCGAATCGGAGCCCCGCTTTTCGGATCGTGATACGTGGCGCCCACCGGCTCGACAATCATGGCGCCGACAGCACCATGCGGCCACGTCGTCATACCCATGGCGTGGTCGTGCCAAAACACGGTCCCGACATCCGCATCGACCCAGTAGCGGTACCGGACGAACTCTACGGACGCGATCTGGCCCTTTTTATGATCAAACCGAAGCGGCTCCGCAAACGTGATCGCATCGCCTTGAATGTCCTTTATCCACAACACCTCGGACGTCTCGACCTCGTCCATGCCGATCATCAAGTCTGTCCCAACATGAAAGGGGTTGGCGCCGTCGGCCATTTTGACTCTGATGGTGTTCGCGCCTGCCTTCACATCGTCGACCAAGACCGCGTTCATCGGCGTCGGCAAGCCCTTCTGCTTCGTTTTGTTCATCTGGATAAACGGACGAACCGACTGTTCGTACGAAAAACCGGTGATCACCCCGTCTGATCCCTGATTATCGAACTGAATAAAATGGGGGTGAATATTGACCTTGGACATCTGAAAATTGGTGGTGTCGTTGTCCTCCCACTCGCTCTTGAGGATCACGTCCACACAGTCGTACACATTGGCCCGGTACACCAGGGGAATCGTCTTGTCACTCGCTGGATTCGCCCGAACCTCGGCCTCGTCCTCCTTCAAGACATACAAAAGACCTGTGGGATCAACCACCGGCTTCGCGGCGCCAAGAGCCTGGGACAACTGGATTGGAGTCTCAAGAAAGTGAACCGTGTACTGTTTACGGCCGGCGTTTTCCGGACACAGGCTCCACCGCCCGTGCTCCCCTGGTTTCGCCGGTTGGTTGGTCTCTTGCCCTGGTCCGCCTTTGCTCCCGGGCTCGGTCGGCAATGAGCCATTGTCCTTGTCCATGTGAATCGGTTCCAACCACGGCGCAGGGCCGTGATGACGCGCAAACGGCGGGCGTTTTCCGAAATGCGGTTTGAAGTGCGGCCACGCGAGCTTTCCGGTCTCCTGATCGAACAAGATCGGCGGACGTCTTCCCGGCATCGGGGATCTGTACTTCGGCCACGGGAACCGGCCGGTCACTTCGGGTTCTCCCAGCGCTTTGGCGCCGTCCCAGGTCCAGTCCCACACTGTGGCGTCATGGGCACGGACCTGGCCTTCCTCATCGGCCGTATGTCCCGGCTGTCCCGCAGGCGGGAGCATCATCGCGACCCAATCGCGCAGCGACACGTCTGGGATGGGTTTCGACCAATCGGACCCTGTGTCCCTGATGCTCCACTTCTTGTCGTACCAGTCCATGGTCTGGCCGATCAGTTTGTCCGAAGTGACTGCAGGCTTCATTCGGCTCTTGCGATCCGGAAGCTCCTGCAGCGGCGGCATGGTATCGGTGCTCGCGAAGGGGTAGTTTCCCGTCTGAAGTGTGTTGTACACGCGCCAGTAGGACCACATGCCCGCCACATAGTGGTGCGCCACATGGCAATGAAAGAGAAAATCGCCCGCCAATCCCTGGCATAGTCCCGATCCGCACTCGGTTTCCAGGTCTAACGCTTCGGACGGCCCAATGACCTGCGCGTCCACTCGGTCGGACGTGGTCCGAATGACCGGATATTTCACGGGGCCGTCTTGGGCCGCGGTCATGATCTCAGCCGCCTTGGTATCGGCTTTGGGCTGGCGTAGCCAACGGATCGCCCCGCCGTGCGGGTGGTGTGAGTGAAAGACCTGTCCTCCGCCATGGATCACACGGAATTTCGCTGGGTCGCCAACATAGGAACGAGGTATGGGCGCCGGAGTGTCCCCAAACGTGTAGGCGCTGTACGAAAGCGATTCGTCCTCAAAGTGAAAATACTCTTCCTGCAGCGCAAGATTATTGACACCGAACGGTTCGCTCCGATAGTTCAGCGCCCTGCCCGATGGATTGTATGCGTCTGTGTTGGGGTCACGCCCCGGAATTGTCTCCCCGTGCCTATTGAGCACCCGAAAGCTCTTATCTCCGATTTCGTGGTAGAAGATGACGAACTCTCTGAAATCTGGGGTCTGCGGATTTGCAATCATGGCCTGCCACCCGCTCGTCGTCTCGAGTCCGGTAAGCGGATCGAGATATGTGGAACCGGTCGGCTCCACGATGAGTGCCCCAAACATCCCAAGTAGGGTCTGATCGACTCCCACATGGCTATGAAACATGTGACTTCCCTCTTGCTCTGCGGGACGGACAAACCACTCGAAAGTCTGACTCCTCCCAGGCTTCACCGTGGAATCAGGATTGACCGCGGTCGCCGGCTGGCCCGTCACCTTGACGATCAGGCTCGTGCCGTGAATGTGGAGACCGACGTCCTCATCATCGAGGGCGTTTCGAAGCAGGATCTCAACGCAGTCACCTTGGTTGGCCCGGATCGCCAATGGCTGGATCATATCGGTCTGCAGGCCTGTGGTGGCTGATCCCGGATCAAACCGTCCGCCCTTTGCGCGTGCGCTCCGATTGAGTCTCTCTTCCCGGCGGACCTTGTCGACATTCTCAGTCAGGACGTACATGTAGCCTGGGTGGAAGTCCATCCACCGATTAAGCGGATTCTCCACATTGATCGCCGAGATATCGAACTCTTTCTTCGGCGCTGATTTGGGGCAATGCCCGCCTGCCGTGACGGTTTCCCCCTTGCTGGACGGGCCAAGAAAGAAGCTCCGGTCCATCTGCTGCATCGCACCGGTCCGACTGAACGCGCCTTGGGGTGCGTGATGTCCATGACCTCCGCCTCCTTGAGCAATCTCTTCCATCAACCGCTGCATCGCGGCCTCGACTTGCTCACGATGCCCTGCGCGGCCCTCCGCCGCGTATTCGTCTGAGACCTGGTCCGCGAGTCGCTGTTCCCACGATTGGTTAGAGCGGTGCTGCCCGTTGCCGTCGGCAGCCCCGGTTTCGGCCCGTGACGGCGATTGAGTAACAAAGAATCCTGCCAGCACTAGCCAGAAGATCAGGAAGCTACCGCTGCTGCCACGTTTGAGGTCACGCGTCATCGGTTCCTCCTTCGTTGGCAGGCAGCGGACCGCGGGCGTGAAAAACGGGCAACACGTTTCGCATGGTCGTTCATATCAGCGTCCGGATAGTAGATCGGCCTGATGCCTGACTCCGGACGAACGCCGACGGCTGGATGCCGTCGGCTCGGCAACGAAGACGATCGAAAAGCTACCCCTTGACCCGCGTCACCGCGCCTTCCGACGCGGAGCTGACCGAGGCGGTGTATTTCGCAAACACGCCGGTCTTGTACCGCGGTTCGGGGGCTTTCCAGGACTTCAAGCGATTCTTTAACTCATCGCCGGAAACGTCGATATCGAGGCGACGTTTGGTAATGTCGAACGTGATCATGTCGCCCTCGCGCACCGCCGCGATGGGCCCACCCACCGCGGCTTCGGGGGCCACGTGGCCAGCCATCAACCCTTTGGTGGCGCCGGAGAAGCGACCGTCGGTGAGGAGGGCCACGCTGTTGCCGAGCCCTTCCCCGAACAAGGCCGCGGTCACGCCCAGCATTTCGCGCATGCCGGGCCCGCCCTTGGGGCCTTCGTAGCGGATCACTACCACGTCGTTCTCGCGGATCTGGCGCTTGGTCACGGCGGCCATGGCATCTTCTTCCCGATCGAACACACGCGCGGGTCCGCGGTGCACCAGGCGTTCGTGCCCCGCGACTTTCACCACGCAGCCTTCCGGCGCGAGGTTGCCTTTCAGGATGACGAGGCCACCCGTGGCTTTGAGCGGTTTGTCGATAGGCCTGAGGACTTCCTGCCCCGGCGTCTCCACCGCGCCCGCAGCCTCTTCGGCAACGGTTTTGCCGGTTGGCGTCAACTGCGAGCCGTCGAGCAGTCCGGCCTTGACCAGGCGCTGCGCGACAAGAGGAATCCCGCCCGCGCGATCCAGATCAGCGGCCACGAACCGGCCGCCTGGTTTGAGGTCCGCGATCAACGGCGTGCGTGCGCTGACCACGTCGAAATCGTCGATCGTGAGCGGAATGCCCGCTTCGCGCGCCATCGCCAACAAGTGGAGCACCGCGTTGGTGGACCCTCCGGTCGCAGCCACCGACGCGATGGCGTTCTCCAACGCCTTTCGCGTGAGGATCTTGCTCGGTCGCAGATCGCGCCGCAGCATGTCCATCACGACCTGGCCCACGCGGATGCCAACCTTCTCCTTGCGGGGATCGATCGCGGGCACGCTCGCGGTGTTCATCACCGACAAGCCGATGAACTCCATCACCGTGGCCATGGTGTTGGCCGTGAACTGCCCCCCGCACGCGCCTGCGCCCGGACACGCCGAGTCTTCGAGCAGCTTGAGATCCGCGTCGCTCATCCGGCCCGCCGCGTTCGCGCCCACGCCCTCGAACACGTCTTGGATCGTCACGTCCTTGCCGTGGAAGTGACCCGGCTGGATCGACCCGCCGTACAACACGACGCCAGGGACGTCGAGGCGGATCAGCGCCATGGCGCCGGCCGGAATGGTCTTGTCACACCCCACCAACACGATCATCGCATCGAACAGATACCCGCGGCCCATCAGCTCGATCGAGTCGGCGATGACTTCGCGGCTGACGAGCGATGCTTTCATGCCCTCGGTGCCCATGGTCACGCCGTCGGAAACCGAAATCGTATTGAACTCCATAGGCGTGCCGCCGCCCGCCCGAATCCCGGCCTTGACGTGGACCGCCAAGTCGCGCAGCCCGTAGTTGCACGGCATGGTCTCGGTCCACGTATTCGCAATGCCCACAATGGGCCGCGCCAAATCAGCGTCGGTAAACCCGATGCCCTTGAGCATGGCGCGAGCCGGCGCGCGATCGCGGCCGTCGGTGATGACACGACTTCTGGATTTGGGATCAGACGACATCGAAGCGGACTCCTTCTCGGTTAAGATGCGTGCCCCATAGTACCAAAGGAGGCATCAGCGAAGGAAGTGACTCCAGTGCGCGCTAAGATAATAGCCGTTATGTTCGACCCTCGCGGCTCCGCCGCGAGGGAGGCTGCTCAAGATCATTGGGATTGGAGCGGTCACAACCGACCCCTGCGCAGAGGAGGACCAGCACGCCACTCAACAGGCGTTGATCCGCCGGACAAGATCGGCTCATCGCCCTGCCATCTCGAACGATGACCGAAAGAACCATTCGGTGTTCAAGCGAGGACGGGGGGACCCCAGGACTTGGCGGTCCGTGGCGGGACACCGCGGGCGTCATGAAGATGGAGATTTGGAGCGGGAAACGGGATTTGAACCCGCGACCCTCGCCTTGGCAAGGCGATGCTCTACCGCTGAGCTATTCCCGCTTGTCTGATCGTCAGAATTTCCGGCCAATGCGCGGCCGAAAACACGCCGGGTTTTGTATCACGCCGGGCGGGTGAAGTCAACGTGCCGCGCGCCATCCCATAGGCCGCAGGCTACCGCTCACGTGGCGCAGCAACGTCAGCGGCACTCGCTCGCTTGACGTGCAGCGCCACCCACTCCCCGGCCTCCTTGCGCGCGATCACGCGCAGATCAGCCGTGGCCAGCGCATCAGCAACTACAGCTTCGCGCTCGACCAGGATCCCTGAGAGGATCGCCTCCCCCGTTGGGGCGAGTGCGGCGCTGATTTGCGGCATCAGCTCACGCAGATCATCAGCCGTCAGGTTGGCGACAATCAGGTCGTACGGGCCGCGTTTCCAACCTGACTCGGCATCGACCACGGACACGGTGGCGGACACCGCATTGGCTTCGACATTGCTCGCCGCGGTCTCGCGCGCCTCAGGGTCGATCTCCGACGCCACGACCCTCCCCGCGCCCACCCGCGCCGCAGCAATGGCCAGAATGCCCGACCCGGTACCGAGATCCAACACAGTGGGATGATCGTCCTGTTGCAGCCGCTCGTCGAGCAGCTCCAGGCACATCCCGGTCGTCTCATGGTGCCCGGTGCCGAACGCCATCCCCGGATCCAGGATCACGACCCGCTCCCCCGGCTCCGCGGCATAACGGCTCCAACTGGGCACGATCGTCAGCCGCGGCGTGACGCGCAGCGGAGTCACGCTCGCATTCCATGTCGCGATCCAGTCCTGATCGTCGACCGGCGAGATCACGCAATCGCCTTGTCCGAACGATACGGACATTTCCTCAAGTAACGCTTTAACAGCCCTCGGGTCTGCAGTGGCCGGGAAATACGCCGTGATCCACCCCGGTTCCGCCTCCCAAACGCCGGCACTGCCCCGCGCAATCAAAGCCTCCCCCAGAATGTCGGCAAACTCAGACTTGACTCGAAGCGAAACGGAGATCCAGGACATGATGAGATGTTCTTGTGTCTTTGTCTCGACCGTGTCGCGGAAACATCGGACACGGAGCCTGTTCAGGAGCGCGTCAGATGCAAGGCCGCAGGGCGCGCGGCAACCGGAGCGTACTGTGTCGTACGTGAGGATTGCCGCGCGCCCGAGAACGCAGCAGATGACCGCTCATGGACAGGCTATCTCATGCCCCGAAGGAGGATGCGGTTACTCCAGGCAAGACACACCGCGTCGAACACCGCCAGGATGACCAGCACTTTGACGATGTGGATGTGCCAGCCGGTCAGGATCAACCCGCGCACCGCGTCGATCGCGTACGTCATGGGGTTGAGCCTAGCGATCCACGCGAGCCACGCCGGCATGATTTCCAGCGGCGCAAGGGCGCTGCTCATGAAAATCAGCGGCAGCGTGATGAACCCCATCACCGAAAAAAACCCGCCGTGCCCCTTCATCGAGAAGGCCAGACCCAACGAGATCGCGGTGAATCCGATGCCGAGCATCATGCCGATCACCAGGATCAATGCGACGCCGAGCCACCCGGTGGCGGGGTGCACGCCGAAGAGAAACGCCATGGCGAGAATCATCAACGCCTGCAGGCCGGTGATAATGGTCACGAACAGGAACCGGCTGATGATCAGCGCGCTGCGCTTGATCGGCGCGGCCATTAACCGCTCCAGAAAACCGTTTTCCTTGTCGAACAGCATCTCGATTCCGCCGGCCAGCCCGCTGTTGAGCACGGTCATCACGACCACGCCGCCCGTCATGAACGCAATGTAGCTCGGCGCTTGTACCCCCGTGATGGCCGTGGCGTTCTTGAACAGGTTTCCGAACAACACGAGCCACAACACCGGCTGGGTCAGCCCGAAGACAATGCTCAGGGGCTCGCGCCGGAAGCGCTGGAACCAACGCCGCGTCATGGCGGTCACTTCTTGGAGGTAGGGGGACATGGTCACCTGGAAATCGTTGTTCGTTGTTTGTTGTGTGTTATTTGCAGGGCTTTACCAACCAGCAACCGACAACGAGCACCGCCCAAGCACCGTCTCATTCCCATTCATCCTTGATCTGATGCCCCGTGTAATGAATAAAAACCTTTTCCAAACTCGGCCGGGTGTACTGGATCGCTTCCAGTCGCGCACTCTGGTTGTTGACCGCGTCGAGCACGCGAGTGAGGATCGTCTTCGACGGCGTCACGCGTAACTCCAGCGAGCCGTTGCGGCGCGCGACCTGGATCACGCCGTCGAGCCCCTTGAGCGCGATGGTCAGCCGCTCCAGCAGCGCGTTGTCCGCGCCGTCAGGGGTGAGCGACAAGACGTCTCCCTGCAGGCTCTCTTTGAGCTGCCGCGGCGTGCCGAGCGCCGCGAGCTTTCCGTGGTCGATGATCGCGAGACGATCGCAGAGCTGATCCGCCTCGTCGAGGTAGTTCGTGCTCATGACCATGGTCATGCCTTGGGCTTTGAGCTCCCGGATGTGGCGCCAGATCAACGTGCGGCTCTCCACGTCGAGGCCCAGGGTCGGTTCGTCCAAGAAGAGGATCTTCGGCCGATGAATCAAGCCGCACGCGATCTCCAGGCGTTTCTTCATCCCGCCGGAGTAGTTCATCACCACCTCGTCGGCCCGGTCCGTCAGCCCCACCATGTGCAACGCCCACCGGGCACGCTCGATCCCCGCGGCCTTGGGCAAATGGTACAGGTCCGCGAACAACGCCACGTGCTCCCGTCCCGTGAGCGCGCGGTCGATCGCCCGTTCCTGCGGGATGTAGCCGATGAGGCTCCGCACGCGTTCGGCGTCGTCCTTGACGCGGGCCCCGCCCACCACGATCTCCCCCGCATCGGGTTGCAACAGCGTGATGAGCATCCGCATGGTGGTGGTCTTGCCCGCGCCGTTGGGGCCCAGCAGGCCGAATACCTCGCCCTCGTAGACCTCGAGGGACAAGCCGTCAACCGCCGTGGTTTTGCCGAAGCGCTTCACCAGTCCGACGGCGCTCACGATCGGGGGGTTGGTCACGCCGGACGCGCCTCCCCGACTCGCTCCATCGACCAAGCGGCGATCAGGTCGGCCATCCGTTTCATGCCCTTCACTACCCCGGGACCCGGTTGTAGGATGTGGGCCGACTTGATCTCGTGGACGTGGCCGGTGCGCACGGCTTCGATCTCGCCCCATCCGGGACGGGTCGCGATCCGATCCCTGCGAACTTTTTTCCCGCACCATGAAGCGAAGATCATGTCGGGGTTCCGGCGCCGCACCTCGTCCGGCGCCACCACGCGGTCCTTGGCGGCTCCGCACCGGCTGATATCAGCGAATACGTCGTCGCCCCCGGCCAGGGTCATCGCTTCACTGACCCAACCGATCCCCGCGATCAGCGGTTCGGCCCATTCCTCGAAGTACACGCGCGGCCGGCGGGGCAGGACCGCCGCCGCTTGAACCACGGCGGCGCACTCCCCGCGGATGCCGTCCACCAACGCCGTGGCCGCGGGCTGCGCCCCCACCACCTGGCCCAGCAGATCGACCGCCGCACACACCCCGTCGACGCTTCGCTGGTTGAGGTGCAACACGGTCGCTCCCCGCCGGACCAGCGACGCGGTAATTTCGGCCTGCAGGTCGGAATATGCGACCACCAAATCCGGTTTAAGAGCCATCACCCGTTCGATATCCACCGTGGTATACGCGCCAACTTTGGGCTTATTTCGCGCTTCCGGCGGCGTGACCGTGTATCCGCTCACCCCCACCACCCGGTCGCCGGCACCCAGCGCGTACAGAATCTCGGTGCTTTCGGTGGTGAGACACACGATCCGTTGCGGACCTCGGCTCGTGTGAAACGCAGCGGCAGCGGCGGTTGTGGGCATCGAGTGATCGAACGGCGACGGCGCGGTCTCGCTTCGCGAAAGTGGGCGATTATAACATCGCCTGCGACAAGCCTCAAGGCGCAAACCGCTATCATTGCCGGGAGAACTATGCTACGCTTGCGATCGTTCGATGGGCCGGGACGGTGCGCGTGACCGGCCGCGTACTCCCGATTGTGAGACCTGTTCGAAACGACGACGATTCCCGACCCTGCAGAGCCGGACGGTTACGAATCCCCGGCTCGCGCGTGAGCCAGGTCCTCGCCGTACTGCTCCTGATCGCCGGATGGGGCCTCGCCATTTCGGCGTGGGCGGAGGAAGGCCCGCCCAGTACGCCGCCTCCGTCAACCGTCCCCGAAGCCCCCTCCGCTCCCAAACCAAAGCCCCAGGCGACCCCTGCTCAGCCGGACGATCAAGATATCGTGCTGCGCGGGATCGTCACCACGCGGGGTCCCGACGATCCGCGCGTCGGAATCGGGCTCTCGGGCGAAATGCGTTCGCCCCTCCCCTGGGAGCTCGAGGGCGGCCCTGGCTTCGAGCTGGATTTCTGGCAGGGGCAGGACAGCGGCAACGTCTTCAGTTACCTTCCCGTGTACTGGGTGCTCGAGTATCACCCGGTTGACCGGTATCCGAAGGCCTTTCTCTCCGGCCGATTCGGCTTCGACACGTTCGGACAGGAGGGTGACGATACCCTGGCATCCAGGATGTACTACGCGCTGGGGATCGGTCTGAACACCCACCTGGACGGGCCGAAGATCCTGCAGTGGGAGATCCTCTACTCGCGGATGCGCGGGGCGTTTCCAGGCATCGGACTGTCGGTCGGCTACCGGTTCTAGACACGAAACGGTACGGCCGACGCGATGGCTCGATCGCGTGGCTTCTCAGGAACGCTCCGCGTTCAGTTCGCGGATGGCGATTTCAACGCTCGCCCGGAATCCTTCCCCGGATTCCGTATCCGGCAGGAGTTTCAGAAGGGTCTCGTACTCTCGTTTGGCGTCCTCCCTGCGGCCGGCCCCTCGATAGGCGGCCGCCAAGTTATAGCGCGCCATGATCGAGGAGGGTTCGACGACCAGCGCTCCTTGAAACGCTTCGATCGCTTCGTTCGTTCGTCCGAGGTCGACGAGGATGGCCCCCAGGTTGATATGGGAGGCGACGCGCGACGGACGTAAGGCGAGCGCCTTGCGGTAAGCCTTGAGTGCTTGTTCGCGCTCACCGACCTTTTGGTAGGCCACACCGAGATTGAACCAGGCAAATTCTCTGGAGGGATCCTCGCGCACCAGGGCTTCGTGCTCGGTAATGACGTTCACCCATCCGCCTCGTCCCTGGCGAATGGCCTCGATTTGACGATGAATGTCTTTTAAGAGGGGGTTGAGCGCCCGCGCCTGCTCAAACGCCTCCAGCGCCTCGTCGTTCCGATCAACCGCGCGCAGTTGAACCCCGAAATTGTATTGCGCGGTCACGCTGTCAGGGAAAGCGTGCGCCGCATGTTCCCAGGCGGTCAGCGGCGTTTTCCAGGTCTCGGCGTACACCACCGTCGCCACGGCCCAGATACCGTAGACCGCCACCGTCACAGCAACGACCGCGACGCGCCGGACGCCTTGGAGCCGTTCGAGCAACCAGACCGCCGTCAGCGCAGTGAGCAACGCGAGTCCGAAATCAGCCGCGTACGCCCTCTGCTCGAACAACAGCGCGCGCGTCGTGATCCAGGGCAGCACGCAGGAAGGCGCCACTGCCATCACAAACCAGAGCGGACCGAAGGCCCAAACCCGGTGGCCGGAAACAACGCCCCACGCGATCATCGTGATCGCGGCAAGCAGGACCACCATCGCTGCGAACGTCCTCAAGTCCCAGCCCGGCTCCGTCACGGCGAACGGATGGTCAAGCGACAATGGCCAAGGGAAGACCCAGAGCTGGACATAGCCGGCTGCGAGGCGCCATGCGGTCCACACCAAACCGAGCAGACCGGATCGATCCGGACGAGGGTCCGGTTCGCTGAAGGGGTGCAGGACGACGGAACGGATCCACACAAACGCGATCACAAGGAGAATAAACGGCACCAAGGGTCGCCAGCGAATGTCCCGCCAGCCACGATTGTGTCCCACCGCCTCGGTCAACAGCAGTAGAGCGGGCAGCGCAGCGGCGGGCTCTTTCGTCAGCAGGGCTGCGCATCCCAGTCCTAGTGCGAGCGGATACGACCACGGGGAGCCGCCCCGACGAAATGCGGCATACGCCCACGCGGTGCCCAGCGTCAAGGCTCCGGACAGCCCGGATGAACGGGCCGAAACGTAGTCCACGATCTGGACGTGCACGGGATGAATCAGCATCGCGGTCGCAACAAGCCACGCCGTCAGAAGACCGACCCCCAAACGTTGCGCCAATCCAAACGCGATCAGAGCCGTTGCCAGATGGACGACAAGATTGGTGGCGCGATACCCGCGACCATCCAGTCCCCAGAGCGCGTAGTCCAACGCGAACGAGAGCGTCAACAGCGGCCGGTAGACGACATCTCCCTTTTCGTGTCGTTGGGCGGTGGCCATCGCGGTACCGCCGTCCGTGAAGAACCGGCTGGGCGTCCGCAACGAGTGAACGGCAGGATTCTCGACGATCACGTTCGCGTCGTCGTAGTGGAAGCTCGCAAAACGCAGGCTGGGCAGATAAAGCGCGACACCGAAAACGATCAGGCTGAGCCACGCGGCAAGCGGGGCGGGCCGGCGGGATACCAACTGCGTTGGTGCCATCAACGGGGATTATGCTGCGTGAAATGATCCAGGACGGCGCCACTGTAGGTCAGAAACGGGTCCGGCATCCGCAGCGGCGGCCGCCCTTCCACCATGAGCCCCGACCACGTGATCACGTATCGTCCGTCGCCGGCCATCAGGTGTTTGATGGCCTCACCCCGTCCGAACGCACGGGTGTTACGCGGCGGGTGGGCCACCGCCAACTCCGCGGCGTCGTCGGTGATGTAGCGGTGAACCCGTCCTTCCTCCGACAACGCGAAGTACAACCCCTGCGCCGTCTGCAGGTTGTGATACTCCAGATCGAGACTCTTGAGCCAGGGAGCGTCCCAGTCGAGGCCCTCGGCCTCTCGAAACGATTCCAGCATCCACAACTTGGACGCCCAGTCGAGCCGTCCGACGAGCTTTTCGTAGTCACCCCGGAGATCGGTAAGCACGCGTTGCCATTCGTCGATGACCCAGTCCATCTCCTCATCGCGCCCGTAATAGCGACGCGCCGCCTCGGCGTACCGCTCTTGAATGTCGATGGCCGAGATCACCCGCCCGTCGTTCAACTCCACGAGCCACCGGCGCGACGCGTCGCGAGAAATCGCGTGCAACGAGCCGACCGGGTCGGGCAACGTCAAATCCGCGAAGCTCACGCCGTCCTCGATCAACTGGAGGACCAGACACGTGGTGCCGATTTTCAGCGCGATGGCGACCTCGCACAGATTGGAGTCTCCCAGCAGGAGGTGCAGGCGGCGGAACCGTTCCGGGTCGGCGAGGGGCTCGTCGCGCGTGTTGATGATGGCCCGGTTGCCCTGCACCCACTGGAAAAATTCGTTGACGATATGGTCGGACCGCTGCGAAATCTGAAAGGTCGCGTCGGGCCGCTCCACTTCATCGCTGATCCGCACCAACCCGGAGGGCACGCGCGCGGCCCCGACCCGACCCGCGCCGGCGAAGAGTTGGCGCGTGACCAAAAACGGCACGAGTTGATCCAGGCCCTCACGCGTAAACGGAAAGGAGCGACGCACGAGGTAGTTCTCGTGCGACCCGAACGTCGCGTCGGTCTCGTGGTCGATGTTGTTCTTGATGATCGACGCGCGCTCGGCGAGCCCCACCTCTTCCAACGCCCGCTGCACGATCACGTCGCCGGCCCGCTCGTACGCCACGGCGTCGGCCAGCGTGGCGCACTCGGGACCGGCGTATTCCAGGTGCCCCATGTCCACGTACAAGCGGCCGGCGTTGAGCAGGAACCCTCCGTTGCCCACGGGTTCGTCGTAATCGCGATGGTGAAGGTCGATGAGGCCGAGGCGCTTTTCGTGAAAGATGAAGTCCCTCAGCCGGTGGGCGATCCGTTCGGGCGCTCGCAAGCGCTGATCGGCGTGGCTCAGCAGCCCGTACTCGGTTTCGATGCCGACGATCCGGTCCAGCACAGTGGCGCCTTAGAAGTGTGTCCTGGTATCCCATTCATGGACAGGCTCTCTCAGCGTACGGCGGCGCCGAGCCATGGCACCAGGAACTCGGAGACCTCGTTGGCCGTAAGAGAGCGGTACTTCGACGTCCCGGCGGCTCCCCTGTCCAGCACCGCCACCTCGATTCGACGATCGACGCCGCACGCCTGGAGGTGTTGGGTCAACCGTGCATCATCCGGCGCAGGCGCCTCCGGAGCCGCGTGAACGAGCTCCCCGACCGCCCAGGCGCGGAGTGCCGCGGGGAGCGCCGCCGCAAGCGGGGCCTCCTGCCACGGTCCGGCCCCGTCGAGATGCGCGAGCATCGCGCGGCGGGAAGGGTCCGAAGCCGCGAGCACGGCGCGACCAACCGTCTCTTCGAAGGTTCCGTCGTAGTCCAACGTCATCAGCACGTCCTGGCCCCATCGGGCCCCCACTTGGGCGAGCAGCACTCTTGCGATCAACGGGGCGCGAAACAGTTCCTCGTACGCGCGTTTGGCGAGCGGCGCAAGCCCGTACTTGATCAGACGCATCGCGGTCACGTCGGCGGGTGAGCGGTTGAACCCCTCCACGTGCGCCATATCGAGCGCGGCGGCGCGCAACGCCTCCAGATCCGCGGGATGCCCCACGCCGCCCAAGGCGATGCGATCGTACACCTCATACAACTTGGGGATGCCTCGTTGAAAGGTGGCGAGTACGACCCCGTCGCGATAGGAGAGCGCGACCACCGGACTCCCCTGCGCGAGCTGGGCGTCGACGTAGGCTCGTCGGTTGCCGACGGCCTCGGTCCACCGATACGGCTCTTCAAACACCCCGCCCCCCCACATGGGCCTCGTACAGGCGGCCCAATCGTTCCGAGGCCACGACGGTGGTCCCCTCCGCGGTGATCAGTTTGACCACCGGGTACAACCCGTCGGCGATGTCGACGCCCCCGGTCGCCGAATCAAACTCGGCGGCGCTGTTGAGCAAGCGCAGCGCGAGCACGATGGCGTCGTCCTCCGCCATCGCGGCAAGGCGTTGGGGGCCCCAACGATGGACGTAGTGCAGGATGCCGCGGATCGTGGGCGAGCCGGAACCGGACGCGGCGTATTCCACGCCTTCGAACTCCGCGCCGAGGATGTCGTAAAAAAAGATCTTCGCCGTCCGGCTCTGCACGTCGTAGCCCGCGAAGATGGGAGCCACGGCACCGATGCCCTGGACCGCCATCGGAATGTTGTCCCGGAGCAGTTTGGAGAGCGCGCGCAGTTTGCCCTCCAGGCTCAGATCCTGGAGCTGGCTGCGGCGGTAATACTTGAACGAATGATCCAGCACCCGAGCCATCTCGAACGCGGTGGCCGGCACCCCCGCGATGGCGAGCACGCTGTACCGATCCAGATCCAAGACCTTGTCGGTCCGGTCGTGCATCACGACATTACCCGCCGTAGCCCGCCGATCCCCGGCCACCAACACCCCGTCCCGATACTTCATCGCAAGCACGGTGGTGCCGTGCGCGATTGTCTCCCGATCCACGTGCTCGGCCCCCACTTGAGGCATCCACGTATACCCGCTCGCCTTCAACAGCTCGACAAAATCCCCCGTCATTTCTTTTTTCGCCTCCTCTTGCGAAGCAAGCGGCCGCCAAGAAGTGGTCAGATGCAAGGCGCCGCGAGAACCGGACCGCAGCGTACTGTATGCGTACGTGAGGACCGGAAGCGCAGCGGCAACGCCGCAGATGACCGCTTATCGGCGGCCGGGACTACTGGCCCGTGCGTTGGCGATACCGCTCCGCCTGCTTCGGATCCACCTGCCGCATCCGCTTGAGCAGGTTCTCCCGCTCCGGCGACCCGACATCCGGTCGCCGGGGGCCAGGATCCTCTTTTCGCGGAGCGGGCGCCGGATCGATCGGGCGTTCGCGGCGTTCCAAATCGATAGTCATCATGCGTGACCTCGTGGTGTGATTCCTTCTCGCCAGGCTCTGATCCCGGCTGACAGACTCGGGGCATCCCGGAGGATCCGCGCGAGGCGGGCAACCCCCTCCGGCTCGACCAGTGACCCCAAATCCAGCGCGGTGCCGTCTTTGGCCCCGATCATGGCCCATTGCATCGAATCGACCTCCTCCCCGAACCGGGTCATACACAATTCCCTGATGCTCGCGCGAGTATCGGCCGGAGCGTGCCGAACCGCGTGCTCCACGGCCTCGGGGGTCGAGACCCGACCCGCGGCTCCGTCGGCCTCCAAGCCCCGAAACAAACCCCGCGCGGGGTCGAGATGATGATACGCCAGGTCGAGACTCTCCAACCACGGATCATCCCACGCGATCCTGGCGTCCTCGGTGAACGTCTCCAACAGCCACCGCTTGGTGATCCAGTCCACGCGCCCGCGGAGCGAAGCCTGATCACCGGCCAGCGCCGCCAGCGTCGCCGACCATTCGCGCAACACCCAGTCCATCTCGGGATCCGCCCCCTCCAAACCGGCGCGCGCCGCATCGAGGTAGATCGACTGGAGATCCAGCGCGGTCAACCGTCGGCCGTCCCGGAGCCGAACGCTCGCCTTCAGGTCCGGGTCCTGCGATATCGTCTTCAGGGCCAGCGCGGGTTGCTCGACCGCGACGTCGGGTGCACCGCCGCGCGTGATCAGTTCGAGCACAGCCCGGGTGGTGCCGACCTTGAGCGCGGTGGCGAACTCTGACAGGTTGGCGTCCCCCAGGATCAAGTGGAGCCGGCGGAAGCGGGCGGGATCGGCGTGCGGTTCGTCGCGGGTGTTGACCACGGGGCGGTTGTGCATGGTGTTGACGCTGAGATCGGTCTCGATGAAGTCGGCGCGTTGAGAAATCTGGTACCGGCCGCGAACGGGGCCGGTCGGTACTTCGATCCCCATCTTGCCGGACCCGGCCACGATCTGGCGGGAGATGAGAAACGGGATCAGGCCCTTTGCGAGGCGCTCGAACGATACGCTTCGCGGCAGCAAATAGTTGTCGTGGCATCCGTAGCTGTGGCCGTGAAAGTCCGTATTGTTCTTGAACACGGAGACGTCACCGGGCTGGCCGGCGGCGGCGAGGCGCCGGTTTCTGCGGCAGGCTGCTTCCCACACGATCAACTCGCCGGCCCGATCGTGAGCCACCAGGTCCGCGAGTGATCGGCACTCCGGCGTGGAGTATTCCGGGTGGGTGTGGTCGTTGTAGAACCTGGCTCCGTTCGTCAGGACCAAATCGCTCTTCACGTCGGTAAAGGACAAGGCGCGAGCGGCGTCGCGCGCGGCAAACTCGTCCTCCTCCTCGTCTTGCTCCAGTCGCTCGACGCGGAACCCCCGCGCGTCGCGGTGGGGATCCTCTTCCCGATAACTCCACCGCCGTTGGAACGGCCCGTCCAGGTACGCGCGCACCAACGCCATCGACTCGCTCACGTGGTCGATGGAGGACGCGTGATCGCGAGTGATCCCGTACTCGGTTTCCAACCCGATCAGACCGACTGTCGGGTAGGGAATCTTCTGTGAGTTGAGAGCGCTCACGCGAGGCTATTCGTCTCCACTGCGGCCTGGTCCTAATCGAGCCTGTTCAGGAAGGCGTCAGATGCAAGGCGCCGCGAGCACCGGAGCGGAGCGTACTCAGTGTGTACGTGAGCACCGGACGCGCAGCGGCAACGCAGCAGATGACCCTTCATGGACAGGCTCGCCCTAGATGACGACGTGGACCGGGCGCTCGCCTGACTCCCGCCCGCCTCGGAAGGACGCCACGCCCACCACCTGCTGAGGATGGTGGTCCAGCACCTTGAGCCATTCTTCCGCCGCGTCGTCGGGCGGGAGAATTTCTCCTTGAGAAAACTCCGCGTCGATCGCATCGCGGAGGTCTTCGATGCCGATTCCTTGCTCGCCGCCTTGCTGCAGTGCGCGTTCGATCGCGCGCTCCTTGGCGCGTTGCGCCACCGCCGCCAGGATCGCCCCGCTGATCACGTCGCCCCGGTACATCGTCTCCCGGAGGCCGCTGCGCAGGCGCACCGCCAACACGCGGTTGCCGTCGTCCCGCGCGAACAGCCGGTCGATCGCGGCCGTGACGAGCGCCGCGCGTGCCGCCGCCTCGTCCCCGCCGTGGTCTCCGAGGAGCGAGGGGTCGAGCGGCACGTCGCCGAGATGGATCCGGATGATCTCGGTCGCGTCCTCGCGGCTGGGCCGCCCCACTTTGATTTTCCGGTCAATGCGTCCCGGCCGCAGGATCGCGGGATCGATGAGGTCGGGACGGTTCGACGCCAGGATGATCACGACGTCTCGCAGCGACGTCACGCCGTCCATCTCCGCGCAAAACATCGGGACCAGGGTGTTCGCGATGTTGAGCGCGCGCATGGAGCGGCGAGTCCCCAGGATCGACTCGGCTTCATCGATGAAGATCACGGGCAAAAACCCTGCGGTGCGCCGACTTCGCGCCTGGGCAAACAGGTCGCGCACGAGCCGTTCCGATTCGCCCAGCCACATGTTCAGGATCTCGGGGCCTTTGACGTGCAGAAACGCGCCGCGGACCGGCGGTCCGTCACCGGCCAGGGACGCCGCAAGGCTGGCCGCGGTGGCTTTCCCGATCAGCGTCTTGCCGCAGCCCGGCGGTCCGTACAGCAGGAGGCCCTTCGGCGGTTTGAACCGGAAACGTGCAAACGTTTTCGCGTGGAGGAGCGGCGCTTCGATCGACTTGCGGATCGCGGCGATCGCGTCCTTCTGGCCTCCGATATCCTCCCACGTGACGTCGGGAACCTCGTCCAAGAGTCGGTCACGACTTCCCTTGGACTCCAGTCGCTCGATGGCCACGCGGTGGCTCGAATCCACCCGCACCTCGTCACCCGGCTGGATCTCGGTCCCGACCAGGTCCGCACTTCGGATAATGAACGCCGCCTGCCCGCCCGGTTCCTGCCCGATGCGGATCCTCCCGTCCGGCAAACTGTCGACGACCCTCAACACCGGGCCGCCGGTTTCGTAGCCGAGCACCTTGATCACGGCGAACGCTTCGTTCACGAGAACCTGCACCCCGACCTTGAGCTCACCGGGGTCAAGCCGCGGGTCCACGCCGGCCCAGTACTCGGCCCCACCCACCACGAGCCGAACCACGTCACGTCCCGGCACCGCCACGACGACTCCCACGCGGTTGGCGGGCGCGGTCAGCTTGTCGACCACGCCCCTGAGCTTCTGGAGATCCGCGTCGCTCTCTCGGCGCGTGCGTTCCTCCTGCAAAACCAGGTGCCGAATGCGATAGAGCCATTTCTGTTTGGGATCGCCCTCGGACAACGACGCGAGACACCGATCGATCAGGCCCAACAGGGAGTCCTCGGACGTCGCAGGCGAGGGTGGACGCTGGGGATCAGGCTCTGTCGGGACGGGTCGGCGGTCGCTCATGTGCGATCACTCGGTTCGTACAGCGTCGGCTGACCGCTGCTCGAAGGCATCATACCAACGCGGCAGGCGTCAATTCAATCGGCACTTGCGGCACCCATGGGTCTCCTGTTACAACACGCCGTGCCTTCGGAGCCACGCCGGTGACCCGCATCCACGCTCCCTTTCCTTTCTTGCCGCGCAAGATGGCGGGCGTCATGGTGCCGCTGTCCGCGTTGCGCTCCGCCCGCAATTGGGGCATCGGTGATTGCGGCGACCTTCCCGCGTTGATGCGGTGGATGACCTCGTGTGGGTTCGAGGTCTTGCAGCTCCTGCCGCTCAATGAGATGGGACCCGGTGAAACCTGTCCCTACCAGGCGCTCAGCGGGATGGCGTCGGATCCGATCTACCTTGCGCTCGACGCGTGGGAGGATGTCGCGGAGTCGTCGACCGTCCAACGACTGATCGCTGAAGAAGCGATGGCGCGCGATCTCGCCGCGTGGCGGCGCGACGAACGCGTCCAGTTCCGCCACGTTCGCGCGTTCAAGGATCGAGTGCTGCGCCTGGCGTTCGCCGAATTTCTTCAGTGCCACTGGATCACCGACAGCCGTCGGGCGCGGGCTTTCCGGGAATTCCGCGACGCAAACGCCGCCTGGCTGGTCCCCTTCGCCCGGTTCCGGGTGTTGAAGAAGGTGCACCAATACCGGAACTGGGCCGAGTGGCCCGAGCCGTTCCGGCGCGCCGATGCCCGGGCATTGTCGCGCTTGGACGTCGAACAGGCCGAGGAGTTGCTCTACGTTCACTACCAGCAATGGGCGGTGTGGGAGCAGTGGCGGAACGTCCGACACGAGGCCCAGCGGATGGGGATTCGGCTCGCGGGTGACCTCCCGTTTCTGGTGAGTTGGGACAGTGCCGACATCTGGAGCCGCCGTGACGAGTTCGATCTGACACACACGGTCGGCGCACCCAAAGATCCGATCAATCCCGAGCAGGACTGGGGCCTCCCCTTGTTCCGGTGGACCGTGGTCGAAACAGCGGGTTTTCCCTGGTGGCGCCAGCGCCTCACGCTCGCCCGCGAGTGGTTCGACCTGCTGCGGATCGACCACGTGGTGGGGCTGTTTCGCGTATGGGTGATGGCGAAGGGCGAGGTCTCCCACTTCGATCCGCCGGACGAGCCCGAACAGATCCGGCGAGGCGAGGTGTTCCTCACCATGATCGGCGAACGGCTCGGCGAGTGTATCCCGATCGCGGAAGACCTCGGCACGATCCCGCCCTTCGTGCCGGCCACCCTGGAGAAGCTGGGAATCGCCGGACACAAGGTGTTCCGGTGGGAACGCGACGACAGCGTTTATCGGTTGCCGGAGAAGTATCCGTACGTGTCGATGGCGACCACGGGCACGCACGACACGCCGACTCTGGCGGCCTGGTGGAAGACCGCTCCGAAGGCGGAACGAGAAGCCTTCGCCGAGCTCTTCGATGCCGAAGACGTGCGTCGGTCCGGCGCATTGGAGCCCGGCACGTTCTCCGACGCATGGCACCGGTTGATTCTGGACCGTCTGTTCGGCTCAGGATCCGGGCTCGTCATCCTCCCCTTTCAGGACGTGTTCGGTCGCGAGGAGCAAATCAACATCCCCGCCACCGTCGGCCCGCACAATTGGACCTACCGAATCCCCTGCACGATCGACGAGCTGTCCCAGCCCCCGTACAAGGCGAAAGGGAAGATGGTGAGGAGTTTATTGGAAAAACACGGGCGGGTGAACCAACCCTAAATCAAATCCCCCCTTCCCCCCTTTGTTAAAGGGGGGGGAGACAGACTCCTACGCCAGGGACCGAAATGGTTCCAGGTCGCCCGCGCCCTCGCGCAAAACCTCCACCCGATCATCCACCAACGAAATCACGCTCGACGGCAATACCGGCAGCGGGCCGCACTCCAAGATCAGGTCCACGTCGTGCGCAAACCGCTCCTCGAGGTCGTCAGGGTCCGAGACCGTTTCTTCGCTGGAACGATTGGCGCTGGTGGACAGGAGCGGCTCGCCAAGTTCCGCGACCAGTGCCAGAGGCACGGGGTGAGCTGGTATCCGGATCCCCACGGTTCGTTGTTTGGACTGGAGAATTTTTGGGGTATCGCGGCTGGCAGGCAGCACAAACGTGTATGGTCCCGGCAAGTAACGCCGAAGGATCTTGTACGCGAAGTCCGACACGTTCGCGTACTGGCTGATATGCGTCAGGTCGGCGCACACGAACGACATGGGCTTCTTGGGGTCGCGCCCCTTAATACGGACCACACGGTCGACCGCCGCCCGCTGGGTGATGTCGCAACCCAGTCCGTAGACCGTGTCGGTCGGATATACGATGATCCCACCCTGTTTGAGCGCCTCGACGGCGCGGGCGATGTGGCGGCCTTGCGGAGTCTTCGGGTGGACCGTGAGCCGCGGCGCGCGATGCGGTTTCATGCTGGGCTATTTGGAGTGTTTGGCCACGAAGGCCTTGATGTCCTCCAGGTGCTCCAAAATCAGCTTGGCTTTCTTGAGGCCGAACTGAAACGGAAACCGATCGTCCGGTCCCTGGGTCAACACGAGCATGGGATTACCCTTGTATTCGGATTCACCTGCCGGCATCATCGCCTCCTTCTCGGTCTTGCAGCGCGCCCCACGTTCGCGGTACGCTGCGGCCAACGATCTCCCTGATCATCACCCATCTAGCACAGACATGACGACGCGATCACACACGACGAAAACGACGATCGAGCAAAAACTCCTGAAAGACCTGGATGCGGTGCACGTGGCGGTTGAAGACGAATCCTGGAAGCACGCCGGACACACGGGAGCGCGGATGGGCGGCGGACACTTCGCGGTCGACGTGGTCTCGTCCAAGTTTGAGGGGCTCAACGCCCTGGATCGCCGACGCCTCGTGTTTCAGATCCTGCGGGAAGAAATGCAGAGCGCGATTCATGCCCTGAGCGTACGCGCGTACTCGCCCAGCGAATGGCCGACCTGAACACCCCAGGCTGCTGAAAACGTCCAGCTGCTGCGTTCTCGCTCGTCGGAACTCCTCACGTACGAACCAGTACGCTGCGGGTTCCTCCTTGCTGCGGCCTGGCAGCTGGAACGTTTTGAGCAGCCTGCAAGTGCTATCGAGCTCCTCGACAGTCTGAGATGCTAAGGCGTCGGCGGCTCCGTAACCGGAACCGTAGTCGGTGCGGGAGCCGGTGCTGCGGGCTTGGGAGGCGGCGCGGGCTTCTCGGCTTTGATCCCCTCTTCCCAGTGCGGCCCTGAGTACTGCTCCGCGGGAATCGGCTGCGCCTTCCAGTTGACTTCGAAATTGCCCGCCGCTTTGTTGATCGTCGGACCGCTCCCGGAAATCGCGTTCCACGGCTCAACCACGGCCCCGATCACGACATCCGCCCCCTGTTTGCGGGCGTACAATGCGATGGGATTACTCTTGTTCGGTCCCTGGAAGAAATGGACCGTTCCGACAAAGCGACGCGCCACCTGAATCACGACGGGCTCCTTCTGCGTGCGGCAAGGCCACGACTGACGCTCGGAATGGTGCCATAAGACCGCCGGGCAATGCAAGGAGGAACGGGCCGAACGTGACGGGCCGTTCCTTCTAGCAGAGCGAGTCCGGTAGAGGCGCTCCGTGAATCCGCCTTCGGCTTCGAAGGTCCGGGCTTGCGCCGCGATCTGGCGATCCAAGAGCGCCGTGGCCACGGCAATGAGCGTCAACGCCGCATTGGCTGCGATTTCAGAATAGGTGGACGTGATGGACGACATGGACAGGGGATCGTGTCCACTCAGTCCACGCTGTCCACGTCGTCCACCTTTCTCGTGAATCTCCTTGGCCCACTGCGCCACAGCGTCGGCCGTGTCCGGCCGCCGGTCAATCAAAGCCTTCCGGCGCGGGTCCTTCCGTTCCCAGATCGCCAGTCTGCGCTGACGCAGAAAATCCTCGTAGTCCAACCGCAGTTCCTCGAGGCTGGCCCGCGCCACGTTGGTCAGTTTGAGTTCCATCTTTTTCGAAGTGCCGCTGGCTTGGCTCCCTTCGGCGATATTTTGCACCCCTGACCGCGCCGCCTGCACCATCTGATCACGCGTCCGACTACGGGGGTCGATATAGCGGCCACAAAACCGCACCGTCACGTCGTAAGTGAGTTGCGCCACTTGAAAGCTCTTAAGCTTGCGATATCCGCCGTGCTTAGGGATGAGTGACCGACTCATTTACCGCGGCCGCGTCTTCCAGCGCTTGTGAATCCAGATCCAATGGTCGGGCCGCTCGCGGACGCGACGCTCGATCACCGCGGTATACCGTTGCGTGTTTTCCAAGAAATCCGCGTCAGCGGTTCCCTCCGTCTCGCCGCCGCTACGGCTCTCGAAGGCCAGCGGGGGCTCGAACACGATGTGATGGTGCGTGGGGTCGCCGGGATCCCGCGAGATGAACACCGGCACCACCGGACTCCCGAACCGTTTAGCCAAGACCGCGACGACCCCGAGCGTGCAGGCCGGGCGTCCGAAGAACTCAACAAAGACGCCTTGCCCAGGGCCCATGTTCTGATCCAACACATACCCCATGGCTTCGTTTCGCCGCAACCGGGCAATCACTTCTTTGAGCGACTGGTCCTTGAAAATCGCGCGAATCTTGAGCCGCCGACGCTGCTCAGCCCAGAATCGGTCGAGGACGCCGTTACGGAGTTTTCTGGTCACCAGATTGACCTGATACCCCCGCGCGGCGAAGAAGGTCGCGAGCAACTCGAAATTGCCGTAATGCGCGGTGAGAATCAGCAGGCCTTTGCCTTGCGCGAAGGCGTCTCGGACGATGTGCTCGCCCTCCACGGTGACGATCCGATCCAACTCGCCACGCGCCACCATCCGCGGGAGCCGAAAGAACTCCACCGCACCTTGACCGAACTGCCGGTACATTTCACGGATGGCCGCACGTCGCCGCGAGGTAGACAACTCCGGCATGGCCCACGCCAGTTGTTCGAGGGCGACCTTCGTGCGCGGGTACACCACAAAATACGCCGCATCCCCCAGCCGGCGCCCCATCCACAGTGCGGCGCGCAGCGGCACCGCCGCGACCACGGCTTGGACGGCTCGCAGGATGGCCCACGCCGCACGCGTCGCCAGCCCCTCGGGACGCACGTCAGCTTCGTCGTGTTTGACGGAAGGGCCGGCGGTCGGCGCCTGGTCACTGGTGCCTGAGGTCACGATGCGTTGCGTACGCCGTCGAAAAAAGGTCTGTAGCGCGAAGAGCATATCATATCCCGTTGCCGCACAGCATCGGACGCATCGCAGCGAACGACGCGGCCGATGGACGGCGCCGTTGACACCCGCCATCCGGCTGACTATGATACCGGCGATTGATCCACGATGGACGCGAGTAGAATCTTCGCGTCATACACGATATTCACAGGAGGGATGCCATGTCGAATCCGTTAGATTCGCTGCCGGCGACGATCGGCCTCGGGTTTGTCTTGACGTTGGTGTTGTATTTCGTCGTCAAAGCGTTGGTCTAAGAGAGGGGGGCGCCGACATGCAAGGGATCTCGATCATGTTCCGTTGGGGCCACTTTCTGGCCGGTATCACCTGGATCGGGTTGTTGTACTACTTCAATGCGATTCAGGGTCCGTATCTGAAGGCCGTGTCCGCGGAAGCCAAAGCCGAAGCGTTCAAACACCTCGTGCCCAACGCACTGCTGTGGTTTCGCTGGGCTGCCCTCGCCACGTGGATTTTCGGCGCGGGGTTGCTCGGTCCTCGCTTCGGAAGTGCGTTCATGTTGCAGGAGTCGAACGCGATTATTGGTATGGGCGCCTGGCTGGGCACAATCATGTTGATCAATGTCTGGGCCATCATCTGGCGAAATCAGAAAATCGTCCTGGGGATGGTTCCGGCCAAGCCCGAAGAAAAAACCGCGGCGGCGAGGAAAGCCTTCCTCGCGTCGCGTGTGAACGTGATGCTCTCGATTCCGATGCTATTCTTCATGGCCTCGTCGACACACGGACCAGGCCTGTTTCAGTAAAACCAAGAGACCGATCTCAGACATGGCGCAGGGGCGTCCAGATTGGACGCCCCTGGTGTTTCAGAGGATGGCGGAGACGTTCTCCGGCGGGCGACCCAACGCGGCCTTGCCTTTGGACAGAACGATCGGCCGCTCGATCAGGATCGGGTGGTCGACCATCGCTTTGATCAAGTCCTTACGCGTCAGGTCCTGACGGTCCAACTTCAAGGTCCTGTATTCGTCCTCCTTCTTTCGCATCAGATCGCGAGGCTCCATCTTGAGCAGCGAGAGGATGCGGTCGATCTCTGTGGAAGATGGCGGGGTCTTGAGGTATTCCACAATCGTCGGCTCGATGCCTTTGGCGCGGATCAATTCCAGCGTCTTACGAGAGGTGCTGCACCGGGGGTTGTGGTAGATGGTGACGGCGTTCATCGACGTTTTCGTGCGGCCGCCTTCTTCGCCCCAGACGGCGACTTCCTCTTGGCGGTTCCCCTGGCGCCGCCTTTGGCGCGTCCACCACGAGCTGATTTCATCGGACTTTTCGGGTGCGGCGTGCGCGGTGGACGCGACGGCGGTTCAACCGCGCCCAACCATGAGCGGCCTCCGTCGTCGGTAAAGGTCGCGTGGCAGCGTTTACACCGCCATTGCCGAGATTCGAGTTCGAATGACACCGTGGTCCAATCACACTTCGGACAACGCATGCTTGCTTGCCTCCTTTCATCGCAGGAAGTCCTTACCCCCCTTTGAAAAAGGGGGGCAAGGGGGGATTGGGTTATTCTTACAGCAGTTGATGTTCCCGAAATTCCATGACCCGCACGCGGACCTCGCCGTTCTCCGTGCTGATCACGCGGCGCGTGCCCGGCAAATACACGCCGTTCACCACGGCGTGATCGTCGGAGATGCTGTCCACCTGTTTGATCGAGCTGTCCTGCGGATTGAAGTAATACACGGTGTAGCGCGTGGTGAGGTGCCGGCCGTCCGTCGTGGTCATGGCGTCTTCCACGTTGATGGTGAACCGCACCGGCCCCATGCTGCGATTGATCTGGCGAATGTGTTTGCCGAGGATTCGGTAGCGGGAGTTCATCCCGTCGCCGTGGATCAGGAGCAGCCGGCCCAGCGGGTGCCCGTCATCCTCGCCGACGCCGAGCGTGTGTCGCCCGTCCGACTGCTCGAACGTCCGATGCCCGCGGTGCACGGCCATCATCCCGATCTGTCCCTCGGCCCATTTCTGCGCGTCGGCATCCGACAACGAGACCTTGACCGTTTCCGGCAGCTCCACCAGGACGTCACCCTCGGTCTGTTTCCCCGCCTCACGAACCAAGAGGCGCGCGCGAAATCCTTTGAAGTCGGGCTTCCATCGGTAGGTGGATTCAAACGCTCCCCGCAGCAGCTCGCGCGCCTTGGGGTCATCGGCTATGGTGACGGGTTCGGAGGTGTGTTGGTAGGCCTTCATGGCGTCCCCTCGGTGTGAGTGATCAGGGGGAGCCTAGCGAGTTGCGCGAAAAATTACAAGACCGGGTCCGCGTGCCAGGCAAACCCCATCGGCTTGATTAGGGAGGGTCGATGCGATAGGCTGCGACCGAATCCATTTTTGATTGAATTGAAATGAAATGACCGCATCTCCGACAACCGCCATCGACCCGGTCTGTGGCATGACTGTGGACACGGCCAACCCGCGCGGCGGGACGCACGTCCACGCGGGCACGACGTACTATTTCTGCAACCCCGGCTGCCGCGAGCGGTTCAAGGCTGACCCGGCTCGGTATCTCGCGCCGCAGGAGCAACCGCAGCTGGTAACCATCGGCCCGCCGCCCGCGCGTCATCACCCTGCACCTGCCCCACCGCCGGTCGCGCCCCCCGGCGCGAAGGTCGAATACATCTGCCCGATGGACCCGGAGGTTATCAGCGACCGGCCCGGGCCGTGTCCCAAGTGCGGGATGGCGCTCGAGCCGCGGATCGCGCAGGTCGAGGAAGGCCCAAATCCCGAACTCGTGGACATGACGCGCCGGTTCTCGGTCGGTGTGGTCGTTGGCTTCCCGGTGTTCGTCTTGGCCATGGCCGACCTGGTGATGGGTCCTGCCGTGCGCGACCTGTTCCCGATGACCGCGTCGAACTGGATTCAACTGGTCCTGGCCACACCCGTGGTGCTCTGGGCGGGGTGGCCGTTTTTCGAGCGAGGCTGGAGATCGATCATCACCCTCAACCTCAATATGTTCACGCTGATCGCGGTGGGCGTGGGCGCCGCCTATGCGTACAGTGTGGCCGCCACCATCGCGCCTGGATTCTTCCCCCAGGGATTTCGAATACACGACGCGGTCGAGCCTTACTTCGACACCGCGGTGGTGATCACGGCCCTGGTGCTGCTCGGGCAGGTGCTGGAGCTTCGCGCGCGCGGCCGCACCGGCGCGGCGATCCGGGCGCTGCTGGGCCTCGCGCCCAAGACCGCGCGCCTCGTACGCGACGGGCGCGAACAAGGCATCCCGATCGAACACGTGCAGCGCGACGACCTTCTGCGCGTCCGTCCCGGCGAAAAGATTCCGGTGGACGGCGTCGTGATCGAGGGATACACGTCCGTCGACGAGTCCATGATCTCGGGCGAGCCCATCCCGGTGGAGAAACACGCAGACGACCGCGTGATCGGCGGCACCATCAACGGGACCGGAACCCTGATCATGCGGGCGGAACGAGTCGGCACGGAGACACTGCTCGCCCAGATTGTCCGCATGGTCAGCGAGGCACAGCGCAGCCGCGCGCCGATTCAACGCCTCGCCGACACGGTCGCCGCGTACTTCGTCCCCGCGGTGGTGGTGGTCGCCGTCTTGGCCTTCCTCGCGTGGGCGGTGTGGGGCCCTGAGCCGCGGCTCGCGCTGGCCCTTGTCAATGCCGTGGCCGTGTTGATCATCGCGTGTCCCTGTGCCTTAGGGCTCGCCACGCCCATGGCCGTGATGGTGGGGGTCGGTCGCGGAGCGGAGGCCGGGATCCTGATCAAAAACGCCGAAGCCTTGGAAACGCTCGAACGCGTGGACACGCTCCTCGTGGACAAGACCGGGACGTTGACCGAAGGAAAAGCCAAACTGACGGACGTTGACGCGGGGCCGGGCTTCGGCGCCGACGACATCCTGCGAATCGCGGCCAGCTTGGAACAGGCGAGCGAACACCCGCTGGCCGCGGCGATCGTGGCGGGCGCGGCAGCGAAAGGACTTCGGCTCTCCAAAGTGGACGGATTCGCGTCCGCGACCGGCCGCGGGGTGATGGGAACGGTGGACGGGAAACGCGTCGTGCTCGGAACCCAGGCGTACATGGACTCGCAAGGCATCGCGTTGAGTGAACTCTTGCCGCGGGCCGAGGCTCGGCGCCGTGACGGGGACACCGTGGTCTGGCTCGGCGTGGACGGCAAGCCCGCGGGCCTGTTCGCGGTCGCCGACCCGATCAAATCCACCACGCCCGAAGCCATCCAGCAGTTGCGGCGCGAAGGGTTGCGTCTCGTGATGGTCACGGGTGATTCGCGGGTCACGGCGCAGGCGGTTGCCGCTCGCTTGGGCCTCGACGACGTCCGGTGGGAGGTCCTTCCGGAGCACAAGTTGGACATCGTCAAAGCGCTTCAGGCCGAGGGCCGGATCGTGGCCATGGCCGGAGACGGCGTCAACGACGCCCCGGCCCTGGCGCAGGCGCACGTGGGGATCGCGATGGGCGCTGGAACCGACGTGGCGATGCAGAGTGCCGGCGTCACGCTGGTCAAAGGCGATCTGCGGGCCATCGCGCGAGCGCGCCATCTGAGCCGCGCCACCATGCGTACGATCCGACAGAACCTGTTCTTTGCGTTCGTGTACAACACGGTGGGCGTCCCCGTGGCGGCGGGATTGCTCTACCCCTTTGTCGGCGTGCTGATCAGCCCGATTTGGGCGAGTGCGGCGATGAGTTTTAGTTCGGTGTCGGTGATTGCCAACTCCTTACGCCTGCGCCGTTCCCCTTTGTAGAGGCTGGCGATGAACGGTCATCCGCGGCGTTGTCGCTCTCAAGGTATCACGGCCGCCTCACCGTCTCGGCGGCGCTCGTGGCTTGGCGCCACTTCTTCGTGGCGCCACTCGCCTCACGTACGACCCAGTACGCTGCGGTGCGGGCGCTCGCTCCGCCTTGCGACCCACCTTCAGCAATCGAAATGCCGGAAGTCCCCGAGGGGGCGTCTGACGCGTTCCTCACCAGCCTCCGCTTTCGCGGGAACTGCGTTACTTCGGATTTCCTCCTTGCCGCTCATCACTAAGTTGATTTAGACTGCTGCCCTTATGACGGACACTGATTGGATCTTTGACGCGGATGAGGCGACGTTCGAGGAGCGCGTGATTGCGCGTTCGCGCCAGGTGCCGGTGTTGGTGGACTTCTGGGCCGAGTGGTGCGGACCGTGCCGGTATCTGGGGCCGATCCTCGAGGAGGTCGTCGAGGACTTCGAGGGCAAGGCGCTGCTCGCCAAGGTCGACACGGATCGCAATCTGAACCTGGCCCAGCGCTACCGCATCCAGACCATCCCCAACGTGAAAGCGTTCTGGAAGGGAAAGGTCGTCAATGAATTCGTGGGCGCGCTGCCGGAATCGGCCATCCGGCAATTCATCCAACGGTTGGTCCCCACCAAGGCGGATGGTCTGGCCGACGCAGGAGCGGCGCTGGAGGTCGAGAAGCAATGGGAGGAGGCGCTCAACGCCTACCGTGAAGCCCTGGCCGTGGATCCGCACCACGCGGCCGCAGCCGTCGGCGAACTGCGCGTGCTGGTGCACTTGGCGCGGTGGGCCGACGCGACGGCTGCCTACGACCGCATGCCGGGTCCGCTCCAGCTTCGCGACGACGTGGTAGCGCTTAAAGCACGGATCGATCTGGCGAGCGTCGGAGGCGCCGGTCCATCCCTCGCGGAATTGGAAGTCGCGGTCAACCGCGATCCCGCGGACCTGGAATCGCGATTTCAACTCGCGGCTCGGTACGCCGCCGCCCAACGCTACCGCGACGCGCTCGACGCGTATCTGGCCATCCTCAAGAAGGACCGCCACTACAAGGACGATGCGCCGCGCAAGATGATGCTCCAGATCTTTGAAGTGGTCGGCGCGCGAAGTCCGCTCGCCGAGGAGTACCGCGAAAAGCTCGCTCGCCTCATTTACTAAGAGCCCGTCCATGAATGGCCATCTGCGGCGTTGTCGCTGCGCATCCGCTCCTCACGTACGCACCCAGTACGCTGCGGTGCGGTGCTCGCTCCGCCTTGCATCTGGCGCATTCCTGACCGGGCTTATGACGATCACTCGATGATCACTCGGCTTGTCGCCATAGTTTTCGTGCTTCACACTACAATGCTCGCGGCATCGCCACTCGAAGCGGCCCGGCCCAAGAAATCCGACGCCTACCCGCCGCAGACCCTGTACGACACGCTGCCCAATCCGCCGTTTCATCTCTATCCCCTGCTCGCGCCGCCGACACCGGCGCTCAACCTCCAGACCCCGGCGAAAATCGAGCTGGGCAAGACCCTATTTTTCGACCCGCGGTTGTCCAAGGACAATACGATCGCGTGTGCGTCCTGCCACGTGCCCGCATTGGGATTCTCCAACGGCCAACGGGTTGCGAAAGGCATCCGAGGGCAGTTCGGAACGCGCAACGTCCCATCGCTCTATAACGTCGCCTATCGCACGCACTTATTTTGGGACGGACGAGCCTCGTCACTGGAACAGCAGGTCTTGGAACCGATCCAAAATCCGATCGAGATGGGCGAGGACCTCCGGCAGCTCGTCGCCGAACTCAACGCCGTGCCCGGCTACGTCGCCGCTTTTCGGGCGGTGTTCGGAACCGGCGTCGGCGTGGACGGCATCGCACAAGCGATCGCAGCCTTTGAACGCACGATCATCTCGAACCATTCGCCGTGGGACCGGTTCATGGCAGGCGACGAGTCGGCTCTGTCGGATTCGGCCAAACGCGGGGTGCGCATCTTCAACGAGCGGGCCAAGTGCGTGACGTGCCACCACGGACCCAATTTCACGGACAACCAGTTTCACGCCTTGGGGCTCCCGAAGCGCGACAACATGCCCGAGGACTCAGGCCGGTTCGCCGTGACTCTGAACGACGAGGATATGGAGACGTTCCGGACTCCGTCGCTTCGGCAGGTTGCCGATAGCCCGCCCTACATGCACAACGGCATGTTCGCGACGTTGGAAGAGGTGCTGGATTTCTACGTCAAAGCCGAAGGCCGCCCGGCCCATCGCCATCCCCTCATCACCCCGCTCGATCTGTTGAGCGAGCAAGACAAGGCCGATCTCCTCGCGTTCATCCGTTCGCTCAGCAGCGACCCGGTGGTCGTCATCCCCCCGTCGCTCCCACGGTAACCACCCCCCCCGTAACCTCGGCCTCCCTGCAAAGCCCGTTTTTCCGCCATCCGCGGGGGATGGGGACTAGACCTCGGCGAAAAACTCTGCCATCATCGGGCCTCAAACATCGTCCATCCGCCAGAGGAAAGGATTACGCCATGCTCCGCTCGCTTCGTCACCGTCTGTCCCTGAGCCTCGCCGCCTCGGGCCTAGGTCTGCTCGCCACCGGTCAAGCCGGCGCCGCGCCCGCCCCGTGCGCCACTCCCGATCCTTTTCCGCCCATGCCCACGATCCGGCTGGTCACGGCCCTTTCCGGCTTCAAGAACCCGGTCGGTCTCTATTCCACGGGTGACGGATCAGGGCGGCTCTTCGTCGTCGAGCAGCGCGGAACGATCCAGGTCCGGAAACCCGGACAGAGCGGGTCCAAGCCCTTTCTCGACATCAGCGACCGGGTGGCGTCTGGCGGCGAACTTGGACTGCTGGGGTTGGCGTTTCATCCCAACTTCGCCGAAAACGGCCGCTTTTTCGTGAATTACACGACGCGCACAGGGGGATTGCACACCGCGATTTCGGAATTTCGTGTGAGTGACCACCTGGATCAGGCCGACGGGAGGATCGAGCGAATCCTGTTGACTGTTCCGCAACCCTATTCGAACCACAACGGCGGGGACATCGCGTTCGGCTCCGACGGCATGCTGTACATCGCCCTTGGCGACGGAGGATCGGGCAATGACCCGGACGGCAATGGGCAAGACCTGTCAACGATGCTGGGAAAGATCCTACGCATCGATGTGGACCGCTCACAAGGGAAAAAATCCTACGGGGTTCCACCCGATAATCCGTTCGTAAAGCGCAAGGGGGCCGCGGGGGAGATCTGGGCGTTTGGACTTCGCAACCCATGGCGCTTCGCGTTCGATCCCGTTACTGGGCGCCTCTTCGCCGGCGACGTGGGCCAAAGGGACCGCGAAGAGATCGACCTCATCACCAAAGGCGGCAACTACGGGTGGAACGTGATGGAGGGAACGATCTGCACCCCGGGCGTGAACCCCAAGTGCAAACCGGCTGGGTTCGAACCTCCGATCATCGATTACCCCCGCTCGGAAGGCACGACCGTGATCGGCGGCCGCGTCTACCGCGGGAGCGCCATCCCCTCGCTATGCGGTGTGTACGTCTACGGAGACTTCGGCAACGGACGAATTTGGGGGCTCCGGTACGACGGGGGCGCGGTGATCGAACAGCAAAAACTACTGGAAAGCGACCGAAGCATTTCCGCGTTCGGTGAGGACGAGCAGCGCGAACTGTACGTGGTGGACTACGCGGGAGAGATCCTCAAAATCGTCCCGTAGCAGGCTGCTGAAAAAGTCCCTCTGCTGCGCTGCTTCGCCATCTGCAGGGAGACGGACGATTCCATGCTGCGCCTGCGGCGCAGTGCAGATTCTCGGTCGTCGGAAACCGCACCGTGACCCATCAGGGACACGGAATGGAATGCGCGTCGAAGACGCGACCGCTCGGTTCGCCGTCCTCGGCAAATCCTCACGTACGACCCAGTACGCTCCGGTTTCCTCCTCCCTTGCGGCCTTGCAGCGGGAGCTTTTTGAGCAGCCTTTAAGGAACCGCGTGAGACCACTCTCGTGACGAGGTCTTACGATATCGGCCGTCGACTTCTGGCCGGGTCCAACACGTCTTGCAAACGATCGCCCAGTAGGTTGAATGCGAGCATGGTGATGAAGATCACCAGGCTTGGGAACAAGATCACGTGCGGGTAGAACTTGATGGCCGACCATCCCTCCCCGGCCAGGCTGCCCCAACTGGTCTGCGGCGGGGCGATGCCCAGGCCTACGAAACTCACCGTGGACTCGGCCAGGATGCCCGCGGGGATACGGAACGTCAGGGTGACGATCAATGGTCCGATCGTCTGGGGCAAGAGATGGCGCAGCAGGATGCGGCCGTGGCTCGCGCCCGTGGCTCGGGCCGCTTCCACGAACGGTTGCTCGCGCCAGCGCAGCATCTCTCCCCGCACGAGCCGCGCGACCGTCATCCACCCTACCAGGCTGATCGCCGCGACCATGCTGACTGTGCCCCGGCCCAACAACACGCCCAACAAGATGATCACGAGCAGGTCGGGCAACGCGTACAGCACCTCCAACCCGCGCATCATCACCTGATCCGTCCGTCCTCCGATGTAGCCCGAGATTGCGCCGTACGCCGTGCCCAGCGCCAGGGCAACCAGGGCCGAGCACAATCCGATCAGCAATGACGTGCGCGTGCCGTAGATCACGCGCGAGAACAGGTCGCGGCCCAGACGGTCGGTGCCCATCCAGTGGCTGGTCGAGGGCGGGGCGTAGAGCGCCGCGGTGTCCTGCGCATCGTAGGGATACGGGGCGAGCACCGGCGCGAAGGCGGCCGCGAACACCACCAGCACGATCACCACGACGTTGAATCCGGTCATACGCGTTCGCTCAGTGGATCCGGACTCTGGGATCGAGCCACGCGGTCGCGAGATCGACGATGAGATTCGCGAACACCAGCAACGCGGCATAGAGCAGCGTCACGCCCATGATCAACGGGTAGTCGCGGTTGGTCACCGCGGTAATGAAGAAACGACCCATGCCGGGAATCGCGAACAAGTACTCCACCACGAACGAGCCAGTAATCAACGCCGCGGTCAGCGGCCCGAGGATCGTGATCACCGGCATCAAGGCATTGGGCAGTTGGTGCACCAGCAACACAGCGCGACTGCTCAGGCCTTTGGCATGCGCGGTCTTGAGGTAGTCCTGTCGCGACGCGTCGAGCAGGCTGGCGCGGGTCAGCCGTGCAATGTACGCGGCGGGAGCGACCCCGAGCGTCACCGCGGGCAGGATCAGATATCGAGGCCCCTCCCACAACGCCGGAGGAAGCCAGTGGAGCCGGTGCGATACCAGCAGGACCAGCACCACGCCGAGCACGAAGTTGGGGAATGCCACGCCGGCAGTTGCGAGCAACATGCCTCCGCGGTCGATCCACGTATCGGGCCGGCTCCCGGCCGCGACCCCGAACCCCAGGCCCAGGACGACGGCCACGGCCAGTGCAATCACGCCGAGCGCGAACGAGACCGGAAACGTTTCGGCCAAAATCATCGACACGTCGCGGCCCAGGTATTTGAATGAGGGGCCCAAGTCCGCGCGCGCAAGGCCCCCGAGGTAGCGCGCGTACTGCAACCAAAGGGGCTCATCCAGGTGATATTTGGCTTCGACGTTCGCCAGAATCTCGGGCGGCAATTGTTTTTCGGAATCGAACGGACCGCCGGGCGCCACGCGCAGGAGCGCGAAGGTGAGCGTGGCCACCAGCCACAGGACGCCGATCCCCCATCCTGCGCGGCGAAGGACGAGCCGGATCATATGCGTCTGCCTTCCAGGTGGTCCGAGTACTCCCGGACTCGGAGCCCGTTCATGGACGGGCTCCCATAGAGACGCCTTGCAGCGAGAGAATCTCCATCGCGTTCAGGTCGAACCCGCGGACCCACGGCTTCACCAGGACGTTGTTGACGTGAGTGAACAAGGGGATGATCGGCACGTCCTGTTCCGTCAGAATCCGCTGGGCCTCCCGATACATGGCCAACCGACGGCCGGGGTCCGGTTCGCTCGCAGCCTGGGCGACCAGCGCATCGTACTTGGCATTGGCCCATCGTGAGTGGTTGTTGCCCGAGTCCGCGGTGAACAGGGCGAGGAAGTTGTCCGGATCCGGATAATCAGCCCCCCACCCCAACCGGAACATGGCCGGCGCATCCTGGTCCAACCGTTTCAAGTAGACCTTCCACTCCAAGTTGTCCAACCTGACGTCGATGTCGAGCGTACGTTTCCACTGTGCCTGCAGGTTCTCGGCGATCAAGGTGTTGATGGGACCCGTGTTGTAGACGTACTCGATGACCGGCAGGCCCTTGCCCTTGGGAAAACCGGCTTCAGCCAACAGGCGCCGCGCGCGTTGGGGGTCGTACCGCAGTCCCACGTCTGGCTCGTATCCCGGCATGCCGGGCGGCACCCAACTGTTGGCGGCGCGTTCTCCGCCCCGCAAGATCTTAGGAAGCTCGTCGCGGTCTATGGCCAGGGCGAACGCCTGTCGCACGCGCGGGTCGGTGAACGGCGGCTTGGTCACGTTGAACCCCACGTAGTAGCCGCGCAGGATGGGCACGCGCCGGTGCTCCGGCGTGCCTTCAAAGGTCGGGATGGATTCCGGCGGAAGCTGCGCATAGTCCAGATCCCCGGTCTCATACAGCGTGAGCTCGGTGGTCCGCTCGTTGACCACGTACATCTTGACGCGATCGATTCGGGGTTTGCCCCCGTAGTACCGGGGATTGGCCGAGAGCACGAGACGGTATTCGTGCCACCACTCGTCCAGGCGAAACGGGCCGTTGGTCACCAAATGCCCCGGCTCGGTCCACTGGTCGCCGTACCGTTCGATGAGTTCTCGGCGCTGCGGAAACGTCACCATAAAGGTCGTGAGGCTCGGGAAATACACCAGCGGCTGTTCAAGTATCACTTCAAGTTCCGTTGCGGAACGAGCCTTGACCCCGACACTCGACGGGTCGGCGTTCTTGCCCGTGTTGTACGCCCTGGCATTGGCCACCGGATACAAGAAATACGCGTATTGCGCCGCGGTTTTTGGATCGAGCAGGCGCTTCCAGGCGTATTCGAACTGGTCTGCGGTGACGGGCGCGCCGTCGGACCACGTGACGTCCGGGCGGAGGTGAAAGAGGTATCGCCGGCCATCGTCCGACACGTCCCACGACGACGCCACCGCCGGTACCGGACGCAGGTCGTGATCGAATCGCGTCAACCCGTCCATGAGATTCTCGATCACGGTGATCGAAACGCTGTCAGTGGCCAGCGACCAGTCGAGCGTGGGGGGTTCGTTGGAAAGAACGAGGCGAAAGGTGTTGGCGTCGGAGGTGATTGGGCCGCGGCACGCCCCGAGCAGCAACGCCGCAACGATCAGGAGGCGGACCAGCACTCCTTGACCCGCGACTCCATCGCCGATTTGATCGCGGAGAGGTGTTGCTCCGTGTCGGCTTCGAACCGCGACACCAGAACCGGCTGGGTGTTGGAAGCGCGCACCAGGCCCCATCCGTGCGGCGTACGGACCCGCACGCCGTCCACGTCAATGACCTCGAGAATCGGCAGCGGAAACGCGGACGGCCGCTTCACCGCGTCGCGAAAAAACGCCTGCAGCCGACCCACCACCTCGAACTTCTGCGCGTCGGGACAATCCACGCGGATCTCGGGTGTGACGATGGTGCTGGGCAAACGCGATGCGAGTTCGGACATCGGTCGGCCTTCGCGCACCAACAATTCGATCACGCGGCACGAGGCGTACATGGCGTCGTCGTAGCCGTAGTAGCGGTCGGCGAAAAACAGATGCCCGCTCATTTCCCCGCCCAGCGGGGCGGACAATTCCTTCATCCGCGCTTTGATGACCGAGTGGCCGGTTCTCCACATCACGCCCTGGCCGCCGCGTTTGGCGATTTCATCGTAGAGCACCTGCGAGCACTTGGCCTCCGCGATCACCGGCGCGCCCGGGTGGTCGGCCAACACCGGCCCGGCCAGCAGGGCCAGGAGGCGATCTCCCCAAAGGACCTCACCCCGCTCATCCACCACCCCGATGCGGTCCGCGTCTCCGTCGTACGCGATCCCGAGGTCCGCCCGTTCCCGCACCACCGCGGCCATGAGGTCCCGTAGGTTGTCGAGCACGGTGGGATCCGGGTGGTGGTGCGGGAACCGCGCGTCCGGCTCGCTGTACAGTTCGATGACCTCGCATCCGACGGCGCGGAGCAGGGCCGGCGCCACCAAACCCGCCACGCCATTGCCCGAGTCGACCGCCACGCGCAGGGGCCGAGGCTTCGCAGCCGAGACCGCGGGCGCGAACTGTTGGGTGATCTCTTTCAAATAGGGGGGAATAATCGCGTACGCCGACGCGTGACCGTTGCCGCTCTCGCGTGTGTCCGTCTCGACCAGCTTGCGCAGCGCTTGGATCGCGTCGCCATAAATCGCTTCTTTGCCCACGCACAGTTTGAGGCCGTTAAACTCGGGCGGGTTGTGGCTCCCGGTGATCATCACCCCGCCGTCCACCGTTAAGTGAAACAGCGAGTAGTACAAAAGCGGCGTGGGGCAGACGCCCAAGTCAATCACATCGACCCCGGTGGAGAGAATGCCCTTGGCCAGTCGATCCCGCAACGGCGCCGAGTGGTCCCGCACATCGCGCGCGAGTGTGACCTTGGAACCCCCGGTCCGGCGGATGGTTGTCCCGTAGGCCGCGCCGACCTGTTCCGCTACGTCAAACGTCAGGTCCGTCCCGACCACGCCCCGAATGTCGTATTCGCGATAGATGCTCATGGTTCGATCGTCGGCCTATTTCCTTCCAAAGTCATCATCGAACCTCTGGATGTCGTCTTCCCCCAGGTACGGACCGTTCTGGACCTCGATGATTTCAAGTGGAACTTGAGGATCCACGTTCTCGAGGCGGTGTTTGGTCTCCGGCGGGATGTAGGTGCTCTCGTTGGTCCTGACGTCGTAGGTGCGCTCCCCGCACGTCACCCGCGCGGTACCGGCCACCACCACCCAATGCTCGCTGCGGCGGCGGTGCATTTGCAGGCTCAGGCGAGAGGCGGGGTTCACGACGATCCATTTGATCTTGTAGCCCGGTCCCTCACCCAGCACGGTGTACGCTCCCCACGGGCGCTGCACGGTTTTATGGACGATGTGCTCCTGGGCGCGTTGCGCTTCGAGCGCATCCACGACCTTGCGCACGTCCTGCGCGCGGTCCTTGGCGCAGACCAACGTGGCGTCCGGAGTGTCCACGACGATCAGATCGTTCAATCCGATCGTGGCGACCACTCGATCCTGCGCGTACACGATCGAGCGTTGGCTGTCCACGTCGACCACCCGTCCGCTGAGCACGTTGCCGCGCTCGTCCTTGACCGCCACGTCGTCGAGCGCCGCCCAACTCCCCACGTCGCTCCACCCGAATTCCGCCGGCACCACCGCCACACGGGTGGATCGCTCCAGCACCGCGTAATCGATGGACACGGCCTCCGCCGCTTCATAAAGCGCCCGGAGTCGCGTGTCGTCCGCGCCGGAGCTCATGGCCTCGGCGATGCGGGAGGCGGCTGCGGATACTCCCGGGGCGTGACGCGCCAATTCATCCAGGATGACGGAGGCGCGCCAGACGAACATGCCCGAATTCCACAAGTAGCCCCCTTCGCCCACGTACCGCTCGGCCGTGACGCGATCCGGCTTTTCCACGAACCGAGCGACCCGGAACGCGCCGCGACCACCTTCGCGGCGCCCACTCTCAGGCAGCGCGTCGCCCTGTTTGATGTACCCGTACCCAGTTTCGGCGCGCCGGGGTACGATGCCGATGCTCACCAGATAGCCGTTGCCCGCTACCGCGGACGCGTGGTCCAGGCATTCGCGGAACGCTTCGGGTTTGGCGATCGCGTGGTCCGCAGGCAGGACGATCATGATCGCGTCGGGATCCGCGGCGATCAATCGGTGTGCTGCGACCGCGATGGCCGGGGCCGTGTTCCGGCCCACGGGCTCCGCCACCACCGTCGCCCCCGCGCCGATGAGGCGCAACTGGCGACGCGCTTCGTCGGCCACGTCGCAGCCCGTCACCACCCACGTGCGGTCAGCCGCCACGACGGGAGCGATTCGGAGTACGGTGTCTTGGAGCATGGTGCGGTCGCCCGTCAACGACAGGAGCTGTTTGGGAGCCAGCCGCCGGGACAGCGGCCAGAACCGCGTGCCACTTCCCCCGGCCAAGATCACCGCGTGCAGGTGAGGAGACGTCACGGCGTCGGGTTCCCGGGGTTTGGTCCGCGCGACCGCCGGCCGTACGACATGCCGCCCTGAACGAGGCCCGCGCCCCCCGCATCCGCCGCGAGGTCGAGCATCTCCATACTCCGTCCCGGCACGAACGACTGATGGACCTCGTCGGTCAACCCGTATAACGCGGTCAGCACGATCGCAAACAACGAAAGGCGCCTGGTCGATGCGCTTGGTGCGGATGATCGCAGCGCCATCCAGACCGTGAAGGACAAACCGCCGTACACCAGGGCGTGAACCACCTTGTCCACGAACGGGGGAAGAGTGTGGACGCCGAGCGGATGCGGTGTCGAAGACGCCCCAAATATCGCTCCGGCATACACCGTCACGGTGACCCACCACACGGTGATCGCGCGGGCGGTCGGCCGGGGCAACGCCAGGTCCCGCGCATCCTCCGGCTTCACGAGCACAGGCTCCCCTCCAGGGAATTCGCCTTGACGCGCGTAATTCGAAGCGACACGATCTCCCCGATCAACGACGTCGGGCCGTCGAAGTTCACCGTCCGGTTGCTCGAGGTTCGGCCCGCGAGGCGTGAGCGGTCGGTCTTGCTGGGTCCTTCCACCAGGACGTCCTCGACACGATCCTGGTACGCCTGGTTCTTGCGCTGCGTGATGGGCCGCTGCACGGCCAACACCTCCTGCAGTCGCCGGTCCTTCTCGGGTTCCGCCACGTGCCCGTCCAGGGACAGCGCCTCGGTGCGCGGCCGCCGGGAGTATTTGAACGCGAAGATATTGTCGAATTCAATGGCCTCGAGCACCCCCGTGGTCGCGACGAAATCCTCGTCTGTTTCCCCGGGAAACCCCACGATGATATCCGTGGTCAACGCGAGGTCGGGTAGACCCGCTCGGAGCGCGTCTACGACCGCCAGATAGTCCGTCACCGTGTAATCACGCCGCATGCGGGCCAGCGTCCGGTCCGAGCCCGACTGCAGCGGCAAATGAAGGTGCCGGCACATCTTGGGGAGGCGCGCCAACGCGTCGATCAGTTTGGGCGTCATGGCGTTGGGGTGCGACGTGGTGAACCTGATCCTCGCCAGTCCCTCGATGGGATGAATGATGCCCAGTAAATCGGCGAAATCCACCCCTTCCTCGGAGGTGCGACCGTACGAATTGACGTTCTGTCCGAGCAAGGTCACCTCGCGACAACCGTCCGCGCACAACGCGGCGATCTCCGCGTACACCTCCCGGCTCAACCGGCTACGCTCGCGTCCGCGCGCGGCGGGCACCACGCAAAACGCACACGCGTTCTCGCATCCTTCCATGATCGATACCCAGGCGCGGACCCGCTCTCGGCGATCCGCTGGCAACGTGGGCGCGATCCCGATGGGATCGTCGGTACACACCACCGGACCGTGCACGGTCAACGCCCGATTCAACAGCTCGGGGAGCTTCTCGATACTCTTGGATCCGAAGACCATGTCAACCGCGGGTACGCGGCGAACCAGCGCGGCGCCTTCCTGCTGGGCCACGCAGCCCGCGACGCCGATCACGACGTGGGGCCGTTCCGATTTGAGCGCCGTCAGGCGCCCCAGGTCGCTGTATACCTTCTGTTCGGCCTTGTCGCGAATGCTGCAGGTGTTGAGGAGGATGAGGTCTGCGTCGTCCGGGGTCGCGGTGAGCGCGTAACCGAGCGGCGCCACGAGGCCGGCCATGCGTTCGGCATCGTGTTCATTCATCTGACAACCCCACGTCTTGATGAAAACGCGTTTGGCCATTCCTATGGACGGGGTACTGCCTCGGCTGGATCTTTGGTGCCCGGGCGTACCGATTCGAGCGTGGGCGCTACCCTATCGAATGGGCCCCCAAAATGCAAGCCTACGGGGTCAAGCGGCCGAGGGCAGCGAGACGTCGAGCTTTAAGTCGCCGGCAAGTTCCTGGATCAACCCTTCGTCGATCGGAGTACGCTTCCGGAGGTACCCCTCCAGGAGCGCGTTGTCGCAGAGGGTGTTGATCACCCTGGGGGTTCCGCCGGTGACGCGATGGATCGCCGCGATCGCCCCGGGGGTAAAGGGTGCGCTCTGGGCGCCCGCGACCTTGAGCCGGAACATGATGTAATCCCTGGTGATGGCTTCGCTGAGCGCGCGGAGTTGGAAGCGGATGGCGACGCGCTGGGCCAACGGACCGTCCAGGGCGAGCACTTGATCGAGTTCGGGCAGACCGAAGAGGATGAACGTGATCAATTTCTGCCCGTCGATTTCCATGTTCAAAATCCCGCGAAACTCCTCCATCACCTCGCGGTTGGCGAGCATCTGCGCCTCGTCGATCAATACCACGACCTTCTTCCCCTGTTCGAAAAGCTCCACCAATCGCTGGGACAACTGACTCAATACGGTGGGCGAATCGTCAGCCGGCTGTTCCACTCCCATTTGGGTCGCGATCTTCTTGAGCAACCACTGCGAAGTGACCGCCGCGTGCACGATGATCAGCAGCGCCGCCTCGATCTGCGCGTCGTCGAGTTGGTCGAGCAGCCGGCGCGCGAGTGTGGTCTTCCCGGTGCCCACGTCCCCGACCAATACCGCCAACCCTTTACGTTCGGTAGCCGCGTACATCAGCCGGACCAAGGCGTCGTTGTGTTGTTGGCTGTTGTAGTAGAACCGCGTGTCGACCGAGGTGGAAAACGGATGCTCTCGAAGTTGGTAGTATTCCAGATAGCTCACGACGCCTCCTTACGTGTTACAGGTACGAGACTTTTTTCCGGTCTCTTCGCGCATCCTGGCGCGCGGGCTGCGGGGCTTCCGGCGCACGCTTGCCTCCCGTCGTCGGTTTAGGCGCCGGCGCGGCCTGGGGTGGGCCCGCGCTGCGCCGCTCGAGTTGAGCGATCCGGTTGACGGCTTCCTGATGCCCCGGTTCGAGCTCTTTGGCGCGGTAGTACTGCGCCAGCGCGTCGTCGTTCCTTCCCTGGACTTCCAAGATCTGTCCCAGTTCGAACGCCAGCCCGGCGATGCCCTCCATCTCGGCGTACTCCGGCTTGTTCAGGATCTCCAGCAAGGTTTCCTCGGCGCGAGGGAGCGCGCCCTTCGACCGGTAACAGGACGCGATCATCGAGGTGGCTGCAATCAACCGGTCCGGAGACTTGAGGACCAACCGAAACTCGGAGATCGCCTCGTTCAACAAGCCCATCTCGCGGTAGGCCACCCCGAGGTTATAGTGGGTCTCATAGTCTTCCTTCCCGTATTGTTCTTGGACGCCTTTCTGAAACTTTCGGAACACGTTCTCCAGTTCGCGCTCGGCGGACAACTCTTGGCTGAGTTCCTCGGGTTCCTCGGGAGGCAGGCTTCGCTCCATGTCCTCCCGCAAGGCTTCCACCAGGTCGATGTACTCTTCTTCCTTGGTCGTTTCTCCCGGTGGGTTCGCGCTCTTTGGGGGCTGAGCGCCCGCAATGACTGGCGGCTCCTGGAGGGTCAGGCTCGCTCCCAGGCTGGTTTCCTCCAACTCTGATGGTCGCACCGTACGGGAAGTCCCTTCGAGCTCATGTTCTGAGGGCGCGTGGCCCGCCGCACTCGCGGGCTGAGCGCTTGCCGCCCGCGAGTCGAGTTCTCCCAGACGCTGGACGGCCAGGGCATGACCAGGCTCCTTCTTCAGGATCGCGCTGAACAAACGACGGGCTTCCTCGTCGAACCCCTGCTGAAAGTAGAAGTCGGCTTCGGCCAGATCCTGCTCGAGTGCGTCGTTGGCTGCGGGGTCGGACGAGGCTGGGCCAGCAACACCCGCGGGTTCTTCCGACTGACCCGCCGCCTCTGGCTGCTCGTCCCCAGAGGGGACCACCGAGGAGTCGGGACTCAACTCGGCGGCTTCGCGGAGGATCGCCTCGCTCTCGGCGTCCTGTCCCAACGTTCTGTAGAGTTCCGCAACGCGCTGGCACACTTCGGCGGCGGCGCGTGTGTCGCCATGGACGATGTAGAGCTCTTTCAGTTTCAACTGGATCGCCACGTCGTTGGGATCGTGTTGCGCCAGCGCTTTGACGTGAGCGATCGCCTTGTCCACCATCCCGTACTTCACGTACACATCCGCTTCCGTCAGCGCGTCGCGCAGCCGCTCGTGCGTGGTTTCGTCGAACTCCTGCGCGGTTTTTAGTCGGGACAGCTCGGGCGCCGGCGGAGCCTGGACCGGATCCGGCGCGGCGATGTCCGCGGGCGGGGCGCCCGCCGCTCGCGGCGGCTCCGCGTCCGTCATCATCGTGGTCTCTTCCGCGCTGCCTTCGGCGAGCGACGCCCGTTCGACTTCGAACGTGGGTTCCGGAGGCGCCGCGGCGGAGACGCGCTCGAGCCCCAACTCCGCGAGTCTGGCGCGCACCTGCGCGAGCTCGTCCGTTCGCCCCGCGCTTTCCAGGAAAGTGGCGACCCGGGTCAGCTCTTCCCTGGCTTCGTCGAGCATGCCCTCCTTGTGGCACAACTCGGCGAGCTTCAACCCGATGGTCGGATTACTCTGGTCCAACGCGGCGATCTTCCGGTACACCTCGATCGCGGACTTGACGCGGCCTTCCTTGAGCTGGTGGCGCGCGACCTTCAGGTAATCTTCGACCGCGTTCCCCACGATCCCGCGTTCGGCGTTGACGTCGGCCAGTTTGAGCACCACGTCCATGCGCGTGGGGTCGAGTTTAATGATCTTCTTGTAAACCGCGATGGTCTTGAGCGCAAAGCCGGCGTCCTGAAAGGTCGTTCCAGCTTTGAGGAAGGCTTCGATCGCCTGGGCTTTGGCGTTTTTCTTCAGGTACAGGTCGCCGACCGTGTTGTAAATGTTGCCGTCGTTCGGCGTTTCGGCGATGAGCGTTTTCCACGCCTCGATCGCCTTGTCGATCTCACCTTTGGCAGTTAAACGTTGGGCGTTGAGGATGATGGAGTTCTTGTCCGATGCCACGGAACCTCCAGGAAGTGTCAGCCGGTCGGCGACCCACACTGTAACATAGGGCATCGGAGTGTCAAGAATTTCGCCCTTTTCGGCGCGCGTTGCACCGCGGTTGGGCTTCCGTTATAGTGACCGCGCCGTGTCCCGGGGGCTCAGTTGACGATCATCACGCGCTATCTTCTCAAGGAATTGGTGGTTCCCTTTACGCTCAGCGTGGCGGTCCTCGCGTTTTTGCTCGTCACCCAGCAGGCGCTGAGGCTGATCGACCTCCTGGTCAACCAAGGGGTGGAGATCGGCGTGTTGGCCCGGATCTTCGCCACCCTGCTTCCGGCCTTCTTCGTCATCACGCTGCCGGTGGCGGCGTTGATGGCCACGATCGGGGCGTTCAACCGTCTGTCCGCCGACCGTGAGATCCTGGCGTTGCGGGCGGCCGGGTCTCCCACGCGCCGCCTGCTGTGGCCGGTCGGCGTGTTCGCCGCGTGCCTGTGCGCGGCGGCTTACGCGCTGTCGCTCTATGGGCAGCCCTGGAGCGGCGCGTCCTTCCGCCGCCTGACCTCGGATCTGCTGAAACAGCACGCCACGCTCGCCGTGGTGGAGGGAACATTCAGCGAAGCCCTCGACGGCATGACCCTGTACGTCGAGCGCGTCCCCAGCCCCAATCAGATCGAAGGCGTGTTGATCGTGGACGAGCGCGCCGACGGATCGGAATGGCTGATCTTGGCCTGGCGCGGCACGTTCCTCAACGGCGGCGGTGAGCCGGGCGCCAGCCTGCGGTTGCACCGCGGCAGTATTCACCGCACGCAGCGCGATGAAGCGGACGATCGGTATCAGATCGCGCGGTTCGAAAGCTACGAGTTGCGACTCGACTCGTCGCGGCTCGGTTCCGCCGGGGAGCCGGGAGGCCCGCCGCGCTCGATCTCCGCGTTGCGCGCCCGGGCGGACGAGGAACGTCGGCAAAGCGGGGGCGTGTCCGCCGAGACCGAGCGAGCGATCTTCACCGCGTATAAGGACCTGGCGTTCCCACTCGCGACGTTCTGGCTCGGCCTGCTCGGAGTGCCGCTCGGCCTGTCGACCGCCCACACCGGCCGGATGAGCGGATTCGGGTTCGGGGTGTTGGTGGTGGGCGCGTACTACCTCTTGTTGATCGGAGCCGACACCATCGCCGCCCGCGCCTGGCTGCCGGCTCCGGCCGCCGCCTGGGTACCCAACGCCGTCCTCGCCGCGGCCACGATGCTGCTCGTGTGGCGCATGGATCGCGGAGCACCGCGCCGCGGGTAGCGGCGCACGGGATCAGCGATGCCCATTCTCTTCAGATATCTCGCTCGGCACTATCTTCGGCTCGTCGGTCTGACCTTGGGCGGGCTCGTGCTGATCTACCTGGTCAGCGACGTCTTCAGCAAGTTCGGGAAGTTCAGCGAACATCAACCCGCGGCCGCCGCGATGATCGCGTATTTCGCGCTCAGGCTGCCCCGGGCTGCGTACGAAGTGTTGCCCCTGGCGGCGTTGACGGCCAGTGTGCTGGCGATGACCGTGTTGTCGCGCCAGCACGAGGTCACCGCGCTGCGAGCCTGCGGGGTGGGGCTCTGGCGCGTCGTTGCGCCGATCGTGGCGACCGCCTTGCTCCTCGGGGCCGCCGCGTTCGCCGCCAACTGGTCGCTGATCCCCACGGCCACCGCTCACGCCCAACTCGTCAAGGACGTTCGGATCGAGGGTCGCCCCCACCCTTCGATGGTCCAGCGCGACCGTCTCTGGGTGCGGTTGGAGCGCCGCACGTTCCTCAACGTTCGGATGGCGGACCCGACCAACCGGGCGCTCTTGGGAGTCCGACTCTATGAAGTGGGAGACGGGTTCAACCTCGAACGGGAGGTCGAAGCGCCGCGGGTGAACTTTGAGCGGGGCGCTTGGATCGCGTTCGACGGGGTCGAACGGGTGTTCGATGCCGACGGCGCGGTGCGGGTCGAACGATTCGCCGAGCGGCGCCTCGACCTATCGACCTTGCCGGGGGATTTTAGTCGGCTCGAAATCAAAGAGGAACACCTGAACTATCCGAAGCTGCGGTCCTACGTCGCCGACCTCGAACGGTCCGGTATCAATCCGGGACGGTACGCGGTGGACGTCGCCTCCAGAATGTCGGTTCCGTTTCTCACCGTGGTGATGGCGCTTCTCGGAGTTCCCTTTGGTCTGGTCGAGACGCGGCGCGGAGGGTGGGGCCTGGCCGTGGGGATCAGTTTGTTGTTGGGTCTGTCCTACTGGATGGTTTTCTCTCTCTCCATTTCCCTGGGCCGAGGCGGCCTGCTCCCTCCTCACGTGGCTGCCTGGGCTGCCAACTTGCTGTTCCTAGCGATTGGCGCGGCGCTGCTGCTGCAAAAACGTCACTGAGCCTTGACGCGCCCAGGCGCGAATGTTAATCGGCCCGATGGGACATTCCAGGTGGCGAAGCAACCGGCGCGCGGAGGGAAGGTTTGGCCCGGGGCTCGCCGTTCGCGGAAGCGCGTTCCAGGTCGATCACGCGAACCGCGCCGAATGTGGACAGCGGCGGCTCAAACAACCGATCGTCGCCCACCGCGAGGATCACGAGCCGGTCGAGCACCAGGTGTCGCCTGGCCACACGGAGCAAATCGCGCGCCGTGACCCGTTCGACGTTGGATCGAAATCGCTCGAGAAAGTCGGCCGGCAGGCCGTAGTATTCGAGCGACATCTGACGGTTGGTGATCTGCGCGGGGTTGGAAAACGAAAACACGAACGAGTTGAGAAACGCCTGTTTGGCGTCGGTCAACTCCCGCTCAGACACCGGCGAGGTCAGGAGCCGTTCGACCTGCTCGCGCATGGAGGCGATGGCCTGCGTCGTGGACTCGGTTTTGGTCTGCGCGTAGAGAAATATCGTCCCGCGGTCGAATCGTCCGGGCACGACGGCGCTCCCCACCGAATAGGCGAGGCCTGCCTTGGTGCGCACCTCCTGAAACAGCCGGCTCGTAAACGCCTGTCCGCCCAGGATGTCGTCGAGCAGGGACAACGCAAAAAAATCCGGGTCCGACTGCTTGATGCCCAACCATCCCATCCGAACCTGGGTCTGCGTCCCATCGCGCGCAATGAAGTTCACACGAGCGTTGGGCTGCTCGGCGACGCGAGGCACCGCGGGCCACGTGACGCGTTCCGAGGCCCATCCGTCGAATGACCGGCGAAGCAGAGCGATCAAGTCATCCCGCTGAAAGTCGCCCGTGGCCGCCACCATCAGCGTATTGGGGTGGTAGTACCGCCGGTGAAACGCGATCAGGTCGTCGCGGGTGACCGTGTTGATCGTCGCCTCGGTGCTCTCCCGCGCGAACGGGTGTTCGGGACCGTACAGCAGCTTGTTGAACTCCCGCGACACGATCGAGCCGGGATGGTCGTTCCGTCGCCGGATCCCTTCGATGGCTTGCTTCTTGGCCAAATCGACTTTCTCGGGCGCGAATGCCGGCCGCATCAACATGTCCGCGAACAAGGTCACGCCGCGGTCCAAATCTTTGGTCAACACGTTGAGTGACGCCCACCCCGCATCTTGTCCGATCGACGACGAGAGCTCCGCGCCCACGAACTCCAGCTCGTCGTCCACCTCGTCCCCGGATCGTGACGCCGTGCCGCCGGTGCGGATGACCGTGCCGGTCAACTCCGCCAGCCCGATCTTGGCCGGCGGATCATACACGCTCCCCGTGCGGATCATGGCCGTCAGGTTGACGATCGGAAGCTCGTGATCCTCCAGCAGGTAGAGGATCATCCCGTTGGGGAGTGTCACCCGCTCGGCTCTGGGCGGCGTAAACGGCTCGCTGGGGAACGTCATGGTCCGTGGGTCCTGCGGGCGCACAGGGGGCGGTTCGGAGCCCGCCCACAGGGTCGAGGCGGTCAGCATCGCGAGCACCGTGGCGATCAAGAACCGCATCACGGCGCCGATGGGGAGGCCGGCACCAGGCGAGCCACGGTGCGGTTTCGCTTGACCAACCAGGTGGAGGCCACGCGTTGGACGTCTTTGGCCGTCACGGCCGCGGTGCGGTCCCTGATGCCCAGGATGTACCGCCAGTCGCCCGCCACCGCCTCGAAGTAGGCCAGCTGCGAGGCCAGTCCGGCGTTGGACTGCAGCGACCGGATCAAACCGGCATCAAGGCGGTTGATCACCCGTTCGAGCTCCCGAGCCGGCACTTCCTCGCGCTGAAGCCGTTCCACTTCGTTCAGCAGCGCGGCTTCGACCTCGTCCAGGGTGTGGGGCGCTCGGGGAACCGCGCGGAGGACGAAGAGATTCGGGTACCTGGAGCCCGGCTCACCGGCGGATGCCGAGGCGGCCACGGCCACTTGGCGTGTCGTGACCAGTTCGGCGTACAGGCGCGAGCGGCGCCCCGACGACAAGAGCGACTCGATGACATCGAACACCGGGTCGTCGGGATGATCGATTCCCGGACGGTGATAGCCCACCAACAGCTCCGGTTGGGCGTCGTATTCGACCTCGACCCGACGCTGGCCGTCCTGTCGAGGCTCTTGGGCGACCCCGCCGGCCGGAGCGGGCCGCGCCGGAATCGCGCCGAAGGAGGCCGCCACCTGGCGAAGCGTCGCGTCAACGTCCACGTCGCCCACGATGGCCAACACGGCGTTGGCGGGCGCATACTGTTCCTCGAAAAACGCGCGAGCCTGGGGCGCGGTCAGCCGGTCCACCTCCGAACTCCATCCGATGGTCGGGACGCGGTAGGGGTGCGCGGCAAAGGCGGTGGTCAAGAACGCCTCGTAGAGCTTCCCGCCCGGGTTGTTGTCCACGCGCAACCGCCGTTCTTCCAGCACCACGTCGCGCTCCGTGTAGAATTCTCGGAACACCGGGCGGCTGAAGCGATCGGCCTCCAAGGCGATCCAGAGCGGGAGGCGATTCGCGGGCAGGCTGACGACGTACCGCGTCAGATCCGCGCCCGTGCTCGCGTTTAGGCCCACCGCGCCCTGCCGGTCGTAGATCGCGCCGTACTCATTCGGCTCGACCAGGGCGCGCGCCCGGTCCTGCACCTCGGCGAAGCGCCGACGGAGCTCCGCGAGACGCTTGGTGTCGGGGTTGCGGGGAAGTGCCAGTTCGCGTTGGAGGTCGACTTCGAGCCGATCGAGTTCTTCCAGCAGTGGTCGCTCGGCCGAGAAGTCGCGCGTGCCGATCCTTTCGGTCCCCTTGAACGCCATGTGCTCGAACAAGTGCGCCAATCCGCTCTGTCCGCCCGGTTCATCCACCGATCCCGCCCGCACCGTGAGGTTGTACGACACGGTCGGGACCGCCGGCCGTTTCACGATCAGCACCCGCATCCCGTTGTCCAGCGTCCGGTCCACGACCCGCCCCTCCAGCAGCGACGCCGCGTCGCCGACGCGCGGCGCCGCGCAACATAGGAGCACAGCCAAGACCAGTCCGTTCCGCGTTACCCGCCTCATCGCGAACCCCTTCCCGGCGAGATCTGGCTGAGACGGCGCACGATGGCGTCACCTAAGGCGTTGAGAGCCGCCCGGCCCGAAGCCTGCTCCACTTCGTCCTCAAATCGAGTCGGCCCCTCGTCAAAACCGGTCTGGGTTTCGGTGAACACCGGACGCCCCGTCGGAGTCACGCCAACCGCCCGCGCAGTGGTCTGCACCTCGATCACGTCCACCACGTATACGGGTCTGGTCGGCCACGACACGTGATATCGTCGCTCGGCCGCGTCAAGGCCGAACAACACGATCACGTCCGCTTGCTGGTTCGTCCCGAGCGTTTGCAGACCGGTCACCGTCACCCCGTCGTCGAACGTGTCGGGTGGACTCCCCTCCGCGCGCGTGACCAACCCGCTGCGGTCGAGTTTGTCTTCGATCGCGGCGATCCAGCTTTCCCGAGCGGCTCGGGTCGCCCGGTACGGCGTCTCCCCCTGGCCCGCCGGAGAGGGCACCCACGCGATCACCACGGCCGGCACCCGCTCCAACCGGACCGCGTCTTCGGTCGCCAAGGGCCATCCCTGGGACCGTTCGGCAGGGACCACCCACGCAAGCCCGGCGTTCAACTCCGCGGCGGACTGTCGCGTGGTAGCGCAGCCAACGCAGGCGAGCAAGACGACCGGGATGATCGTCCCGAATCGAGACCGAATGCGCCCACTCACGAAAGAATGTCCATCACATCCTCGATCCGCTCACAGAAAAAGTCGGGCTCAGCCGCCCGCAAGGCCGCGGGATCGCCCAACCCGTATCCCACGGCGATTGACCGAACCCCGGAGGCCCGAGCGGCTTGGATGTCGTTGACGTTGTCCCCGATCATCACGGCGCGCTCCGCTTTCACCGACACGGTCCCAAGCGCCCGGTCGATCATCTCGGGATGCGGCTTCAGCTTTGCCGTACCGTCGCTCCCTAAGATCACGTCGAACCGATCGCGCGCGCCCAAGCCATCCATCAGCTTCAAAGTGTATTCGATGGGCTTATTGGTGACCACGCCTTTTTTTTTGCCGGCAAAATGTTCCAGCACCTTCTCGACCCCTGGGTACAGGCGGGTCTCGTCGAGCAAATGGTCGAGGTAATGTCCGCGAAACACCGCGAGCGCTTCTTCGAGCGCCTTGGCGCCCCGGCTCTCGAACGCCCGGGCCAACAGCACCCTGACCCCGTCGCCCACGAACGTATAAATGCGCTCCGGCGGATGCTGCGGCAACCCGAAATCGCGCAACGTCAGATTGACGGCCGTGGCCAAATCCGCCTTGGTATCCGCCAACGTGCCGTCGAGATCGAACAGGAGAAGGTCAACCGGAAAGGGTTTTGACAATGGTCTTGGCCCGGCCTCTACCTTATTGACGTCCGCGAAAGCGGAGCCTGTTCAGGAGCGCGCCAGATGCAAGGCGCCGCGAGCGCCCGCACCGCAGCGTACTGGGTCGTACGTGAGGCGAGTGGCGCCACGAGGAAGTGGCGCCACGCTACGAGCGCCGCCGAGACGGTGAGGCGGCCGTGGCACCATGAGAAAGTCGGCAACGCCGCAGATGGCCGCTCCTGGACAGGCTCTACGTGCGCCATGAGATTTCGATGGCCGCGCCACTGACCGCCCGCGCCCCTTCGCTGGCCAGAAACACCGCCACATCCGCGATCTCGGACCGGGGCTCACCCGACTGCGCCCGCCCCTTGGAGGCGGGCGGTTTCGCGCGCTTGGTGCCCACCAGCGCCGGACACAGGGCGTTCGCGGTCACCGCGGTGCCCTCAAGTTCTTTGGCCAAGGACCGGGTCAAGCCGATCAGCGCAAACTTGGACGCGCAGAAGGCCGAGAAGTTCGCGAAGCCCTCGACCCCGGCCGTGGATGAGACGTTGATGACGCGCCCTTCGTTGCGTTGCACCATTCCTGGGATGACCGCCCGCGTGGTCAAGAACGCCGCGGTCACGTTCACCGCCAGGGTTTGATTCCACTGCTCGACCGTGGTCTTGACCAGCGGCTCGATGAACACCACGGCCGCGCTGTTGACCAGGATATCGATCCGACCGAACTCGCGTTCCGCAGCGGCCACGCACGCCGCCACCTGTACGTCGTCGGCCACGTTGGTCGGCACGGCCAACGCCTTTCGCCCCAACGCCGTCACCCGGTCGGCCACGGGTTTGAGCTCCCGCTCCGTCCGCGCCGCGACCACCACGTGCGCGCCTTCCGCCGCAAAGGCCAGCGCAATCTGCCGTCCGATGCCCCGTCCCCCGCCCGTTACCAATGCGATCTTGTCTTTGAGCAGAATCGCCGCCCCTCCTTGGTTGAAGCTCCCCGCAACACGCTGCCGGGAATCCGACGCGCCGCGCGTTCACACATCCCGCTCACACATCCCTCACACATCCAATGTCACCGCGGCTCCGCGTGGAGCCGAACCGTCTCCATCACCACCTCCCCGGCGCGGACAAACTCGTCGAGCAGAAGATACTCTTTCACCGTGTGAATGGCCCTCATGCCGGTGCCGAGGTTCGCCACGCGCAGTCCCTTCTGGTTGAACACGTTGGCGTCGCACCCGCCGCCGGTGGACCGCGTGGCGACCGACCAGCCGACCCGCTGCGCCGCCTCCAGGACCGCGCGGACGATCGGCGCCTCATCGGGCACGTCGAGGCGGGGGAAGTCCCGTTCGATACGTTCGACCACGCGCGCGCGGTGGGTGACCCCGTCCACCGTCACGCAATGGCGCTCCGCCGCGTCCGCGAAACAACGCCGCATATGCGCGGTTTGGGCGTCGAGCTTGGCTTCGTTCAGACTCCGCGCCTCGCCGGACACCGCCGCTTCTTTGGGCACGATGTTGGTCGCCGCGCCCCCCCGCAGCACGCCGAGGTTCGCAGTGGTCTCCTCGTCGATCCGTCCCAGCCGCATCGCCGCGATCGCCTCGCTCATGACCTTGATCGCCGAGATGCCCCGCTCGGGGCAGATGCCCGAGTGCGCCTCGAGCCCCACCACCGTGAACTCGATCTTGTCCGCGGCCGGCCCTTTGGTGAACAGAAAGTTTGCGTGTTCGCTGTCGAGTACCAAACCGTCGCGAGCTTTGAGCGCATCGGCCGCGAGATGTTTGGCCCCCAACAAGCCGGCCTCTTCGCAGATCGTGAACGCGACCTCGATCCCGCCGTGAGGGGTCGGCCGCTCCGCCAGCGTACGGAGCACCTCCATGATGATGGCCACGCCCGATTTGTCGTCCCCTCCCAGGATCGTGCGGCCGTCGCTGGTGATTCGGTCGCGCCCGCGAACCGGCGTCACGCCTTCACCGGGGACCACAGTGTCCATGTGAGCCGACAGCAGCAGCCAGGGTCCGGGGGTCGTGCCGGGGATCGTGGCGATCACGTTCCCGGTGTCGCCGCCCACTCGTTCCCCCGCCTCATCGATCCGGACCTTGGCGCCCAAGGCTTCCAGGTCGGACTTCAGCCGCCGAGCCAGCTCACCTTCACGCCGCGAAAGGCTGTCGATCCGGACGAGTTCCGTGAAGTAGTCGATCAACCGGGCGTGGTTTAGCGCATCAGCCGCGGGCACGGGTCGTCCTCCCTGTCATATACCGGAACCGTTGGACCTCGGGCGCTCCCGAACCATGCCCTGGGTGCTGGAGACGAACCCGAACCGCTCGTAGAACTTGTGTTTGTCGCGGGTGTTGAGCCAGAACTTCTCGACGCGAGACAAGACGGGATGCTCCAGCACGGACGCCACCAGTCCTTCGCCCACGCCGCGACCCTGGTAGTGCGCGTCCACCACCACGTCCCACAAAGTGGCCCGATACACCTGATCGGTCAACACGCGCGCAAAGCCGACCAAGCGGGGTCCGTCCCACGCCGTGAAGACGAACGAGGTGTGGGCGAGCATGCGCGAGAGTCCGTCCTTCGAGCGCCCGCGCGCCCAGGGCGTCTGATCCAAGAGGCGCTGCAGTTCTCCCAGGTCCAGCGGGCCGCCTTCGCGATACGTGATGGGTTCCGACACGGCCATCCATGCGGTGCGTCCTCACGGGCTCCTACGGCCCGCGCGTCGCGCGCGATTACTCTAACGGACGCGCACACGAAACACAAGCGCGAGCGGCCATTCACTCCGGCTCGTGACCGTTGCCGGACTCAGGGGTCGGTGACTCGGCGGCCGACTCGTCGGTGGGGACGCGATACGTTCCGGACAACCACCGCCCCATGTCCACGTCGCGACAGCGGGCGCTGCAGAACGGGGCGTACGCAGCATCCGCAGGCTGAAGCCGGCAAATCGGACAGCGCGGAGGTTCCTTCACGGCAGGCGCGCCTCCGCGGGATGGGTCGCCGGGCGATACTCGATCAGCTTGGCGGAGATTCTTCCGATCTTGATCTTACTGTCCATCCGCACCGGCAGCCGGCGTTCGTCGTCCGTAAACCACACGTACACGTCGCCCCGGTCCAGAAACACGCCTTCGAACTCGACCGTGGCTCTGGTGCGGATGGTGTCGAACTCTCCGGCCGCGGTCTCCACCCGCTCGCGGTTCAGCGCGATGATCGCCAGCCGCCAGTTCTTGTTGCTCTCGTGCACGTCGATGGTCGCGGTCTCCCCCACTTTGAGATTGGGCAAACTGCGGAAATAGTACAGAACGGACAGTGAATCCTGCACGTCCGGAGGGATCTCGTACACCTTGCGTTCGCCGTTCTTGGAGACGGTCGCGGTGTGATTCACCTGATCGAACTCCGTCTGGCGGGCGCGGCGACGTTTGCCCTCGTGCTGCTTCACGTCGAGCCGCAGCGACGCCAGCGTCTCCCGGTGGATCAGGCTCTCGATACGATCCTCCACCGGGAAAAACATCGATACGAACGCGTTCGATCTGGCGAGCGAGACGATCCGATACACGGGCTTGCCCTGGTAATCGCGCTCGTCCACGGTGAGCTCCGCGGTGCCCCCGACGATGTTGTACCAGCCGATCGAGTAGACCAGACGTTCGCCCTGGCCGAATGGCACGTGGTCCGCACCAAGAGTAGGCACGGCGGGGAGAGCCGCGACCGCCGTCGTCAGGCTGATCAGCGATGCCGCCACCCCCACGCCGACGCGAGGTCCCATGCGCGTGATTATAGGAGGCACCCGGCCCCTTGACAAGGACAGACGGCCTGTCGGCGCCCTCGGTTGCGGGCATCGGCGAGATCGTGGTACCGTCGGGCGATTCACGAGTGGGCGAACCACGTTCGCGCATCCCGAGAACCGGGCGTTCAGCGCGAGCGGCCACCCGTCATGTCGAACCTGACCCCCGAAGAAGCCGTCATCATTGTCAATGCCTACGGCGAAACGCTTGAATCGCTGGCCGCCCTCTCGCCGCCGCGATGGGAAAGCCCCGAGGCCTACCAGCGCGACGTGATGAACAGTCCGGATCCGGTTTCGTTGTTTCGGCGGACCTACGACGTCTCGCTCCTTCCGTATTCGAAGAACGGGATCCGCGAAGCCCTGCACGTGCTGCTCGCCCATTCGGACGTCGACCCGGAGATGAAAGAGCGCCTGCGCCTGGGGCTGCTCGCGCTCGAAGATTTTGTCGAGGGCGCGGCGGAGTAACGCCGCACGCGGCCGACGTGCGCCCGGACCGGGCATACCGACCAGGGAGCTTCGGGTACGTCGCCATGTGCCTCGTGAAGGTCATGCGGCGGATGGAGGCGTCCTGACGTGGCCTTGCCCGTGTCCCCCCAGAAAGAGCAGGACTTGCTCGCGCGGATGGCCCGACTCGGGGTGCGTGAGCAGGATCTGGAAGAAACCTTCATTCGCGGCTCCGGACCCGGCGGTCAACACGTGAACAAGACCGCCACCTGCGTGGTCCTGGTTCATCGCCCCAGTGGGATCAGCGTGCGGTGCCAGGCGTCGCGATCGCAGGGTCTCAATCGCTTTTACGCCCGACGCATTCTCGTCGAGAAGATCGAGCGCCAACAACTCGGCGAAGCCAGCGCCGAACAACAGCGCATCGAGAAGATCCGGCGTCAGAAACGCAAGCGCTCGAAACGCGCGAAAGCCAAGATGCTCGAGGACAAACGGCAGCAAAGCTTGAAAAAGGCGGCTCGGGGCCGAGTGAGGGCCAATCACGAAGGGTGAGCCGCCGGCGCGCGATTGACAGCTCCGCCCGATCGCTTATAAGATCGTGCTGGTATGTCGAACAAAGACCTCAGAGTGCTGTTGGAGAAGGTCGACGGCGGCTACATCGTCGCGGACCCCAACCCCGACCCCAAACACCCGGCAGACGTGTGGATCAACAAGGCGGTGCACACCGACTTCGACTCCGCCATGGATGACATTCGCAGGCGCCTGGGCGTCTCCAACATCATCGCCTCGCACGAAGGCAAGCTGTCGCTCTAAGTATCCGCCCCCCCGGTGCCCGTCACGTCCCGTCTCGGACTGACGTGGGCCGGGACGCAAACGCCCGTTCAGCCTCTTCGCGCAGCCGATCGCCCTGACCGGCGTACCTGGGCGAAAAATGCATCGGCACCATGGCCTTCGCCCCCGCCTCCCGCGCGAGCAAACCGGCTTGGTGCGCCGTCAGGTGCGCGCGCTCGGCCGCCCGCTCCGCATCCTGATGCAGGAACGCAGCTTCGATGAAGAGCACGTCAGCGTGTCGGGCCAGTTCCACGATCGCGCGCGCGTTCTCTGCGTGGTAGACTGCATCGACCACATACACGATTTTCTGACCCGGTACGATCCGCAAGACCCGCTCTTTGAGCCATCCCAACGGCACCGTGCGCTGCCGCTCCTCCGCTCCGTCCCGCCACCACACGCGACAGGGCGACTCGTCCGGATCACCACGGAGTACCGCGTCCTTCATGCCCTTAAGCCACGGGCCAATCGGGAGCCCCAGCTCCTCCAACTTCGTTTTCCACACGTTCACATGCGCCTTTTCCTCGAGGCTGAACGCCAAACACGGAACTTTATGATCGAGCATCACTGCACGCACGCGGACGGTGTCGTCGTCCACCAGGACCCCATCCGCGAACGCCGCGGTCCCCGCCTCTTGGCGCTGAAACGCGGTGCGGCAGGCGAACTCCGCGCGCACGCCGCGTTTCCCGGGGTGAACCTCAGTTACGGAAATGCTGAAGTCCTCGGGGTAATCGCGGACCAGATTCCAGGTATAGGCCGCCAGCCGGTGCGCGACTTGCTCGATCAATCCCGGCGGGCCGAATAGCCGGATGCGCTTGTTCCGGCCCAGGCAGACCCGTACCACCTGGTCGAATCCTACGAAATGGTCCATGTGGGTGTGTGACACAAAGGCATGCGTGACCTTGAGAATCTTACGGGGCCAAAGCGCGTGGAGATCACCCAGATCAAAAAGTATCGCCCGCCGCTCGAACATGAACTCCACGTACACGCCGGGGTCGCCAAACGGGTCGTTGATCAACCGGGGATGAAACGACGGACGCATGGGCCCTACCTTACGTAAAGGATCCCGCCTTGTGAATGGTTCGCACCCGAACAACATCGTGGTCCGGGCAACGATCCGCCCGCGCGTGGCGACGATGTGAAGCGGGACGGAGACAGCTCATCCGCGTCGCCGCGGAGGATAGACGACAAAGGTGGTGAGCACCAACCCGCCGAACAGCGTGTAGACCAGAGTGAAGACCCACCACGGCGCGGAGTAGAACAGCAGACGGGTCAGCCAATCACGAATGAAGCCGTGTTCGTAGGCCACGGCCCCCGCACGCACACGAAGGGCGTTCTCCAGGACGGTCAGCGAACACGGAATGTCGATCCAGGACTCCACGACCACGAAACCGATCGCGGCCAGGTGCGCGATCCGGAAAGCAAGCCCGCGCGTCCATCGCCACCCCTCCAGCCAGCCGATGAGGACCGCCGCTTGCCCGCCGATCACGAAAGCGACGAACGCGGCATGGACCGCCAGCGTGACGTCCGCAAGGACCGCGTAGTCAGACGGTTCGATCTGCCCCCTCCGAACCGGTCAGGAATCCGGGTTGAACGCCACGGGTCCACCGCGTCCAGGCCGGAGCATCGAGCCCAAGGAGCGCCACCTCCAACGGCTGTTCCTGCTGGTCGCTGAAATCAACCCCCGGCCGTCGTAGAATACGCGCACCTAGCCGCCACCGGAGTCGGTTCGGATGTACCATGCCTGAATCGTCAGCACGCAGCGCCACACTCGAAACGGCACGACGGAACGTCGATGCGGCTATTCGGATGCTCTTCAGCGGTGAAGATCCTCTGCCTGTGCATCTGGTGGCGGCCTCCGCCTTCCGCGTTCTGCACGATCTCGCTCAAACCAGTCGCACGGAAGCCCGGGACAGCGTGATCAAACTGTTCCTGATCCCAGGGGGAGAAGAAATATTTTACCGCGCGCTCAATGACGCGGTGGCTCTCTCCGAGCACGCTGAGGACCCCGGCGCAATGCTGCAGGCGTGCACGGATGAGCGCAACGATTTCGAAATCGCCATTTCCTGTTTGTACCTCGAATGCCTCGAAGCCAAGACCAGCCCCGAAGCACAGGCCTTTCTATGGTGGTTCGCAACCATGTACCCCCACGTGATGAAGGCCGATCGGTTCTTCAAGGCGTCGCTCCCCACCGAAGACTTTCAATGGCTCCGAGGCGCACCTCGATCCAAGCAGCTTCAATTCGGGGATACGATCCTCAGGTTGGTACGCCGTAACAGGCTGACTGCACAGTCGTAACTCCGCCTTCGGGCTTCCGAGAGGCGGGCTGCCGCGCTCAGTCCTGCGCCGTGTAGCTCAACCCGGTCATCCGGACCACGCCGACCGGTCGCTCGGGCACGGGCTGGCTCTCGATCTCGGCTTCGGTCGGCTGGACCTTAGACGCGACGGCGGACAGGAGATACCCCACGCCCAGGATCGCGACGGCGCCGAGGGACAGCGGGAGAGTCTTCACGGATCGCATAAAATCACCTCATCATCACGAACGCTGGGCTCGCAAGGAACGCTCCCTGGCTGAGAGCGTGAGGCTCTATCCGAAGGGTAGAACTCAAGAATAGCCCGGTACGCGTTCCGAGGTCAAGATCTGTTGCCCCACACCCCACGCCGCCAGTTGGATGGTCACGTTGAAGGACGGGTCGATGCGCTTGGGTATCGCGTTGAGCACGTCGAGCAAGGCACGGCGGACTTCCAACCGCTGATCAGCCCTGAAACGTCTTCAGGACCGCCAGCACGTGGTCGATATCGTGGTCGGTTTGGTCAGCGGTGACCTGCAGCCGAATCTCGTCTTCGCCTCTCGGCACCACCGGGTACGCGAGCCCGGTGACGAGAATGTCGTGGTTGAAGCAATGACGCACCAATGCCGCGGTCTTGGCCGGGTCCCGGATCAGGATGGGGACGATCGGGTGTTCGCCCGGGATCGTTTCCAAGCCCAAGCCCACGAGCCCTGCTCTCATCCGGGCGGCCAAGCCACGGAGGTGCTTCAAGCGCGCCGCCCCCTCGGGGCTGTCCAGGATCTCAAGGGATGCGAGTGCCGCGGCGGCTTCTCCCGGGGTAATCGGGTTGGAGTAAATGTAGGACGGCGCGGTTTCTCTCAGGTAGGTGATCACGCGCACGCTGGAGACCGCGTATCCCCCATTGACGCCGAAGGCCTTGCCCAAGGTGCCGATCAGGATATCCGCGCGGCCGCCCGTGAACTCCTCGGTGCCGCGCCCAGTACGGCCGAACGTGCCCACGCCGTGCGAATCGTCCACCACGGTGAGCACGCCTTCCGGGTAGCCCGCATCGTAGCGCTCGCACATCGCGGCGATCCGTTCCAACGGCGCGTGATCCCCGCGCATGCTGAACACTCCGTCGGTTACTACCACGGCGCGCGTTGCCCGTCCCTGGTGCGTCTGCAGGGCCCGCTCCAACTCCGCAAGGTCCAGATGCGGGTACACGGCCTTGTGCGCCGGGCGGGCCAGGCGGATGGCGGTGATGATGCAGTTGTGATTGAGCGCGTCGCTGACGACGAGCGTGTTGTCGCCGATGAGTTGGGGGAGCACGCCGACCACGGTCGCATACGCCGCGCTCATGACCATGGCCGCGTCGCGGCCGTGGAACGCGGCCAGCCGGTGCTCCAACTCGACGTGGGGTCGATACGTCCCGCTGATGAACCGCACCGCGCCCGGGCCCGCGCCGAACGCCTCGGTGGCGCGGGCGTCGGCGTGGATGACCCGCGCGTGGAGCGCCAGGCCCAAATACGAGTTCGAGTTCATGCGCAGGAACGCCCGGTCCCCGCATCCATCCAGGAAATAGCGCGGACCACCCTCGCCCCGCCCCGGCTTCACGCCGATGATGATGTGCTCGCGCCCCTTGAGCCTGCCCGCGGCCTCCAGGTCCTCGAGGGCGCGGGCCAGTAGCGGCTCGATTTTGCCTTGCGGCATCGCGTCTCCCTCACGCGGGCCTAGGGTGTCGCGAGAGCCTGTCCAGCATGTCCTTGGCCATGGCATGCAGATCGAACGTCGGTCGCCAACCCCACTCCTCGCGCGCCGCGCGATCATCCATGTGCCGGGGCCACGAGTCCGCGATGGCCTGGCGCACCGGGTCAATCCTGTAGCTGATCGAAAAATCGGGGATGTGTCGCCGAATGGCCGCAGCCAGGTCCTGCGGCGCCGCGCTCATGGCCGTGACGTTGTACGCGTTGCGGTGCCGCAAGCGTGTGCCGTCCACCTCCATGAGTTGCATCGCGGCGCGAACGGCATCTGGCATGTACATCAGGTCGAGGCGCGTGTCGGGTTTGAGAAAACATTCGTACCGCCGGTCCTTCAACGCCGCGTAGAAGATATGCACCGCGTAATCCGTGGTGCCGCCGCCGGGCAAGGTCTTGGAAGAAACCAGACCCGGATACCTGAGGCCACGGGTGTCCACGCCGTACCGCCGGTGATAGTAGTCGCACCACAACTCCCCGGTGACCTTCGTGATCCCATACATCGTGTTCGGACGTTGGATGGTGTCCTGCGGCGTGTGCTCGGCCGGCGTCGACGGTCCGAACGCGGCGATGGAGCTCGGGAAGAATACCGCACAGCCATACTCGCGGCCGGCCTCCAGCACGTTGATCAAGCCGTTCACATTGACGTCCCACGCGAGTTGCGGCTGTTCTTCCGCGGTGGCGGAGAGCAGCGAGGCGAGGTGCACGATCGTGTCGATGCGGTGCTCGACGATGGCGGCGTGGAGCGCGGTGCGGTCCCGCACGTCCAACGAGCACCACGGACCCGACTCGGCCAACTCGGGATCCGGCCGGCGCGTGTGCACACCGGCCAGCACGCATTCGCCTCCGTACCGTCGCCGCAAGGCGGGCGTGAGTTCGGAACCGATTTGTCCCGTGGCGCCGGTGACGAGAATATTCTTCATGGCTGGGGGTACCGCCCGTGACCCGGCTCCCCGAGCGTGACGTGAGCGAGTCGCCTGAATACTTGGGCTCAGTATAGGGAAATGCCGCGGTCGTGCTCAAGCCCGTTGCGCCGCGCGCTCACGTCCATCCCTAGTGACTCGCTTCCAGGTCTATGTTATGGTTTGCGGTCGTGGATCGGGCCGCGTCGCTGCGCGTGCCCGGTCGGGTGGTCGGGTCGGACACGGTGTCGCTATTCGCCGGATCGCGGAGGGAGTGGGACATGTCGAACACGAAGGTCATGACGAGGATGCTGGTCGTGGTGGCGGTCGGGATCTTGGCGGGCTGCGGGGGCAAGCAAGCGCTCATGCCCAAGGAAACCCCGGCCTGGGTGATCAAGGGAAGCGGCGCGTTCAAGGACGCGGGCGAGCACGTGTTCTACGGCGTGGGAGCCGTCACCGGCGTCCACAACAAGCCCCTGGCCGTGACCTCCGCGGAGAACCGGGCCCGGGCCGAGGTGGCCAAGGTGTTCGAGACGTATTCCGCCTCGCTGATGAAGGACTACGCGGCCTCCACCACCGGCGGCGCGGCGATCACGGCCGAGACCCCGAGCAGCGAGGAACAGCACATCGAACAGACCATCAAGACCTTCTCCGCGGTCACGTTGTCCGGGGTGATGATCGTAGACCGCTGGGAGGACCCCAACAACGCCACCATCTACTCGCTGGCGCGGCTCGACCTCAAGGCGTTCGAGGACCAGGTCAAGAAAATGCAGGTGTTGAACGCCAATGTGAAGGCCTACATCAAGGAGAACGCGGAGCGGGCGTTCGACGACCTCGCGGCCGAGGAGGATCGGCGTCGCTAGCGTTTTGATTTCGGATCGGGAGACGATGCCCGCGCACAGAGACAGGAGGACTCGATGAAACACATGGTGATGGCAGTGGCAGCCCTGGCGTTGGTCATCGGCGTCGCGGCCGGCGGCTGCGCGAAGAAACAGGTCTCGCGGGTGGACGTGGGCGAGACCATCGACCTGAGCGGCCGGTGGAACGACACGGACTCCCGCATGGTGGCCGAGGCCATGGTCTCGGAAGCCCTCTCGCGCCCGTGGGTGGACAAACACCTCAAGCAGCACCGCAAGGAGCCCACAGTCATCGTGGGCACCGTGGTCAACCGCAGCCACGAACACATCAGCGTCCCGACGTTCACCAAGGACCTGGAACGCGAGTTGACCAACTCGGGCCGGGTACAGTTCGTGGCGTCCAAGGGTGAGCGCGAAGAGCTCCGCGAGGAACGGACCGAGCAGCAGACCCACGCCAGCGAAGAGACCGCGAAGGGCCTGGGCAAGGAGATCGGCGCGGATTACATGCTCAAGGGAGAAATCAACAGCATCGAGGACGAGGAAGGCCGGGAAAAGGTGGTCTATTACCAGGTCACCCTGGAAATGATCGACCTGGAAACCAACGTCAAGGTCTGGTTCGGCGACAAGAAGATCAAAAAACTGGTCGAGCGGCGCCGGTTCGGGTTCTGACGCGCCCAGGCTGTTCGCCTCCCGTGGCATCGCCCTCTACCGCTGGCCGCGGCTTGCGGGCCTCCTGCTCCCGGCTCATTATCGGGTGGCTCGGGGGATGGCTCGTGGGGATGCTCGCGGCCTGTGCGCCTCCCACTCAGCACTACGTGCGCGTGGAGACGTCCCTGGCCCAGGCGCGTTTTGCCGACGCCGACCACTTGGTTGAGGAACACGCCCGACACTACGGGCGCAAGAACCAAGTCCTGTACGCGCTCGACCGCGCCATGACGCTGCATTACGCCGGGCGATACGAGGAGAGCAACCGCTTCCTCGAGCGCGCCGAACTCCTCATCGATGACCTATTCACCAAGAGCGTCACCGCGGAAGCCCGCGCCATGTTCAGCAACGATCTCACGCTGCCGTATGAAGGCGAAGATTTCGAGACGGTCTTGATCAACGTGGTCAGCGCTCTGAACTACGCGCTCCTGGGCGAGTGGGATGATGCGCTGGTCGAAGCCCGCAAGGTCGACCATAAACTCAACGTCATCAACGACCGCTACGCAAAGAAGAACGTCTATCGCGAGGACGCGTTCGCCCGCTACTTGTCGGGCATCCTTTACGAAGGCCGGGGCGAACTCAACGACGCGTTCATCGCGTATCGCAACGCCTACGACACCTATCGCGTCTACCTTGAGCAATACGGCACCCCCATCCCACCGACCCTTCCGGCCGACCTATTGCGCGTCACCGAAGCCCTGGACCTGACCGATGAACACGCGCACTACCGCGAACTCTTTCCCGCTGCCACTTGGATCAGGCAGCGCGACTTCAGGACCCAAGCCGAGCTCATCATCGTCAGCTACGACGGGCTGGCCCCCGTCAAGGTGAACGAGTTCGTGGACGCGCCGATTCCCGACGGCTCGGGCGGCGTCTATATCCTTCGCGTCGCATTCCCGAAGTTCGTGCCGAGACCCACCGGCCTGAGCGGCGCCGACGTGCGCGTGGTAGGCGAAGCCGGCGTCGCGGGGTCGCAATCCACGTTTCTGCAACGCACGTTTCTAGTGGAAGACATCACGGCGATCGCCCAGAAAGACCTGGCCGATCGCATCGGCCGCATTTCGGCCAAAGCCATTGCGCGCGCGGCCGCCAAATACGCGGCCACCAGGGCGGCCGAGCACGGGGTGAACCAGTCAAAGGGCGACGGGAGCGGCGCCATCGTGGGGTTGCTCGGCAACCTCTACGGCCTGGCGTCCGAACAGGCGGACACGCGCAGTTGGCGCACGCTGCCTGGAGCCATCCGGATGGCGCGGATCTTGGTGCCCCCGGGGCGGTATACCGTGGAGATCGTACCGGACGGAGCGCCCGGCGCGACCACCACCCGCGACGTGACGCTGGCAGCCGGGCGCAAGCTCTTCATCGCGGAGCGCGCGGTCGGGACCGTCTCCGCGTATTGACGTGGCGACCCGGCGCCCCGCGCTCGCATTCGGACCCTCGCTGGTGCTGGCAAGCGCCCTGCTCGCGTGCGCGACCACCGGTATTCTGACCGCCCGCGAGCCCGACTGGGTGGAGGGGCGCAGCGCGCGCTATCCCGACGCAAGCTACGTGACCGGCGTGGGCCGCGCCGACAACCCCGAGGCCGCCGAGGACCGGGCTTACGCCGCGGTATCCCGGGTGTTCTCCGCGCAGATCTCACAGCGCACCACCGAGTGGGAGCGCTACCTACAGGCCGATGACTCGGGCAAGACCGCGTCGCAACGCGACATCTCGATCGACCAGGTCACCAAGGTGTCCACCGGCAAGGTGCTGGAGCACGTGGCCATTGCCGAGCGGTATCACAACGCGAACACCGGGGCCTACTATGCCCTGGCGACCATGGATCGGCGGCAGGCCGCGGCCACGCTGCGCGAACGCATCGCGGGCCTCGACCGAGAAATCGACGCGCTGCTCCACTCGTCCCAGCGCAGCGATGACCCGTTGGGCCGGATACGCGCCCTCCACTTGGCGGTGAGACTTCTGCTGCTCCGCGACGCGTACCATACCGACCTGCAGATCGTGGACCCGTCCGGACGCGGCGCTGATCCACTGACCCGGCTTAGAACCGTCAGACTCCAGTTGCAGCGCGACCTCGAACAACACGTGCACATTGCGCTCGAGGTCACGGGTGACGAGCCCGCCGCAATCCGGAGCGCGCTCACCCAGGGCCTCAACACCTACGGCTTGCCGGTCAGCGGCGCGGACGGGGCTCCCGCGGACATCGTCATCCGGGGCGCGGCCACCTTCGAGTCCGTGGATCACATGCCCCAGGGACCGTTCGTTCGCTGGACCGCCAGCTTCGACCTGCTGGATCGATCCACCGACCAGATCATCGGATCCATTCGTCGCAACGGCCGCGAAGGCCATCTGACGGAACCGGAAGCGCGGGCCCGCGCGCTGCGCGCCGCGCAGCACGCCGTGTCGGACGATGCGGGCCGCACCCTGGCTGCGTTTCTATTCGGCACTGACACTGATTTCGCCTCACCACCCTCATCCCAGGAGCCCCGACCATGAGGCACTTCACTTGGAGACACGTCACTTGGAGGCACGCAATTTGGCTGTTGGTCACGCTGGTTATTGTTCCGGCACTCCTGCCCGCCTGTTCGTCACCCCAGCCGCGACACGACTATGAAAAGACGCGCAGCCACGCGGACGACGCCCAGCGCGACCTGCAATCAGAGGAAGAAAGGCACCGGTAACGCCACACCCTTGTCGGTCGGCGAATCTACTCGACGAGTTCCGGGAGATCCTGCGGGGGAATCACGTCCGGCTCGGTCGGCCGGCGCGGCGAGACGGTTCCGGTGACGCCGCCTGCCAGATCCGCCACCACGATCTCCAGCCCCGCGACCACGCGCGCCAGGCGTTCGAAGTCCACCTGATCCGGGATGTCCCCTTCGGCGTGGTACGCGGGGTAGCGGTACAGGGCGGTGTCCGTGACCATGATCGCGCGATAACCCTCCTGCCAGAACGACCAGTGATCCGACCATCCCACCCCGGGCAGGCGCTCGGGCACGGCGCCGCCTTCCGAAGGGATCGACGCGTGGCTGCGGAATGCCCTCAGAGCGCGCTTGAGCAGGCCCCGCGACCCCAAGTTGCTCACGAAGGCGATGAAGTTGCCGGTGTCGGGGTAGATCCAACGAAGCACCGAAGGGTAGCGCTGGGAGTTGGGCTCGTCGGTGAAGTAGCCCATGGTCTCCAAGCTGATCATCGCCGCAATGCGCTCGCCGCGTGCCTTGGAGCGTTTGGCGTAGACCACGCTCCCCATGCGCGCGGTGTGCGCGAACGGCGCCTCTTCGTTGGCAAAGGCCACGAAGCGCAGCGTGCGGGCGGTTTGGCGGGTGACAAAGTACTCGGCCAGGGCCAGGAGCGACGCCACGCCGCTTGCGTTGTCGTTCGCGCCCGGCGAGTCAGGGACCGTGTCGTAGTGCGCGCCGACGACGACCACCTCGTCCGCCGAGGTGGAGCCCCTTTGTTCGACCTCAAGATTGTCGTATGGGCGCCCGTCCAGCTCATAACGTTGCCGGTGTACCTCGTAGCCCGCGGCCTCCAGCGCGCCGTCGATGTAATCCGCCGCGGCCAGCAGTTCGTCGTAGTGCAGAACGTTGCGTTCGCCGATCTCGCCGGCCAGGGCCTCCACGTCGCGGGCCAGGCGCGCGCTGAGCGCCGCCTCACGCTGGGTGGGCGGCGCAAGAGGGCCGCTCACGCTCGCGCCGGGCATCCAAAACATCGCGCCGAGCCACCAGAGCAGACCGACGACCACCAGGCCCGCGACAATCAGTCCGGTCATGGCCCAGCGCACGCGGTCAGGAATCCTTTCATGATGGCGTCGGACGAGGGATGCGGCCAGCGTTCGGGATGCCACTGGACGCCCAACACGAACCGGTTGGCCGTGTGTTCGATCGCCTCGATGGTCCCGTCGCTCGCTCGGGCGACCACCCGGGTGTTGGGCCCAAGGCTCCGCACCGCCTGGTGGTGATGACTGTTGACGAGCGCGCTCGCGCGGCCGATCAACCGCACGAGCATACTTCCGGGTGCGATCGTGATGCGGTGCGACGAGTCGGTGTGTCTCGGGCCACGGTGGATCACCCGCGAACGCCGACCCGCCGCGCGGTGTTCGATCGGGATGTCCTGATACAGGGTCGCGCCCAGGGCCACCGCGAGGACCTGGATGCCGCGACACACGGCCAGGATCGGGACATCGTCTTTGAGGGCGGCCGCGAGCAGACCCAGCTCGAACGCGTCGCGAGGTTCGTTGATTCGCTCGCAGTACCGGTTGCGTTCCCCGTACCGCTCGGGCGCGAGGTCTTCCCCGCCCAGGAACAGCAGGCCGCGCGCCGAGCGTGGAACCGGTTCACCCGGCGACACCAGACACGGTGCGCCCCCGCTGCGCGTCACCCAGCGCAGGTACGGCCGCACGCCGCGCAGCACCGCGTTGTCACGCGACTTGATGATCACGGCGATCGAAACCTCGCCGCTCAGATCCGGCTTGGAGGGGCGGCCCTTCTTCACCCGATGCTCCTGTCTGCCGACGCTCGCGAGCATACCACACGGTGTCGGCTCGGGGGCGTTGGGCTGGACCTCACGGCTGCTGAGCTTACGAACCGCTCGGCGCTGCCCCTGCTTCGAAGTCCTTGGACAGCACGATCTCGATCTCGTCCTGCTCGGACATTCCGCGATTTCGAACCCGCGCGGTCCACCCGGGATAACGACGGAGCGCCGCGAACACCGCCCTCAACACCTCGCCCTTGATCGCCCCGTCCCACTCGCGCAGCCACTGATACTGATCGTCGTCCCCGTCATAATCCTCCGGAAACGCCGCCTCGAGACTGACACGAAGCGTAAATGTCTTCTCTTCTTTGAACGCGCGGGATGACATTGACCAAACGAGATTCCTACAACCGACCGATGCCTGCACTTCGCCCGTTCAGCAGCGGTCAGATGCCCCCTTCGGGGACTTCCGGCATCCGTCCTCTCGAAGGTGGGTCGCCAGGCGCCGCGAGCACCGGACCTGTAGGGGCGTATTGCAATACGCCCCTACCACGACGTGAGGACCGGATGCGCAGCGGCAACGCCGCAGATGGCCGCGGCTGGACGGGCGAGGGCGCGTCCGCGCCCTACCGGACGCCGGCGAAGAGGTGGGCGACCAACTCCTCCGCACACCGCTCCGCCGCGGCCCCGAGCCGCTCCCTCAGCTCCGCGCCGTCAGCGGCAGTGAGATCGGCCAGAAGCGTTCCCTTCGACGCCTCCTCCTCCGATCCGTCGCACTTGGTCTGCCAGACGACCCGTCGGCGGGAGAGATCGATCAAGCGACCGCTGGCCTCGAGTCGTACGTGGTAACGCGTCCAGAACTTCTTATCATAGGCAAGGCCCCAGCGAAGCGTGGTGACCTCAAGCAGCCAGCCGTCAGGGCCCGCCGCGCCAGTCCCGGCCTCGAGACGATCGTCGGTCAACACGCGCCGGTCTGACGGGTCGCGCTGCACCCCCAACTCGAACGCGAGGGCCTCGAACACCTTGTCCCCGACGCTGACGGCCGGGTCGTCGAGCGCATACTCCTCTTCCATCGGCGCATCGCCCGCGCTCCGGCCGGGAGTGACGAGCGTGCCACCGGACACCCCGAAGAGCGAATCCACCACCGAGTTGCCGGGGTCCGAGACCACAAACCCGGGCGGCTTCTGGCGCGCCAGTTTGAGCGGAGGTCCGTCCTTCAGCGCCGACAGGCTGTCGTGGTCGATCTTCACATTCCGAGCCGCGCAGGCCGATATCACGGTCAACGCGAGGCTCAGCGCAATCCATATCCTCCACCACCTTAACGGTCGATTCCCAGTCATCAGCGTTCCATGCCCCGAGTTCGCGGCAGTTCACCACACCATGGGGGCGGAAAGCAAGTACGACAACCACGTTGACGGACGACCCGCACCTTCGTACCATCGCGGGCGAGGGAGGTCGCGTGCGGATCGTGGTGTTGGTCGGCGTCAGCGTGCTCGTTGCTCTGGCGGCCATCAGCGGCGCGATGGTACTGATGGAGGACCGCTTCATCTACTTTCCAGCCGCCGACCTCTCGGCAACGCCCCGCTCCCTTGGCCTGCGGTTTGAAGATCGTTGGCTCACCACCGACGACGGCGTCCGGCTGCACGCCTGGCACATCCCGAACCCGGAGGCCCGCTACACCGCGATCGACTTTCACGGCAACGCGGGCAACCTCGGCGATCGCGTATACCACTACGCGCAATGGCATCGAGCGGGGCTTGCCGTGTACGCCGTGGACTACCGCGGTTACGGACGCAGCGCGGGGACCCCTTCGGAAGACGGGTTGTACCGCGACGCCCGGTCCGTGTGGGCAGACGTGACGAGTGAACTCGCCGTGCCTCCCGACCGCGTGGTCGTGGTGGGACGCAGTCTGGGGACCGGGCCCGCCACGCAGCTCGCGACCGAAGTACGACCGGCCGGCCTCGTGCTGGAAAGCCCGATGACCAGCATTCCGGACATGGCGCGCGTGGCGTACCCCTGGCTCCCGGTCTCATTTATGATACGCACACGATTCGACAACCTGAGCAAGATCACATCCGTGACGTGCCCGTTGATGGTGATCCACGCGGCGGAAGACGAGATCATTCCCGAATGGATGGGGCGCCGCCTGTTCGAGGCGGCTCGTGACCCCAAGCTCTGGGTATCGGTCGCGGGCAGGCACAACGACTTCGACGATGTCTCGGCCGAGGCGTACGAAGCCGCGTGGCGCGCGTTCCTGGGTTCCCTTCCTCCGCCCGTATGAACCCTAGGTTCGAAAAGCCTGGCGAGTGGATTGCCTCGGCCGGCCGATTGAAGGCCGATCTTGCAGCAGAATGTTGCGTAATCCCGGGATAAAGGACGTGAGCCGGGCGGCGTGACGTTACGATCGAGAGAAGCGATCGACCATCTCTTCGGTGCCTTGGCGATGATCGCGTGAGGCCAGGCATTGCCACGCCAACCAACCCCACACCCCGATCATGCCCAACCATCCGACGCCCGCCGCGAATCCGGCGATCGCGGTGTCGGACGACAGCACACCCCAACGGCTGAAGATGGTGGTCCAATCGTGCTCGCCACCGCCGACCAAGGGCAGAACTTGCGCCCTAGCGTCGGCCATGTAACGCGCAATGTTCAAGAAGTTCTCGAAGAACCAAAACCCCGTCACTGCAACGCCCACGGCTTCGCGTCTCGCCCAAAACGCGGCCGCGATGCCGGCCGGGATCGCGAGTTGGCCCAGCGTACCGCCGTACAATCCCAAGGTCGATCCCAGGATGCCAAAGATCGGGTGCCCGGCTTCGTGAAACACCAGGTTGGCGTCATCGATGATCCGTACCCATCCGCTCTCCGCGGCCGTGAGGAGATAGACGATCCAGGCAAACCCGAGCGACGCCAGCGCGAGGTGCCAATGCAACACCGGCCGCCACGCCTCCTGGGACCACTCACGCAGACGTTCAAACATGCTCCCTCGTTATACGCGTATCCCGCCGGACCACGGCTCACGCGTCGCAAGCATCTACGGCGGGCAAGGGAAGAGCATAGCCCCTTTTCCCGCTGGAACAAGTATCGATCCGCGACGATCTCATGTGTCGGTCTCGGACAGCCCGCGCCTCGCATAAGCGAGAGTCCACCGAGGAATCATCTCTTCTCCTTAGTTTCTCCCGAGACGAAGCGTTCGGGCGCAGCGTCGAATTTCGCCAAACAGTTCGCGCTGCAGAAATAATAGGTCTTCCCTGCCGCGATTCTCTGTCCCACCGCGCGCAAGGGATCTACCAACATGCCGCACACCGGATCTTTTTCCATGGTCGCGTCTCCTTTCCAGTCGTCGGAAAGCTTTTCGTTCTCACGCCTGCGTCCGTGGCCTCACGCTTCATGGCCATCCCCAACCCTTGTCAACCACATCTCCCACAGTGAGATGAGGATCTGAGCCGCGAGCGCCAGCCCCATCAAGATACCGCCAATGATCACGGTGTACGCGAAGACCGGCTCATACTTGGTGACCCACCAGGATCCGATGTCCAGCCAGATCGCGATGAAGGGAAGAAGCACGATGACCAGCCGCAGCCGCTTGTTGATCTCGGTCAGCGCGAAGATGAGGCCAGTCAAGAGAAAGACAAAACTCATGCCGAACAAATGGACGTGGCTCACACGCGCCAGCGCGCGCACGGATTGTCCCAAATCGACCTCAGCCACTGTTGTAACTTCTTGATAGCTCGTCAATGGTGGAATCGGATAACCGGACTCCGCGCTGTGGCACGATACGCAGTTCTTTGCAAACAGCGGTTGAACCGTCTCATAGTCCGCGGCCGCGGCCCCGTTGCGGATCCACCCGATTATGTCGGCCTTCTCGGCCGGGCTGATCTTGTCCGCCATGGAGCCGTTGAGGGCGACCTCCAGCCGCGTATTCCCGCGGTTTCCGTAGTATTTGATGATCGTGGCCTGAACGAGATTCATCCTCATCTTCCCGTGAGGCTCGACATCCAGGAGAAAGAGGTAGGTGATAGCCAGAACGTAACCCAGCCCTACGGTGATCAGGAAGCAACTGAACAGCCACCGAACGGTCACCGGAAGGCCCCGGAGCGTCAACCGCCCTCCTATTGCCACATTCCTCTGATTCACAGACCAGACCCTCTCTGTGGATTGCTCGAAGACCCGCTCGTTTTAATGCATGCGACGTCGCAGATGCAGGATGCCGCCGGCCAGCAACACCGCTGCAATCAACACGATCACGGCGAAGGAATGCCAGAGGACCTCCATTCCCACGCCCTTGAGAAAAATACCGAGGATGGCCTCCATGTAGTGCGTCAACGGGCTCAACTCCGCCAGATATTGGAACCCGACCGGCATGCTCTCCACCGGCACCAGGGTTCCGGACAGGAACAGCACGGGAAACAAGGCGAAGAACGACATCAGCAACGCCTGCTGCAGGGTGTCCGCAAAGGTCGCGACCAGAATACCGATGCCCATGCTGCTCACCAGAAACACGGCGGAGAAGAGAAAGAACAGCGCGAGACTCCCGCGCATCGGCACCCCGACCCAGGCGGCGATGAGCAGGCTCGGCACGAGCGCCAGCAATCCGACGAGCAGCATGGGCAGCATTTTGGCCACGAGCAGCTCAGCAGGTCTGACGGGCGTGACCAGCATTTGCTCGATCGTGCCCGATTCTTTCTCGCGCACGATGCCGGCCGCGGTGGTGATCACCCCCACCATCATCCCGGCCAAGGCGATCATGGACAGTACCATGAAGTACGCGTACTTGAGCTCGGAGTTGTACCAGATGCGCGGGCGGTGTTCGACCGGCAATACCGGCGGCTCCGGCACCGACGCCTGAAAGCGCTCCAGGGCGTAGGCCTGCACGATGCGCTGGGCGTACCCCTGGGCCACGCTGGCCGTGTTGGCGTTCGACCCGTCGAGCAGGAGCTGCACCGACACCGGCGTCCCGGCGGCCAGGCGGCGGGAAAACTCCGGGGGAATCACCAGCGCCGCCAAGGCCTTGCCGCGGTTGAGCAGGCCGGCGATCTCCACATCCCGCGTGGTCTGATGGTTGACATCGAAATACCCCGAGCTGCGGAACCGCTCGGCAAGCAGGCGGCTGGCGGCCGAGCGATCGAAATCCGCCACCACCGTGGGCAGGTGGCGCACGTCGAACGACAAGGCGTAGGTGCACATCAGGATTTCCACCGTATACAAGTAGACGATGAGGAAGAGCATCAGTCGGTCTCGCAGGAACTGGATCAGCTCCTTGCGCATGACCGCGGCCAGGCGTCCGGCGTCGATCATCAGGCCACCTTCTTGCGGAACTGCAAGGTCGCAACGGCAAATACGATCGCCGTGTAGACCAGCAGCAGTGCGAACTGCGGCCACACCACCTCCAGCCCCACGTCCTTCATCAGAATGCCACGCACAATTTCGATGAAGTAACGTGCCGGGAACAAATAGGTGTACATCTGCATCATTTCCGGCATGGTGAAAATCGGAAACAGAAACCCGGAGAACAGAAACGAGGGCATGAGGGTCACGATGAGCGCAAGCAGCATGGCCACGAGCTGGCTGCGCGTGACCGTGGAGATCAAGAGGCCCAAGCCCACGGTGCAGACGACGTAGATCGTGGTGGCCGCCAGAAACAGCAGCAGGCTACCCCGGAATGGGATCCCAAACCCCCACAGGCCTGCAACCAGGATCAGGAGCATCTCGACGAAGGCGATCACGGCGTACGGCACCATCTTGCCGGCGATGAACTGGTACGGCTGGATGGGCGAGACGAAGATCTGTTGTACTGAGCCAGCCTCCTTTTCGCGCACCACCGCGAGCGCGGTGAGCAGCGGCGGGAACGCCATGAGAATGACCCCGAACAAGCCGGGCACGATGTAGTTCACGCTCTTGAGGGGCGCGTTGAACCAGACGCGGGTTTCCACCGTGACGGGGGCGGCGGCGTGGTGCACCCGTTCCAGGTTATAGGCGTGGATGATGGCGGCGGCATAGCCGGCGATCACCATGGCCGTTGCGGAAAACGAACCATCCACCAGCGTCTGAACCATGGCCGTCTTGCCGGCGGCGAGCTTTTGGGAAAAGTCGCTTGGAATCACCAACACCAGCCGAGCCTGACCGCGGTCGAGCAGTGGCCCGATCTCTGTGTCCGCACGGATCTCGTGCGCCCGCCGAAAATAGCCCGAGTTCGGAAACGCGTCGATCAGCGCCCGGCTCTCCGCACTATCGTCCTGGTCGTAGACGGCAAGTGACGCGTCTTTCACATCCAGGGACAGGGCCGAACCGAAGAGATACAGCATGATGAGCGGCAGAGCCACGGCCACCCAGATGGTCACCGGATCACGGCGGATCTCGCGCACCTCCTTCCGCATGACCGCGCCGATCAAGCTTCTCATGCAGTGTTTCCGGCCTGGGCTTGGGCTGTTTCGAGGCGGGCTTGCTCCATCTCAATGAAGGCGATGAAGACGTCCTCGATGCTCAAGGGCACGCGCTCGACCCGGTGAACATGATGGCCTTCCCGCTGCAGGCGATCGACAATCCGCGGCCGAGCCGTCTCCGCGTCATCGACCAGGAGATGCAGTCGATCGCCGAAGAAAGAAGCTCGGATCCCTTCCGCCTCCTGGAAGATCGCGAGCGCCTGGATCGACTGATCGCACTCCAGCTCGAGCATCTCCCCGGCGCGCATGCCGGTTCGGAGTTCTTCCGGCGAGCCCAGAGCAATCAGACGCCCGGAGTAGAGCAACCCGAGGGTGTGGCAATGCTCCGCCTCGTCCATATAATGGGTTGTCACAAACACGGTGACCCCCCGGTCGGACAAGTGGTAGATCAGATCCCAAAACCGCCGCCGCGACAGCGGATCCACGCCGGCCGTGGGCTCGTCCAGAAACAGGACCTCCGGTTCGTGCAGCACGGCGCAGGCCAGGGCAAGCCGCTGCTTCAACCCGCCCGACAGGGAGCGCACTAGCCGCGTGTCCGCGCCGCTGAGCCCGGCCAGGGTCAGAGCCCAGTCGCGCCGCGCCGGGAGTTCCGCGGCCGGCACGCCGTAGGCCCCGGCGAAAAACGCGATGTTCTCGCCCACCGTCAGGTCCTCATATAACGAAAACCGCTGTGACATGTAGCCGATGCGCGCCTTCACCGCCTCAGGTTGCCGGCCGACATCATAGCCCGCCACCGTGGCCTGGCCCGCGGTGGGCGCAAGCAGGCCGCACAGGATGCGGATGGTCGTGGTCTTGCCCGACCCATTGGGGCCGAGGAATCCGAAGATCTCGCCGCGCCGCACCGAAAAACTCACCCGGTCCACGGCAGTGAACGCGCCGAAGCGCATGGTCAGGTCCTGCGCTTGCACTGCGACTTCAGCGCCCGGTCTCGCCGAGGCCGTAGCGGCTGCCGGCGGAGCCACCGCCGCGGTCTCTGCCAAGCGCGTGACGAACACGTCCTCCAGGCTGGGAGCGACCGGACGGATCTGCGCGACCGTCACGCCGCGTGACTCGAGCAGGCGGCGGAGGGAAATGTCCGACACGGCGCCCTCCGCCGCATGGAGGTGCAGCGTTTCGCCGAACACATAGGGACGCGCTTTCGGCAGGGCCTGCTGCAAGACCGCGAGCGCCTGACGCTGAGGGCGCGCATTGAGTTCGATCATGCGGCCTGGAAGTTGGGAGCGCAGCCGCGCGGGGGCGTCGCAAGCGATGAGTCGGCTTTCGTGCAGCAGCGCCACGCGCGTGCAGCGCTCCGCCTCGTCCATGTACGGTGTGGACACGACGATGGTGGCGCCTGTCGTGAGCGCCTGATACAGGATGGTCCAGAATTCGCGGCGCGACACCGGGTCTACGCCCGTGGTCGGCTCGTCCAGGATCAAAAGCTCGGGCTGATGGATCAGGGCGCAACACAGCGCGAGCTTTTTCTGCATGCCGCCAGAGAGGTGGCGCGCAGCCCGGCCACGATGCGGCACTAGGCGGGCGAACTCGGTCAACCGCCGCGTGCGCTCGCTTCGTGTCGGCTCCGGTACCCGGTGCAGGTCGGCGAAGAATTCCAGGTTCTCGTCCACGGACAGCCGCCCATACAGACTGAAGGCCTGCGACATGTACCCGAGACGTGCAGTAACCTCCGACGCCTCGCGCACGGTATCGTACCCAAGCACCGTCGCCGATCCCTCGGTGGGGTCGAGAATGGCTGCGAGCATTTGCAGCGTGGTGGTCTTGCCAGCCCCGTCGGAGCCGAGCAGGCCGAACACCTCGCCGCGGCGAACGGAGAGCGACAGCCCCTGCACAGCCGTGCGCTCGCGGTACCGGCGCGTGAGCGCGTGCGTTTCGATCACGGCCGGCCCGTCCACGATCCTATCGCCCCCACTCGGCCTCGGGCAGCCAGCGGACCAGCGCGTCCGCCGGCATACCCGGCTTGAGAATCCCCTCGGGGTTTTTGATTTCCAGCTTGACGCTGTACACCAGGGTCACGCGCTCATCCGGCATGTGCACGTCCTTGGGCGTAAACTCGGCCTTGTTCGCAACCTCCGTCACGGTCGCCTCGAACGGCCGGTCGGGAAACGAGTCCACGTACACGCGTGCGGGATCGCCGAGCTTGACTTTGCCGATGTCGCGTTCCGGCAGGTAGATGCGGAGATACGGTCTGGCCAGATCCACGAGCACCACCAGGGGCTTGCCGGGGAACACGAACTCGCCCACCTCCGCCGCCCTGGTGGTCACCGTGCCCGACACGGGTGCGCTGATGCGCGTCTCGGCCGCGACGGCCTGCGCCTCGTCCCTCGCGGCTCGAGCCGCGGTCGCCTCGCCCCGGGCCGCGCCCAACAGCTCGCGCGTGGCAACGAGTTCCCCCTCGGCTGCGCGTACCGCGTTCTCCGACGCGTCGAGTTGCTGTCGGGAGATGGCTCCACTGCGCGCCAGGGTTTGATTGCGCTGGTGATCGGCACGCGCCGTGACCGCGTGGTGTTCCAGAGTCTCCAGGCGTGCGGAGAGCTCTTTGATCCGTTGCTCGGCGGCCCGCAGCCGGCCTCCCGCCTGAGCCAGGCGCGCCTGGATCTCCTCGGCCGAGAGCTCCGCGATCAGCGCCCCCGCCTCCACGCGATCGCCTTCTGTGACCGCCATCTTGGCGAGGCGTCCCGACACCTTGCTGCTCACCGTGACCTCCGTCCCCTCGATCCGGCCATACCCCTCCAGGATGCCCTCCGGCAAACCAGACGGCGCAAACCAGCGCCACGCAAGCCAAGTCGCGCCGGCCACCACAAGCAAGAGCGCCACCGCCCAAAGCCCTCGTTGCATCTTCGCCGTCACGGTTCGTCTCCTTCCATCCCTCATCACCCCGTCCGGACAGCGAGATCCCGGCCACACTTCATACAGAACGGCTTGACCGAGCCCTTGCGTCGTTTGGGCGCATCCGGCTGACAACACTCGTCACAACCCCCAACGAACCGCGATGCCGCGGTCCCCATCTCCGCCACGTCGTAGCTCAGCACCGCCGAGACGTTCACGCGGCAGACGTTCGGCTCCCGCAGCAGCCGACGATACAGCGCGTGCGGCGTCCAGACCCAGTACGGCCGTCCGAGGAGGTAATTCGCCAGGGCGGCGCAGGTCATCCAACCGCGCGCCTGACTCGAGCGTCCGGGGATGGCTTCGCGGACCAGCAGGACGTCGCCTTGGGCGCCCCAGCGCAGAAATTTCTTCACCTGCTCCGACGTAATCGTGGCCGTGAGCAGTCGCGTCCACCAAGGCTCGAACAAGGTCCATGTCCCATCACCGACCGGCCGCATCGCAAACACGTGCTTGTGGACTTTGTGGACGAACGGATGCCACCACTGCTTGTCGATTCCCGGAACGAAACAGACGAACCAGCTTCGCGGTTCGAGCGGCACCAGTGACCCATCCGGATTGAGCTTCAGCTCGATGTCATCCGTTTCGACGGTTCCGCGACTCATCATTTCCTCACGGTCAGCACCGGACACGGCGCCAGGCGAACGACTCGTTCCGCCACGCTTCCGAGCAGCACATGACGCATGCCGGTTCGGCCATGGGTGCCGATGACGATGAGATCGGCGTTGGCGGCCTCGGCGGCCTTGACGATCTGGTCATAGGGCACGCCCTCGGTCACCCGACCGACGGCCGAAACGCCCTTCCGCTCAGACTCACGGATCAGCCCGTCGAGCATTGGCTGGATCTTCTCCGCCAAGCGCGGGTACAGCTCCGTCCACTGCACCGATTCGGCTACGGCGAAGCTTACGGTATCGATCACATGAACCAGGACGATCTTGGCATCGAACGTCTTGGCCAACATCTCGGCGTAACTCAGGGCGGGCCGGGAATGCTCAGAGAAATCGGTTGGGACCAGGATCGTCGTGATCGCGTGCTTCGCCGTTCTCGCCTTGGGCATCACCTTCCTCCTTGGATCGGTTGGATCGACATGGGGCGGGCTTCGCCTCCTGGCGCTCATCACGCCACGCGGTTTCGCGGCGTCCCTTCGAGAAACCCGGAAATGTTGTCCGCCAAGGCGGCTTGCACCCGATGAATGCCGGCCAGCCGCGTGCGCTTGAGCAGCAGGGCGTTGACCGCCACCAGCGCGGAGCTGCCGGACATGGCGAGCGCCGCCACCTCGGGGCTGATAACGAAGGGATAGAACACGCCCGCCGCGACGGGAAATGCGACGACGTTGTAGGCCACCGCCCACCAGAGGTTTTGATGCATCTTGCGCAGGGTCACGCGGGACAGCGTGATGGCGCCCACCACGTCGAAGGGATCGCTCTTCATGAGCACCACGTCCGCGCTCTCCATGGCCACGTCGGTACCTGTACCGATGGCAAAGCCCACGTCCGCCTGCGTCAGCGCCGGCGCGTCATTGATGCCGTCCCCGACCATGCCGACCTTCTTGCCCTGGGCCTGGAGTTCCTTGATCTTGGCCGCCTTCTGGCCCGGCAGGACGTCGGCCAACACGACATCCAGGTGGAGCTCCGCCGCAATCCGCTCTGCCGTGCCACGATTGTCGCCGGTGAGCATCGCGACCTGTACTCCGCGCGCTTTGAGCGCCTTCACCGTGTCGGACGATGTCTGGCGCACCGCGTCGGCGATCGCGATCAACCCGATGACCCGACCTGCGCGGGTGACGTGCACCACGGTTCGTCCCGCGCCCTGAAGCTCCGAGGCTTTCTCCTGGAGTCCGGCCATGTCCATGCGTTGCTCATCCATGAGCCGACGGTTGCCCAAAAACACGGTCTCGCCGCCGACTTCAGCGTGAGCGCCCTTGCCCTCGATGACAGAAAACCCTACCGGTTTCTCGACGGCGAGCCCGGCGGCGCGGCGGAGAATGGCCTGGGCGAGCGGATGATCCGTGCCTTGCTCCACCGCGGCAGCCGTTGCCAGCACCACCTCCTGCGTCGTGCCGGAAGCCGCGACCACCTCCACCACCGCAGGCTGACCCACGGTGAGCGTACCGGTCTTATCGAACACGATGATATCGAGTTTGGTCGCCCCCTCGAGCGACGCGGCGTTCTTGAAGAGAATCCCGTTCGTCGCCCCCAAACCCGTGCCGACCATGACGGCCATGGGCGTGGCGAGTCCGAGCGCGTCCGGGCAGGCGATCACGAAGACCGTGATCGTCAAGGTGAGGGCGAACAGCACCGGCTGGCCGATCCACCAGAACCAGACGGAAAAGGTGAGCAACCCGATCACCACGGCAATCATCACCAGCCACTGCGAAGCGCGGTCCGCGAGCAGTTGCGCCGGGGCCTTGGAGTTCTGCGCCTCCTGCACAAGCTTCACGATCTGCGCCAGCGCGGTGTCGGCCCCGACCTTGGTGGCGCGATACCGGAAGCTGCCGCTCTTGTTGATGGTCGCGCCGATCACCGTAGCGCCGGGCTTCTTGCCCACCGGCATGGACTCGCCGGTGAGCATGGACTCGTCCACTTGGGACTCGCCCTCGAGCACCTCGCCGTCCACCGGGATCTTGTTGCCGGGACGGATCACGACCAGATCGCCTACGAGGACCTCGGCGGTCGGCACTTCGACCTCGCGCCCATTGCGGATCACCGTGGCCATGGGCGGAGCCAGATCGAGCAGCGCGCGGATCGCCGCCGACGCGCCGGCGCGGGCGCGCATCTCCAGCCAGTGCCCGAGCAGGATGAACACGAGCAGCACCGACACGGCTTCGTAGAACTGCGCACCTTCGAAGAAAAAGGTGGCCCCCACGCTGAACAGATACCCGGTGCCCACGCTGAGCACCACCAGCACCGCCATGTTGAGCACGCCGTTTTTGAGCGCGCGCCAGGCCGCGACCAGAAACGGCCAGCCGGGGTACAGCACGGCAACGCTCGCGAGCAGGAACAGCCACGTATTGAGCGGAAGATCGAACGGCGGCGCGGGCGGGGCGAACATGCCACCCATGGGGGAATACAGAAACACCGGCACGGTAAAGACGAGCGCGACCCAGAAGCGATTGCGCATGTCCCGCGCCATGGTCTGCAAATCCATGCCCGCGCCATGGCCCATCTCGTGGGCCATGGCATCGGCGTGGGCGGCCGGTGCGGCGTGCTCGCGGTGCTCGGCGGCGGTCGGGCGCACGACACCTTCAACGGGCCGAGTCTCGTGCGCAGCGTGTTCCGCATGACCGACATGGGCGGCCGCGGCGCCCGCGGGCAGCGCCACGGCTGCGCCTGGCGGATCCTCGGGCACGCACACGTGCTTCGGCAGCCGCTCGCCGCTACAGTGGTAGCCGCACGCGTGCACCGCGGCTTTGATTGCTTTGAGGTCGGTCACGGTCTCGTCGTAGGTCACGGTCGCGCTGCCGGCCACGTAATTCACCTCGACGCGCTGCACGCCCGGCAGCCGCGAAAGCCGCTTCTCCACGCCACGGGCGCTCAAGGCCGACAGCATGCCGCCGACTTCGATGACACTCGTCTTCATAATCCGGTTCCCGGAGAGAGCATCGGACTAGGTCTTCGGCGCATCGCGTTCAAGCCGCGCCTTGCGCTCTTCGTACTCTTGGGTCGAGAGCTCTCCCGCTGCGTAGCGCCGCTGCAGGATCTGCAGCGGCGTTTCGCGCGCCCGGTGGCGCGGCACTGGGGTCAACAATGAAAAGAACGCTAGGATCAGAACGATCCAAAACAACCACCAGAACACATGCATGCCGAAAAACCCCCAGCCGTCGAAATGCATAGTAGGCTCCTTTCCATCACGGCGCCGGCAGCGTTCTCCTCACAGATCCACCTCCCGTTGCTCGATGGGCAGGCGAGACAACGGATTCACGATGATCTGACGTCCCATAGGGACTTAGCTCACCCCTTTAATGACGACCGCTCCAACCGGCACGACCTTTTGCCACGAGAGATGTTCATACACGCTGGACCACATCATGCCGAAGGTCACGGCGAACACGTACTCCTCGAGTGGCACACCCCAGACCAACACGCCGGAGAGGGCCGAGAGGGTCCAGACCCGTTCGACGTAACCCGGGAACGCCAGATCCAGCAACTGGAAGAACACGAAGTAGAGCAGGAGAAACACGCCGCCGCCGATCCAGATTTTGAGCTTGAGATCCGGCCGGCAGAGCAACGACGCGATGGCTCCCACGAACATGGCGAGGCTCCCGGCATAGATGGGGTTCCAGTTGGTTCCCGCCATCAGGAGCCCGAAGACGAGCATGGGGCTGATCAGCGCGGGTCCGTGAAAGCGGTGGCGGGGATGAGACCGCTCCGCGTGACTCATCGCGACGTGCCGAACAGGCACGATTGCCTCGTACAGCACCGTGCCGATGCCGCCGATGGCAAATGTGAAGATCAGGCTCTCGAGATCAAACCCGGTGCGCTGGGCGAGATCGAACAGGGTCGGCGGGTTCCAGTATTCCGGCACGAAAAGCGGTTCGGTCAGACCCAGCGGCATGGTCCAAAGACTGGTTCGGACCATCTGGGCCCGCCTGGCAGGCTTCAGCAGATACAGCCCGACCCACACCACCAAAAATCCCAGCGACCAGAGCAACCAGGCGTGCCGGTCCATCACCGCCCTCTCAAAACGTGCCTGTGAATCCCTGTGGTCATGCGATTGGATTCCACACCTCAAGGCTCCTGACTCAGATCCCACACCGCGCGCCGCTCCTCTGCGGGATCGCGCCAGACGAGTTCAAGCGTCTTGGTGCCCGGAGCGAGGATGGGATGTCCATCGTGTCGTGCGAACGTCACTACGGCCTCGCGGTGATACTCGCTCGATCGATTCGACTCGGACCAGTTCTCCGCCTCGTACGCGGCCCCAGCGTCCAGCCGAAGTGTGGCCAGCCGCTTCGGCTTTACATCGAAGAGCCGTCCCTTGGGCCCATGCAGCTCCACAGTGAAGACGAGATCGCGGTCAAAGTGATACCGCGCCTGGTATGCCTTGTACCGCGCGTCGGCATCGCGCTCGTCCTTACTTTCCACGGCTGCCAAGGCCTTGAAGAACGCCGCGTCGTTCAGCCGGATTTCCAGGTCATACGCCGGGCCGTTCAACCGCCGCGTGTTGACCTCCCAAAGACGCAGGTAGGCCTTGCCTGCGTCGGAATCGGTGAGCGTTCCGGCATAAACGCCGCCTCCGGGCACATCCGGAGGCTCCGGCATATGACTGACAACCTCCATTTGGACCTTCTGGTCATAGAGATAGGACACCACGACAAAGAGCACGACAACGACGACCAGGCCAGGTCCGATCCATTTCCATGGGTTTTGTGCCATCTTGTCCCTCCTTGTCTCGTTCCCGGTCGGTCGATTCCGATTTAGAACCAGGCCCGGAGGCCGGCGACGAAGGCCACGTCGTCCACGTCCTGTCCATTGCGGCGTGCCATGTCGGCAGTGGGACCGACCTTGGTCTCCCACGAAACGCCCACGTACGGAGCGACTTCTCGCACGATCTCGTAGCGAAGGCGTAATTCCGCCTCCACCTCGGTCACGCCGGAACCAAGACCAAGCTCCTCGACCTCCTGCAGCGCGACGTTCACCTCGACGGACGGCTTGGCGATCAGTCGCTGCGTGATCAACAGGTCGTACTCCGCCTCGAGGCGCGCCGACACGTCGCCCTCATCGCTGACAAACGCGGCCGCGTCCACTTCGAAGAAATACGGGGCAAGCCCCTGGACGCCCAGCACCGCGTAGCCGCGCGAGGGGTTCGGTTTGACGTCGTAGCGTGCCCCTGCCTGTACATCCCAGAACGCGGAAACGGTCCGGCTGTAAAGAAGCTGCAGTTCGGCGTCCGTCGCGCCGCCGTTGACCACGTCCTCGCCTCGTGTCTTGAACCAGACCTTGTCGTAGTCCCCACCGACCCAGCCCTGCGCCTCCCAGCCGAAGGCGTCATTCCCTTTGCGGGCCCGGTATTCGAACTGGTCGGCCTCGACGAATGTCACGTACGTGGGTTCGTCTGAGGGTTCGTCCGCTGCCGCGGGCTCGGCGCGCCAGGCCAGCGCAAGCACGGCCATGAGCAGCACCGTTCCGAACCGCACGATTCCGTGGATCACGTCGCTCACGTTGGCCATCAGTGCGCCTCCGCGCCGTGCTCGGAAACCACCGCGTGCGCCATCATGCCCGCGGCCATGTGGTAGCCCAAGTGACAATGGAACGGCCACGCGCCCAGGGCGTCGGCGGTCATGAGGAACGACAACCGCTCGCCCGGCTTGACGTTGATGGTGAATTTCCGCGGGTTGTGCTCACCATTGCCGTTCTCGAGCTCCATCCACATCCCGTGCAGGTGCAAGGGGTGCTCCATCATGGTGTCGTTGACCAGAACGACGCGCAACCGCTCGCCGTACCGCATCGGGATCGGCTCGGATTCCGAATACTTCTTCCCGTTGAACCCCCAAATGTAGCGATCCATATTGCCGGTGAGATGCAGCTCGATCTCCCGCTCGGGTGGTCGGCGATCGTAGCCAGGCTCGCGGGCCCGCAGATCGGTGTAAGCCAGCACACGGGTACCCGTGTGCTCCAACCCCGCGCCCGGCTCGGCAAGCCGGCTTCTCGGCATCATCGCGACCATGGAATTGCCCTTCCCGTGGGTGTCGGGACCGTGCATAACCGTGGGCGGTTCGGTACTCTCGGCCATGCCCGGCATGGCGTGTCCGGGTTCCTGGTTCATGGCTCCGTGGTCCATCCCCGGCATGGCGCCCATGTCTCCCGGTCCGTCATGATCCATCTCCGGCATGGTAGTCTCTTTCTCCTGCGCCGGGCTCTTCGACGCCATCCCGTGCGCGCCCTCAGCCATGCCCATGTCCGCCATGGTGCGGACTGGCCGCGGCCGCATCGCCGGGATCGGGGCCTCGATGCCGGTACGAGGCGCGAGCGTGCCGCGGGCGTAGCCGCTGCGGTCCATGGCCTCGGCAAAGATCGTGTAGGCCCGATCTTCCTGCGGCGCCACGATCACGTCGTAGGTCTCGGAGACCGCGATGCGGAACTCGTCCACCGCCACCGGTTCGGTGTCCTGCCCGTCGGCCTGCACCACCTCCATCTTCAACCCGGGGATGCGCAGGTCGAAGTACGTCATCGACGCGGCGTTGATGAACCGCAATCGGACTCGCTCGCCCGGCTTGAACAGCGCCGTCCAGTTGGCCTCGGGCGGCTGGCCGTTGATCAGGAACGTGTACGTGTAGCCGGTGACGTCCGCGATGTCAGTCGGGTCCATGCGCATGCGGCCCCAGGCCAGGCGGTCCGACAGCGTCTCGCGCCACCCCTTCTTCCCGATGTCGCGGAAGAAGTCCACAACCGTTGGCTTGTGGAAGTTGTAATACCCGCTCTGTTTCTTGAGCTTGGCCAGGACCCGATCGGGATGCTCATCGGTCCAGTCCGAGAGCATCACCACGTACTCCCGGTCGTATCGAAACGGTTCAGGTTTCGCAGGGTCGATGAGCAGAGGGCTATACATCCCGGACTGCTCTTGCAGTCCGGAGTGGCTGTGATACCAATAGGTGCCGCTCTGCTTAACCGTGAAGCGGTACGTAAACGTCCCGCCGGGATGGATGTGCTCGAAACTGATGCCGGGCACGCCGTCCATGGAATTTGGGACGATCACGCCGTGCCAGTGGATGGACGTGGGCTCGTCGAGCCGGTTGGTGACGTGGAGGGTCACCTCCTCGCCCTCGCGCCACCGCAGCGCCGGCCCCGGCACCGCCCCGTTGATCGTCACGGCCGTGCGCTCTCGGCCCGTGATGTCGACCGTGGTTTGGTCGATCACCAGGTTGTACTCGCCGGCCCAAGCCGAAGCCGTTGCGGCCCATACCGCCAGCCCTATAAACAAGAATCCCTTCATTCGCACCTCCTTCGCCATGTGCTCCCCGTCTCTCAATACAATGTGACACGCTCACCAAGGATCAGATCCGTGATTGTTTCGATTCTTGCCAACCACTCATCAGCCGCTGCCTCGGCCTTGCGGTTCACGTCCGAAGGGACCCCGTGTCGCGAGCCGATCTCGATGGCCGCAACCTGGGGTTGGTCCGTGGGCTCACCAATGGCGGACAGGAGCGTGATGCTGACTTCGTCCACCCCATCGAGGCGTTCGTAGAGATCCTTGGCCATGAGCATGGCCAGGACGTTGTAGACTTTGCCGACGTGCGAGGTCGGATTCTTCCCCGCCGCAGCCTCCAGCGACATACTCCGGTTCGGCGTGATCAGCCCATTGACCCGGTTGCCGCGCCCCACCTGACCGTCATCTCCCATCTCCGCGCTCAGTCCGGTCACGGTGAGGTACACGCCCTGCTCGTTCGTCGCCGCGAGGTCGTCCAGCGTGTTGATGCGAATCGCCACCGGCACGCCGACCTGGTCGGCAAGGTAGTCGCGGATCGCGCGCTTGGTCGCAAAGTACGCGGACACGCTCTCCACGTGGCGGTCCACGAAGGCCAGCGCGATCGTGGCGTGCAGGTCCCCGTTGACCCGGTGCCCCAGGATCTTGAAATCATCCCCGGCAGCCGGAAACGCCGACCTAAATTCCGGCGCCTTCAACAAGCGCGAGAGGGTGAGCACGACTTGCTCCAACCTGGAGTACGGTGCGTACCCGCAGCCGAACGAGGTGTCATTCGCGAGGGGCGCCCGCGCGCCGCGCGCAAACACCTCCCTGAGGTCCGCGCTGCCCTCGCGGATCTCGGTCAGGACTTTGAAATGACCCAAGCCGCAGCGCAGATTCCGCTCCAGCGCGCGCTGCGCAGCCGCTTCGACCAGCCCGCGGACATCGAGCGCCGAGCTCTGGTTGGTCGCTCGGCCGCAGACAATGACCTTGATCGGCTCGAGGCAGATCCCGCCGCCAAACCGCGGCTCGCTTCGCCCTGCCACAACCAAGCCTTTGTCAAGGTTGTGATGCAGAATGTGGCCGTAGGTCTTGCGATACGCCAAGGAGAGTTCGCGCGACGCGGCCTCGCAAACCGTGTCCGCGATGGTGTCCGGGTGTCCGACGCCCTTGTGTTCGCACAATTCGACCGCCAGTTGCTCGATCGGCAGCCGAGATAATGGTGTGACCACGATGTGGCGAGGCATGTCGATCTCCTCGTGCGTGCTACCGGCGTCCGCTGGTCGGCAGGTCCCGCGTCCGCGCGTTGATCGCGCCGAGACGGGGGAAAAAGGCCGGAGTGCGCGCCGCGTAGCGGGCGTACTCCTCGCCGAATTCCGCCAAGACTTCACGCTCCTCCCGGCGCGCCAGCCTGACGTACATGACGACCAGGACCGGGAACATGGCCAACGTCAGGATCGTGGGCCACTGCACCACGAATCCGACCATGATCAAGACAAACCCCACGTACTGGGGATGCCGGATGCGGCCGTAGGGACCGGTGGTCGCCAATGTGTGGGACTGCTGCGCCGCGTAGAGGACCTTCCAGGCATTGGACAGCAGGATGAAGCCGCCGCCGATGAGCGCAAAGCTCAGGACGTGGAATGGACCGAAATGCGGGTTAGTGCGCCAGCCGAACAAGACCTCCAACAGGTGGCCGGCATCATGCGAGAACCAATCCACCCCCGGATAGCGACTTTGCAACCACCCAGACAAGAGGTAGATGGTGAGCGGGAACCCATACATCTCGGTGAACAGCGCCACCAGGAACGCGGAGAACGCGCCGAAGGATCGCCAGTCGCGTGAGGTCTGCGGCTTGGCAAAGCTGAACGCGAACATGATGAAGATCAAGGAGTTGATGATCACCAGCGACCACAAGCCATAGGAGGGAGCGGAATTATTCATGTCGGTCTCCTCCTCCGGAATGACGGCCGTGCCCGCCGTGGCCGAACAGATGCAGGATCGGGCACAGCAGCAACAGTACGTACGGCAGGATGCCCAAAGCGTGCGCGCGATGCTCTGACAGCAGAAAGAACGCGGCAATGGCCAGAAACCCGCATAGCGCAAGGATCGAGCGCCATCCCAGGCGCGGTGTGGATTGCTGGTTAATGGTCATGAGCTCTGACTCACCCCGCCGCATGAAATTTCCCTCCCCCCTTTGCGGGGGAGGGGCAGGGTGGGGGGCGCCTACGGGGACGGTGCTCGCCTCGAGCGGAGGTATGCCCCCTTCGAGCCTGACGGCCCCCCATCCCATCCTTCCCCCGCAAGGGGGGAAGGAGAGAGCTCTGAGCACGTGTGCCGTTCATGAAAGGGCTCTAGCCTCTCGGTCCCTGCCGCAGGCGCATCACGAACCAGACCAACAACACGCCGGTCACGACCAGACCCAGGCGGCTCAGCGGAATACCGAGGATTGTGGCCGTGCCTTCCAAGTGCAGCAACGCGAGCGTGGCGACCACCACCGCGGTGAGGACCATGCCCAAGATGCGAAGGTCGTTCTGGCGATCGAATTCCTTCTTCATGCCTTCCAAATCGCCCGTGTCCAGCTTCACGCCGATCTCGCCCTTTTCGAGCTTGGTCAGCACATTGAGCACCCGATCGGGGAAGGTTCGCACAGACGCCGCGTAATCGAGGAGATCGGTTTGAAGCTGCTCGAACGCCTTGGTGGGCGAGAAGTACCCTTTGAGCGCGTTGGTCACGAACGGCGCCAACTCCGAGTTCAGATCGAACTCCGGGTAGAGCTTGCTGCCCATGCCCTCTGTGGTGACCAGCGCCTTGCCGAAGAGCGCCAGGTCACCCGGGAACCGGATCCCGCGGCTGGTCGCCCGGTTGATCACGTTGAAGAACGCCCACGCCACGCTCGGCGGATGCTCGGAGAAGAAGAACTCGCTCAGGATCCCGGCCGTGTCCTTCTCGAAACCGGTCACGTCGCTGCGCTCGTCAGTCACGGCCATGTGCATGAGGTGCTTGGTGTAGCCCTCGATGTCCTTGTTCACGAACGCAATCAAACAGCTCAACAGTTCCCGCCGTGACGCCTGATCCAGGTACCCCACCATGCCGAAATCGTGCAGACAGAGCGAGCCGTCAGGCATGGCGAAGAAATTGCCGGGATGAGGATCCGCGTGGAAAAAACCCGCCACGAAAAATTGCTGGAAGAACGCATCCACCCCGATCGAGGCCAGTTTCTTGCGATCCACGCCAAAGGCCGCGATCCGCTCGAGATCCGTCACCTTGGCCCCGTGCGAAAACGCGGCGGTGAGCACGCGCGGGGTCGTGTAGTCCCAATAGACCTTGGGGATGAAGATGTCGTGATTCTCGCGGAAGATGTAGCGAAACCGCTCCGCATTGTGCCCTTCGGCCTTGAAGTCGAGCTCACGGAGCGTCCAGTCCGCAAACTCCTGCACGATCCTTGCCGGTCGGTAGAGCCGAAGCTCCGGAAGGAACCGCTCGGCCAAGCCCGCGAGAAAATGCAGAATGTGGATATCCTGCTCGATGATCTTGCGGATACCGGGCCGTTGGACCTTGACCGCCACTTCCGCGCCGTCTTTGAGAAGGGCGCGATGGACCTGCGCCAATGAGGCCGCGGCCACCGGGACCTTTTCAAACGAAGCGAACAGGTCCTCGGGATGCCGGCCCAGCTCCTCCTTGATGATCTCCCTCGCAATCTCATAGGGAAACGGGCCGACATTGCTCTGGAGCTTGGACAGCTCCTCGGAGAGCTCCGCGCCCACGACATCGGCGCGCATGCTGAGGATCTGCCCGAATTTGACAAAGGTGGGACCGAGCCGCTCCAGGAGCGCACGCAACGCCGGGGGCGAGAAGAGCGTGGTCGCTTCGACTCGGGTCAGCTCGTGCTCGGACGGTCTCCTTCTGAGGAGTCGGCCAACGCGGTATCGAAGCGGCAGCAGGTAATTGAGCCGCAACCGTTCGATCACGATCGCTCCGCCGGATTCGAGCACGATCATCAGAATCGCGCGGAGGCGATTGACGTCTGCGAATCTGAGCCTGAACGGACGGGAATCCATACTACCCTTTCGGAGAACGTCGTCTTAGATACAATGCTCCCCAAATCATGATCGCAGGACAGACCAGGAGGAGCGCGACCAGAATCGAGGTCCAGACCGTGACGCCGAACAGGATCAAGATTCCCGCGGCCAACCCCAGCATCAGGTACGGGCAGATCCAGGCCCAGTCGCGCACGCACGCCCTCATTCGCTCATTCACGGCCGTTGCCTCCGGAGATCCACGTCACGCCACCGCCAACTTCTGTCGTTTCAACAGCGCCGAGTTCACGATCACGGACAAGGAGCTCAGCGCCATGGCCGCCGCAGCGACAATCGGATTCAAAAACCCGAGCGCCGCGATCGGAATGCCCACGCTGTTGTAAATGAACGCCCAGAACAGATTCTGTTTGATCTTGCGCATGGTCGCGCGGGACAGACGGATGCCCGCCACCACGTCGCGCACGTCGTTTCTGACAAGGATGATGCCGCCGGTTTCCTTGGCGACATCGGAACCGGATCCGATCGCGATGCCAATGTCCGCGGCGGCGAGCGCGGGCGCGTCGTTCACCCCGTCGCCCACCATGGCCACGATCTTTCGCTGCTTCTGCAGGTCCTGGACGACCCGGGCCTTGTCCGCCGGCAAAACCTCGGCAATCACGTGTTCGATGCCGACCTCGCGCGCAATGGCGTGGGCCGTGCGCTGGTTGTCGCCGGTGAGGAGGATGACCTCGACGCCTTCCTGGCGCAGCGCGCCGACCGCTTCCCTCGCCTCGGGTTTGAGCGTGTCCGCCACGGCAACAATGCCGACCAGCGCGCGGTCTGCGCCCACCAGCATCGCGGTCTTGCCTTCGGATTCCAGGCGGGTCATCGTGGATTCTGCAGGCGACGGATCGATCCCTTCGGCCCGAAACAACCGTCGGTTGCCGAGCAAAACCAAATCCCCTCCTCCCCCCTTTTCCAAAGGGGGGAGGAACGGCTGTGACAGGTGATGTGGTTCCCCCCTTTGAAAAAGGGGGGCGGAGGGGGGATTTGCGATTCGCCCCCGAATCCCGTGACCGGGAATCGCCTCGAAGTCGCTCACCTTGGGCAGGTCCAATTTCCGGTGTTGCGCCGCCCGCACAATGGCCTCCCCTAGCGGATGCTCCGAGCCGACCTCCACCGCCGCAGCCAGGCGCAGGACTTCTGTCTCCGTCAGGCCAGCGAGCGGCACCACGTCGGTGACGTTTGGTTCCCCCCGCGTCAGGGTCCCGGTCTTGTCGAAGACGACCGCGGTGAGTTTTTGCGCGCGCTCCAAGACCTCGCCCCCGCGGATCAGGATGCCGCCCTCCGCGCCCTTGCCCACGCCCACCATCAGCGCAGCGGGCGTGGCGATGCCCAACGCACACGGACACGCGATGATCAGCACCGCGATGAACGCGAGCAGGGCTTGCGGGAAATTGCCGGCCAGCCACCAACCCGCGAACGCCAGCACCGCCACACCCACCACGGCCGGGACAAAATAGCCGGTCACCTGATCAGCCAGGCGCTGGATGGGCGCGCTGCTGGCCTGCGCCTCTTCCACCATCTTGATGATCTGCGCCAGGGCCGTCTCTGCGCCGACCCGCGTGGCTTTGAAGCGCAGCAGGCCCGCGCGGTTGAGCGTGCCGCCGATGACTTGGCTGCCCATCGTTTTCTCCACGGGCATGGATTCGCCGGTCAACATGGATTCGTCCACCGAGGACGCACCCTCGATCACCGCGCCATCGGTCGCGATCTTCTCCCCGGGCCGCACCACCACGACCTCGCCGACCATCACGCTCTCGGCCGGCACCTCCATCTCGGCGCCTTCGCGGATCACGCGCGCGGTGGCGGGTTTGAGATCCAAGAGCTTGCGCACCGCGGCCGACGAGCGTTTTTTGATCATCTCCTCCATGTATTTGCCGAGCAGCACAAACGCGATAATCACGGCCGAGACTTCAAAATACACATCCCGCTCTTCGATCTTCACCGGCAGCACCCACGGGAAGAAGATCACCGCGACGCTGTAGAGGTACGCGACCGTGGTGCCGAGCGCGATCAAGAAGTCCATGTTGATGGTGCGCGTGCGGATCGCGGTCCACGACCCCACGTAGAACGACCACCCGCCGATGAACTGCACCGGCGTGACCAACAGGAACAGCCACACGCCCCACGTAAACCACGGCAGTTGCGGGATCGGCGCCCACGTGACGATCGTGGCGCCGGTGGCCAGCGCCAGGAACGCGGCGGCGCGCAGCACGGCCAAGGCCAGCACGCCGGTGAGCGCGATCGTGACGCGGGTGCGCATGGACTTGAGTTCCTGTTCGGGCGATTCGAATGTGCGCTGGCACCCCGCGCTGCAAAAGTAGTACGCCCGCCCGGCACGCTCGGTCTTGAGTGCGGTGGCCTTCTCCACCACCATCCCGCAGATCGGGTCCTTGGCCATCTCCTTGGCGGCCTTGGTCGTCTTGGCTGGGGGGAGACCCTCCGGCATGGCATGAATGGAGCTGGACGCGACAAAGGGCTTGGGGTTGGCCTCAAACGCCCGCAAGCAGTGAATAGAGCAAAAGAAGAACGCCCGCCCCTCGAACATCGCTGTTCCCGCGGCCGACGCCTCGTCAACCGTCATGCCGCAGACCGGATCAGTTGCCATCACGCTGCCTCCGTGTCCGTGGTTGCTTTTACGCCCCGGTTCTCCACGGATTGGTCGTCGTCATCTGCAGTCCTCCTCAAGGATGGTGCGGGTCCTTGGAGTCGGTCGCCCCCCCGCTCGACCCGCCGGGCGCTTCTGAAGGTGCCGGTTCCGGCCTGGCCGAGCCCGCCGGGGAGCCCATCATGCCCCCTATCATGGGCATGGACTCCATCATCGGCCCCATTGGCATCATCATGGACTCCATCTGTCGCCGCTGCTCGGGCGTGAGCATCTTCTTGATCTCTTGCGCCAGCGCCAAATGGCTCATCTCCAGCTTCGCGCCAGCGTCGTATTTCTCCTTGACCTTGGACTTGACCTTGTCGAGGTTTACGGAATCTGCAAGCAGCAGTTCTTGAATTTCCACGCCCGCCATGCGGATTTGGCCCAGCAGCGGAATCGCCTCTTTCTGGTGCTGGAGGGTCGAGAGCTGGACCTTTTTCTTTTGATCGGGTGTGAGATTGAGCCTGGGCATGGCGCGCATCATCTTCTTCATCTCGCTCATGCCGCCCATTTCCATTCCCGGACCGTGCATCCCCATCCCGCCATCGTCTTCGCGACCCATCATGCCGCCGCCCATCATCCCATCGCCCATCATGCCCCCACCCATCATGCCGCCCCCTCCCTTGTCTGACTTCCCCATCTGGGCCAAAGCCACGGCGGTCGAGGACAGCAAGGCCATCATCATCACAAGACCGGTGATCGCACGCTTCATGTTTCGCTCCTTTTCTTCGTAGAGATGTGTGTCCGTATTGGAGCCGCCATCGTGAGGCAGCCCCACCAAACGCCGGCTCACCCCCGCGATTAGCGGAGGTAGAACGATCCACTGCAGGAACGGCGCCAATCCAGTGGCAATCCACGGCACGCGAGGCATCGAACCGGAGTAACTCCACGCGCTGCGAAGGTCCACGTTCACCCACTCGCTCACCACGGTGTATCCCAGCCCGAGCGCCGTGAACGCCGCGACATCCCGGATACGGCCGTGCAACACCCAGAACCGATTGCCGGTTGCCAACGCCACGATCCAATACGCGCCCAGGAGGATCACCATGTCGCCCACCGTGCAATGCAACCGCGACGTCAAAATCTCGGCGTACGACTTGCGCCCGACGTCTGCGTACAGCGGCGACTGCATCATTTCCCACCAGAAGTTGAGCAAGAACCCGGTTGCCGCCAACGACAGGTGGACCACGACAACCGACGGAGCGCGCCGATTCATCCGGTTCTCCTCGCGGCCCAACCGGGCAATGGTCGATGCCGCGTACTACGTTGTCAGGAAGCTAGAAACGAACGTCGGACATCAGCCCGAACGGGCGATGCGCTAAATGCGGTACACGCGGTGCAATTGGAAGAGCTTGGCGGACCTCAGAGAGGACGAGACACCTGGATGAACCGCCGGATGTACACTTCCGAATACCACCCCGGGGGAGGGTGGCGCCGCCAGAAACGGATCGTCAATGTCGCCGGTGCAACGCGTTGATTCGGCCAACAACTGGGAAGCGGCGAACGGAGAAACCTCGGCCACAATGAGGCACCCGCGGTCGAGATCGGCAGGGTCCGCATGATGGGCGTGGGCCGTGTCGGGATAGCCTTGACACAAGAGGCAGACGACCAACCACCCGGCGAGCAACAACATCCCACTTGCCTGGGCGCATGACAGGCGACTCATATCGGACCCCTGCTCCCCGATGGATACGGGTAACAAATCCCGCCTCGAAATTGCAAGGTAACAGTATCATCTGAGCGCTTCAGACGGCTATCCCCCAAACGGAGGGTTCTGGACGGCTGAGGACTGGAGATCTCTACCCCGAAGTCAGGAAGGATGTACCGATCCCTCGCTCGTAGAACCAGGCGCATCATTCTCGAGAGCCTCGGCAAGGATCGATTAGCCTGTTTCGGGGCATCCCCCAGCGACGTGCGGTCAGCAGATTGCGGCTTCAGCGAGCCCGAGTCCCGCCCCGGCCTTCTTCCATCCCGACAGCACGCACCGCTGAGCGATCAAGGGCGTGAAACTGGGGATGTCGTAAGACACTCGCTTCATAACCTCCTCGGCAACGCCCCGATCGTCGAAACAATCGTACACGTCGTCGAGGAAGCCGCCTCGGAGGATCGGATGGCGAAGAAACGACTGGCCGGGACCAGTGGGGATCTCCAGGGGCCACTCGGCCACCTCGATACGCTCGAATCCCAGCGCGTCGAGCCAGGCGCGCCCCTCGTCCGCGGAGGGCCGCTCCGTCACGTACTCCGCGAGATAATGGCGCTCAGCGTCCAACCCGCGAGCGGCGAGTTCCCGATCGATTCTCCGCCAAAGCAGCGCAAACGTCCCGCGGGACGGGAACGTCAGGACGAGTTGGCCGCCCGGCTTCAGGTGGTCGAACAAGCCACGGACCGTTTCGAGCCGGCGCGGACGAAAGAACAGGACCGCGAGGTTGCCGGTGATCCGATCGACGATCGGCACGCGTGAAGGCAGCGAGCGCATGTCCAAGCACGCGAAGCGAAGCCACGGGAGATCCTGCTTCTGAGCCTCTCGAGCGCGCGCGATCTTCTGTTCGCTCAGGTCGATGCCGAGCACTTGTCCGGTGGGGCCGACCTGCTCCGCCAGATAGAACGCCGGCGTGCCGTGGCCGCACGCCACATCCAAAACCGTGGCCCCGGTGAAGAGATCCAGATGGTGCAGCAACGCCTCGGCAAACGGCGTGGACCAATGGTCGTGTATGGGGAGCGGCCAGCGTAGCGCCCCATCGTGCGGACCCGTGTTCACGCTGAAGTTTGCAGCGACGCCTTCAGGTCCGCAATCGCCCTGGCCACGTCCCCTTCCGTTGATCCGAACCGGTCGTTCATCACCTTGATGGCCTGATTGATCGCTTTGGTCATCTTCGAAATTTGCTCTTCCGGTGTCATGGGACTCCTCCTCCCGATGGAACGACGGGATGGCTACTCTGGTTTGTCTTCTTCATACGCCCCTTGGTCCACGACGCCCAGATGGCCAGACCCAATGTCAGGCTTAGCACTGCGAACAATCCGACGATACCACTCGTCGCTTGATACATCTCGGTCACCTCTCTGTTCACGGGATAACGTTTCTCTCCCTGAGCCTGATTGGAAGACTGGAGAACACGGTCGCTACGTCGACCGGTCTCTATTTTGTCAGGGATTCACGGGCAGCCCGGAAAGAAAGAGTTTTCCGCACATCGTACAGACGGTCTTCCCCGTGTTCTTGCCCATGAAATATTCCGACTCCTTCGTGGGATGCTTACACGGTTTGGTGCCCCATGCTTCGCGCTTAAAGACCGCTTTGCTATAGTCCATGGCGCCTCCTATTCGAGCAGTAAAGATGTCATCTTCCGTTGGTTACGCGAGTCTCCGGCTCCGCATAAGACTCACCGCCGCGGTGATCAAGGCCACCATCAACAGGACATGAATCAGCCCGCCCATCGTGTAGTGGCTCACCACCCCGAGCAGCCACACCATCATCAGAGTCACAGCGCTCGTCCACCACACGTGCTACTCCTTGTCGGACGGTTCTCTCCCTGAGCCGGATCAGCTCTATCTGATCAACGGACGGTGGCCGCCCGTTACAAGCAACGACCAACAGAGACTTCGGCGTAGAAGCGGCGGAGACTGGAGAATCCGTCGCGCGGTGGGAACGGTCAAGCGCGACGGATAGGACAGCCAGCGGGGCTAGAACGTCATGGCATCATCGTACGCTGAACGGAAGGCGCGGTCAAGCGGGATTACTTGAATCCAATGTTGGAGCTGAAATCGTTCACTAATGATGGCGAGATCTCATGAACCTCCGCATGTCTCATGCGCCATGACCCCGCCCTAGGTCATACTCCGCTGCGGAGATATGCGAACCACATATAACGCGATGACCAGCGCGACGATCACCAACACATTCGCCCCCACATCGAGCAGATACCGATGGAAGAGTTGATCGGTCAGGTCCTCCACGTTGGCAATCTGGGCCCCCGTCGTGAGGATGCGCCGGGTGGACGCGATGATGCAGATGTACAGAAACGGTTCCAATGTGATGGCTTTGGTCTTAAGGAAATTAATGATGGTACGAAAAAGCTCTAACAGGATGATTACCAGCAAGAGGTCATGGAGAAGGCCCAGCACGGCAGGAACAACCGTGGAACCCACCGTGATCGCGAAGGCATACCAGGCATGGACGAACACCACCATGCCCAGCGCCAGAAAACTGATCCCCGCCGTGATATATCCCCAGCCGTCCAGCACCTCCATCACGTCGATCGCCGCGCGGCTCACGGGACGACCGAGGATCAACTGGCGACTGAAGGAGCTTCGTTCCGCTTCTTTATATTTCTCGTCCATAGGCGGCGGACCGTATCACGCTAAGTTCACGGAGTCAATGTGACTTCGTCAGCGCGCGCGATTCCCGGAAGAAGATGGTACGATGCGGGCATGTCCTCCGCCCCATTGTCTGAACCTGTCGTTGCCCAGGCGGGCACAGCGCCCTCGGGTCGTGGATTCCGAAGGAGTCGGCCGGTAGTAGATCGGTCAGATCCGACCGCAGAACAGACTGGCCGGTGAGCCGGCGATGAGTGACCGCCTCGCCGCGCTGTACCGACTCATCAGGGGCGGGAGGCACGTCAAAACCGCCCAACCCCTGCGCGGCGAAATCCTCAGTATCGAACGGCTCGAAGAGCGTGCCAAGGCGCTCGCCGCCAGTTTTACGCTCGCTCGCAATCCCCGCCGGCGGGCCCGTCGCTTCTTTCCCCAACTCGAAGACAACGCGCGGGTGTTGCGCGACGCCTACCGGATCATGGCCGACGACGTCCACCGCGGCGAGGTCATGTCGCCCGCGGCAGAGTGGCTGCTGGACAACTTCCATCTCGTCGAAGCCGAGATCCGCGGCATCCTCCACACCCTCCCGCGCGAGTACTATCTCCAGCTCCCGAAACTCGCCTCGCGGGAGCGGTTCGGAACGGCGCGCATCTACGCGATGGCGTTGGAGCTCATTCGGCAGAGTGACAGCCGGTTGGATCGCCACCGCTTGACCCGCTTCGTGGTCGCGTACCAGACGGTTGCCCCCCTGACGATCGGCGAGCTCTGGGCGTGGCCCAGCATGCTCAAGCTGGCGCTCATCGAAAATATCCGACGCCTCGCAGAGGATATGCTCGAGGCCCGAAGCGCTCGCGGCGCGGCCGACCGCTATCTGTCTGAGATCGATGCGGATCACGACTATTCGGTCCTGCGACCGCTGCCCGTGGTCCTCGACACCGCATTTGTCGTCCAACTGCTGCAACGAATCCGCGAGTACGGGCCCGTGGTTTCACCGCTTCGGGCGGCGGTCGAGGCGACGCTCCGCGATCACGGGACGACCGCCGAAGACATCATCCGGACCGAACACGCCAGGCAAGCCACCGCCCAGGTCGCGATTGCCAACGCCATCACCAGCCTTCGCCTCTGTTCGACGCTGGACTGGCCCGAGTACGTCGAACACGTCAGCCTCATCGAGCAGGTGCTCCAGCGCGACCCCGCCGGGGTGTACGGCACCATGGATTTTCTGAGTCGCGATCTCTACCGACACGCGGTCGAGGACCTGGCCGAGCCGACCGGCGAAGCCCAGCTCCGCGTCGCGCTTCGTACCGTGGAAAGCGCCCGCCAGGCGGCCGAGCTGGACCCCTCCGGGCGAGCCGCTCACGTCGGATACCACCTGATCGGCAAGGGTCGCCCCGAGCTCGAGACCGACGTGGAGTACCTTCCACGCCTGGCCGAGCGCCTCCGACGCGTCGTCTCCTTCTATGCCACCGAGATCTACCTCGGCTCCATCGGACTCATCACGGGGCTGCTGCTCGCCTGGGCTGCGTCGTACGCCGGCCTGTCCCGCGCGGCAACCTGGATGCACCTGTGTGCAGCGGGACTGCTCGTGTTCCCCGCCAGCGAGTTCGCGATCGCGCTTGTGCAGCGGCTGGCGGCGTGGGTCGTGCCGCCACGGCGGCTCCCCCGCCTCGACTGCTCCGGCAGCGTTCCGGAGCACGCGCGGACCATGGTGATCGTGCCCACGCTCCTGACCAGCGTGACCGGAGTGAACGAGCTGATGGAGCACCTGGAGGTCCAGGCTCTCGGCAACCTCGATCCGCGCATCCACTTCGCGATCCTCAGCGACTTTGCCGATGCGCCTGCCGCGGAGATGCCGGAGGATGACAGTATTCTCGCCGCCGCACGCGCCGGAATCAACGCCCTCAACGCGCGGCACGGCGAGGGACGCACCGATCGCTTCTTCTTGTTTCATCGCGCGAGGCGATGGAACCCGGGAGAGGGTTCGTGGATGGGTTGGGAACGCAAGCGCGGCAAGATCGAAGAGTTCAACCGGCTGTTGCGCGGCGCAACCGACACCGGTTTTCGGATCCAGGTCGGCGACTTGAGCGTCCTGCCGAGCATCCGGTATTGCCTCACCTTGGATAGCGACACCCGCCTCCCGCGCGACGCCGCGAAAAAACTGATCGGCGTCATCGCGCACCCGCTCAATCGTCCGTTCTTCGACCCCGGCCTGCAACGCGTCACCGAGGGCTACGGCATCCTGCAACCTCGCGTCAGCGTCACCATGGCGAGCGCGGCGGGATCACGATTCGCCAGGGTGTATGCGGGCCATACCGGGGTTGATCCGTATACCACTGCGGTGTCGAATACCTATCAGGACCTCTTCGGAGAGGGGTTGTTCGCGGGCAAGGGCCTCTACGACGTGGACACGTTTATGGCCGCGCTGGACGGGAGGGTGCCCGAGAACGCCCTGCTCTCGCACGACCTGTTCGAGGGCCTCTACGCGCGCGCCGCGCTGGTAACCGACGTCGAAGTGGTGGACGACTATCCGTCGAGCGTGCTCACCCACGCCCGGCGCCAGCATCGGTGGGTGCGTGGCGACTGGCAGATCCTCTTCTGGCTCTTTCCGGTCGTGCCCACCCGCCAAGGCCTGGAGCGCAACCGGCTGCCACTGATTTCGCGCTGGAAGATCTTCGATAATCTTCGCCGCAGCCTGGTCGCCCCAGCCACGGTCGCCTTCCTCGCCCTGGCCTGGACCCGGCTGCCGGGACATCCCGCGGTCTGGACCACGGGGGTTCTGGCCGCCCTCGCCTTCGGCCTCTACCCCCTGCTGCTCCGAACCATCGCCGGCCCCCGGAACCAACAGCAATGGGGCGTCTTCCTGCGCGAAAGCTGGGACGACGTGGAGACCGCGGCCGCGCAAGTGCTGCTTCAGGTCACGCTGCTCGCCTACCACACCTACGAGATGCTGCACGCCATCGCGCTCACCCTCGTCCGACTGGTCATGACCCAGCGACGGCTCCTACAATGGGAAACCGCAGCCGCGGTCGCGGCCCGGGCGGCCGGTCTTGCGCGCCGGAGCCGGGTCTTGTCCTTCGCCGGGGCGATGCTCGCCAGCCCCGTCATCGCCGCGGGGATCGCGGCCGCGATCACCGCGTTGCGTCCCTCCTCCATGCTGGTGGCCGCGCCGCTGCTGGTCTCATGGACCGCGGCGCCGTTCGTCGCGTATTGGTTGAGCCGGCTGGTCGCGCCGCGACGAGTGCACCTCGCCCAGGAAGAACAGCTGTTCCTGCGGCTCATCGCGCGCCGCACGTGGCGGTACTTCGACACGTTCATGGGCGCCGAGGATCACGGGCTGCCCGCCGACAACCTCCAGGAAACGCCGGGGCCCACGGTGGCTCACCGGACATCGCCCACCAATATCGGGCTGGGCCTGCTATCGACCCTCGCTGCCCACGACCTCGGCTACATCCGCACCCCTGAGTTGCTGGATCGGATCGACCTGACCATGACCACCCTGGAAGGACTCGAGCGATGGGAAGGGCATCTCCTGAATTGGTACGATACCCGCAGCCTGACTCCCCTCTCCCCCCGGTATGTCTCAACCGTGGATAGCGGCAACCTCGCCGGGGCGCTCCTGACCTTGGCCGGGGGCCTGCGCCAATTGGCCCGAACCCCGCAAACACCCAAGCAGATCGTGGCCGGCCTGGCCGACACCACCGAGATCCTCCGACTCTCATTGGAGGCGGTCGCGGGCGCTCCGCCGCCACTGGGCGACCGGTTGCCCCCACTCGTGACGGAGACGCAAACCGTGCAGCGGCTCCTGACTGGGCCCGAGGAGGCGGACCAACAACTCGAGCAACTCGACCGGTTGGTCCCCTCGTTCCGCGCAGCCATCGACCGACTCGACATCGGACCCGACGCCTCTCCCGCGGAACGCGAAGTGGCCTACTGGGCCCACGCCGTGGCCCGTGCCATGTCCGGCGACCCTGCTCAGGATGGCGCTCGCCCTGAGCTGGTTGAAGGGCGGTGCCACCTTAGCAAGCTGGCCGCCGCGCGTGTGAACGAGCTCGCAGATCGCGCGCTGGCGTGCGCCGACGGGATGAAATTCGGCTCCTTGTACGACGCCCAACGAAAAATCTTCTCGATCGGCTACCGTCTCGCCGACGCGGACGGGCCCGGCCGCCTGGATCTCTCCTATTATGATTTGCTCGCCTCGGAAGCCCGGCTGGCCAGTTTCATCGCGATCGCCAAAGGCGATGTGCCCGAAACCCACTGGTTTCACCTCGGGCGCCTCGTCACCAGCGTGGATGGAGCCCCCACGTTGCTTTCCTGGAGCGCCACGTTGTTCGAATACCTGATGCCGCTCCTGATGATGCGACGGTATCCCGATACGCTGCTGGATCAGTCGTGCCGGATGGCGGTGCGCTGCCAGATCGACTACGCGAGCCAACAGGGCGTGCCGTGGGGCATCTCGGAGTCCGCGTTCAACCTCGTCGACGCGCACGGCACCTATCAATACAAAGCATTCGGCGTGCCCGGATTGGGGTTAAAGCGGGGGCTCGGGGACGATCTGGTGGTCGCGCCGTACGCCACCGCCCTGGCCGTCATGGTGGACGCGAAGGAGGCGATCCAGAACCTGCAACACCTCTCCGAACGCGGGCTGGACGGTACGGCTACTACGACGCCATCGACTTCACCACCCGCCGGACCGACGAGGCCGATCCCCGACCAGGTCCCCGACCGCACGGCTCGCACGGCGTGGTGGTGCAGGCCTACCTCGCGCACCACCAGGGCATGACCCTGGTCGCCCTGGCCAATACCCTCCTGGGGTATCCGATGGTGGAGCGATTCCACGCCGACCCGCGGGTGCAGGCCACCGAGCTGCTGCTCCAGGAGCGCGTGCCGCGCCACCTGCCGATCACCCAACCTCGACCGGCCGAGGAAACGCGGGTCGCGGCCCCGGTGCCGCCCCAGGCAGTGCGCCGGTTCCGGTCGCCTCACACGTTGTACCCTCACGCGCACTTTCTCTCCAATGGCAATTACACCGTGATCATCACCAACGCGGGAGGGGGCGCCAGCCTCTGCCGCGGCCGCGCGGTCACGCGGTATCGCGAGGACCCGACCCGCGACCCGGGAAGCCAGTTCCTCTACCTGCGCGACGTTCGCAGCGGGTCGGTGTGGTCCGCGACGGCTCATCCGATGGGCGGCGCGCCCGACAACTACCTCGCCACCTTCTTGGCGGAGAAAGCCGTGTTCCACCGCCGCGACGACGAGATCGAGACGCAGATCGAGATCGCGGTATCGGCGGAGGACGACGTCGAGGTTCGCCGCCTCTCGGTCACCAATCGCAGCGACCGCCCGCGCGAACTCGAAGTGACGAGCTATGCGGAAATCGTGTTGGCCCCGCCCGCCGATGATCTGGTTCACCCGACCTTCAGCAACCTGTTCGTGGAGACCGAATACCTCCCCGAGAGCGCCGCCCTGCTGTGCGCACGCCGCGCGCGCGCCGGCGACGAATCAGGCGCGTGGGCGGTGCACGTCCTCGGCGTGGAAGCACGCATGCAGGGACCGGTCGAATGGGAGAGCGATCGGGCTCGCTTCCTCGGACGCGGTCGCGGCCCCGACGACCCGATCGCGCTCGATGGACGAGCCTTATCCGGCACCACCGGCGCGGTGCTCGATCCCATCGTGAGCCTCAGGACGCGTATCCGCCTCGCCCCCGGCGGCTTCGTGCGCCTCTCGTTCGCCACCGGGATGGCCGGAACCCGCGACGCCGCCCTGGTCCTGGCCCAGAAGTACCACGACCCCAGCGCGCAAGGCCGGACCTTTGCGCTCGCGTTCACCCACGCGCAGATCCGCCTGCGGCACCTGGGCATCTCCAGCGACGAAGCCCAACTCTTCGATCGCTTGGCCTCCCGCGTGTTATACACCGACGGCTCGCTGCGCGCGGCCCCGGAGGTGTTGGCCCGCAACGTCCTGGGCCAGGCCGGGCTCTGGGCCCACGGGATCTCGGGCGATCTACCGATTCTGTTGGTACGCGTGGTCAAGGAACACGACCTGCCCCTCGTGCGCCAAGTCTTGCAGGCCCAGGAGTATTGGCGCATGAAGGGACTGAGCGCGGATGTCGTCATCGTCAACGAACACCCGGTCAGTTACTTGAACGAAATGCACGCCGCGCTCGTCGCGCTCCTGGAAAGCGGGCCGTGGGGCGCGTGGAAACACCGTCCGGGCGGCATCTACCTCCTGCGTGGCGACGGCATGGGCGAGGCCGAGCGTCTTCTGCTCGCCGGCGTGGCCCGGGCGATCGTCAGCGGCGACCGCGGGGGGCTGGCCACCCAACTGGATCGACCCTATCCCGAACCGCAATGGCGGGACGCCTTCAAACCCCCCAGCGCTCAGGAGCCAATCCCGACCCGTCCCGAACCGCCCGTCGCAATCCCTGCCCTCACCCTCGCCAACGGGCTCGGCGGATTCGCCGACAATGGACGGGACTATGTCATCGTCCTGGAAGGAGATCGCGAAACGCCGCTGCCGTGGGTCAACGTCATCGCCAACCCTCACTTCGGGACCGTGATCACGGCCTCGGGGTCCGCGTATACCTGGTCGGAGAATAGCCGCGAGAATCGCCTGACGCCCTTTGCGAACGACCCGATCAGCGATCCCACCGGTGAAGCCATCTTTCTGCGGGATGAGGACGCGGGCGACGTGTGGTCGGCCACGCCGGGCCCCGTGCGGCGACACCGCGAGAGCCCGCGCTTCGTCATCCGCCACTCGGCCGGGGTCTCCAGGTTCACCCTCGCCGACCACGGTCTGGTCCAGGAGCTCGCGGTGTTCGTTGCGGCGGAAGACCCCGTCAAGATCTCGGTGCTGACCGTGACCAACGCGAGCGAGCACACCCGGCGGCTTGGCGTGTTCGCGTACAACGAATGGGTGCTGGGGCCACCCAGCGCTGGGGAGTCCCGTCACGTGGTGACGGAATTCGACGTAGTCACGGCGGCGGTGCTGGCGCGAAACCCCTATCACCCGGAGTTCGCGGGCCGGGTCGCGTTCGCGTACGTTGATGACGGCCTGGCCTCGGCCACCGGCGACCGCATGGAGTTCGTGGGCCGCAACGGTTCGCTGTCGCACCCCGCGGCCCTCGACCGTGAGGCGCTCTCCGGAAGATTCGGCGCCGGCTTCGATCCCTGCGCCGCGTTGCACGTGGCCATGACCCTCGCGCCTGGCGAGACCCGTTCCCTCGTGTTCCTTCACGGCCAGGGGGAGGACCTGGATCAGGTGCGAGATCTCGTCCGCCGCTTCGGCCACGCGCCAGGCGCGCAAGCAGCCCTCGACGCGGTGCGTCGGTCCTGGGACCAGACTCTTCACACGGTTCAGGTGCAGACCCCGGACAACTCGTTCGACCTGCTGTGGAACCGATGGCTGCTCTATCAAAACATCAGTTGTCGCCTGTGGGCGCGCTCGGCCTATTCTCAACCAGGGGGCGCCTACGGATTTCGCGATCAGCTCCAGGACGTCATGGCGCTCGCGTGGGCCCGGCCCGATCTCTTTCGCGAGCACCTGCTCCGAGCCGCGAGCCACCAATTCATCGAGGGCGACGTGCAGCACTGGTGGCACGAGCCCAGCGGACGCGGCACCCGCACACGGTGTTCGGACGACCTGCTCTGGCTCCCCTACGCCGTGGCCCACTACGTGGACACGACCGGAGACCGCGCCGTGCTCGATGAAGTCGTTCCCTTTCTGGCCGCTCCGTTGCTGGCGCCCGGAGAGCAGGAGGCGTACTTCCAACCCCAGGTCTCAAATGACTCCGCGTCATTGTTCGAGCACTGTGTGCGCGCGATCGACAAGGGCCTCACCGTCGGCAGCCACGGCCTCCCGCTGATCGGCAGCGGGGACTGGAACGACGGCATGAACCGGATCGGCTATCAAGGACGCGGCGAGAGCGTGTGGCTGGGATGGTTCCTCCACGCCGTGCTGACCCGGTTCGCGTCAGTGTGCGAGGTCCGCGGCGAGAGCGAGCGCTCCGCCCGGTACCGGCACGAGGCGGCCCGATTGGCGGGCATGATCGAACTCGCGTGGGACGGCGATTGGTATCGCCGCGCGTACTTCGACAATGGCGCACCCGTGGGCTCGGAGCAAAACGACGAGTGCAAGATCGATTCGATCGCGCAATCCTGGGCCGTGCTCTCGGGCGCCGCGCCCCTCCCTCGCGCCGAACGCGCCATGGACGCAGTGCGCGCGCATCTGGTGCAACGGGGCGCCCGCGTGGTGCTGTTGTTTGCGCCGTCGTTCGACCGCTCGTCCCAGGATCCCGGCTACATCAAGGGATATCTGCCCGGGATTCGGGAAAACGGGGGACAGTACACCCACGCCGCGCTCTGGACCGTAATGGCGGTCGCGCGGCTGGGCAGCGGGGATGAAGCCGTGGAACTGCTGCACATGCTCAACCCGATCAACCATGCGCGCACGCCCGCCGACGTCGAGCGCTACAAGGCCGAGCCCTACGCAGTGGCCGCCGACGTCTATGCCCACCCCGCCCACGCCGGACGAGGCGGATGGACCTGGTATACCGGCTCAGCCGGGTGGATGTACCGCGCCGGACTGGAGAGCATCCTGGGACTCAGGCGAAAGGGCGCCCATTTCGCAATGGACCCCTGCATCCCCACGGCCTGGCCCGAGTATTCGCTGGTCTGGCAGGCCGATGGGACGCGGGGCACCCGGTACGAAATCACCGTTCTCAATCCCAAACGTCGCTGTCGTTGTGTCTCGGAGGCCGAACTCGACGGCGCGCCGGTGAACCCCGCGGAGATTCCGTTGATTTTGGACGGCGCCACCCACCGGGTGCGGGTGGTGTTGGGAGATCGTCACTCGGGATAGAGGAAACGGAGGGAGTTCACCTACACGGTGTTAACGCCGCTGGTTGAGCGCGTCGGCGGACTTCTATGGTTGACGCTGCACTTCACGTTGACATTTTTCACGCGCCGGAGGTAAGGTCCGGCGGGCCGCGGTGGGCGTGCCTGTCTGGCCGGGCCAACACGACGAGATTGGGAGCCGCAACGCCGCCCCACGAACGGGTCGGCTCCGCGGCACCCACCTAGACAAAAGAGCCGCTGGTCCAGCGTGTTCAGCCCACCGCGGTCCCCTGTCAGGCCCCGCCGCTCCCATTCACGCGAGCCGACCGTGGAGATAGATGCCTTCCAGACGGTCGAGCAGCGCGTGGAGTTCCTAGTGTTTGCCCGCTCCCATCTTCTGAGATTCGACGACTTCGAACGCTTCGGCGAGTTGCTGCTCCTGAGTTGGTCCCAGCCGCATCTCGGCCATCCGGAACAGCACGGAGTTTTCCTTGTCGATGTGGAGCCGCAGCGCGCTCGCGTAGTTCCCCGCGTGCCGGACGATGTCGCTCGCCGCGCCCACTTCCCCCGCTCGATGGCGCTCAACCGCGTCGCGCACTGCGCGTAAGGCCCCCCGCATCTGGTCGTGCTCGTGGAGCATCACCCCGACCGGCCCGCCCTCCCTGGGAATCCCGACCTTCTCCAACGCGGGAAAGAGCACCGCCTCTTCCTTGCCATGGTGGCACTCGTCCGCGAAACCACGGAAGAACGCGACGATCTGTTCGAGGTGCCCCGGCTCCACCGCTTGGCCCGCCTGCAGCCTTCGACACACGATCTCCAACACGACGAGCATCCGCTCGATGGCCGCGTGTTCCTTCTTCAACTGCTCGATCGCTACGCCCATCCCCGCCTCCGCGTTCCGATTTCCTGATCGACACAACCCTTACGCAACCCACGTCGATCTTAGCCGCCTATCGTAGATTGGCTCAACATCAACCTGGGACGCGAAGCGATCATCGGTTGCACCTTACCTGCCCGCGAGCCGTCTTTCGGCAGATCGCGTCGGCGGGCGGCCTACCGGAGATACGCTTCGATCGCGTAGCGCCGCATCATGCGGTGGCTGTTGAAGTATGACGCGTTTTTGCCGATCGCGCCTTTCATCACCGCGATCCACCCGGCCCGCGGCCCGGTCAGCAGCGGCAGCACGACGTCGTTCAGTTTGGCGTACAGCGCCTTGGCGTCTCCTCCGTTGGGCGACTCGGACGAATCCCCGATGGCCCAGCCGGTGACGCCTTCGATGCATCCCTCGATCCACCACCCGTCGAGCACGCTGAGACTCGGCACGCCGTTGAAGGCGGCCTTCATCCCGCTCGTGCCGGACGCTTCCAGGGGCCGCAGCGGCGTGTTCAACCAGACGTCGGACCCCGCGGTCATTGCCGCCGCGGTATCCATGCCGTAGTTGGGGAGATACGCGATGGGAATGCGTCCGGCCAGCTCCCGGGCGTGTCCGTGGAGCCGCTCGATGAGCTGTTTACCGCCCTCGTCCTTCGGGTGGGCCTTGCCCGCGAGCACGATCTGAAACGGCCGCCGGCGCGCGATCTCGCTCAGGCGGTCGAGGTCGGAGAAGAGCAGGTCCGGACGCTTGTACGCCGTCATGCGGCGCGCAAATCCCAACACTGGAAGGTCTGGGTTCAGGGTCACGTCGGTGAGCGTCTTGACCATTGCGATCAGGTCGGACTTCGCACGGCTGTGCGCGTCCCAGATGGCACTGTCGGGGATCTGATCGATCCGGACCAGGATCGCGGGCTCGTGACACCACCCGGGCATGTGTTGGCTATACAGCGATGCGAAGGCCGGATGCGTCCACGTGAATGGGTGCACGCCGTTGGTGATCGCATCGACTTGATACCCGGGAAAGAGCCGCCGCGACACCTCGGCGTGCCGGGAGGCCACACCGTTGACTCGCTCGCTGAGGTTGAGCGCCAGCCGTGTCATGTTCAGGAGGTCCCTCCCCGCGAGCGCCTTTAACGTGGCCGGATCCACCACCTCCCCCATGATCCGCTGGACCAGGTCGTACGGAAACCGGTCCTGCGCAGCTTCCACCGGCGTGTGGGTGGTGAAATGACAGAGCGATCGGACCCGTGGAATGTCGTAGCGCGATTCCCCTGGCCGGACGTCCTCCGGCGGGTACGCATACCGCCGCAGCAACTCCAGGCCCAGCAGCGCCGAGTGTCCCTCGTTCATGTGATGGTGCTGAACCTGAAAGCCCAGCGCCCCCAGCAGCCGCACGCCGCCAATGCCCAACACGATCTCTTGTTTGAGGCGGTACACCTGATCCCCGCCGTAGAGGTAATGGGTCAACTCCCGGTCGTCCGCGCGGTTTTCGTCCAGATCCGTATCTAACAGGATGATGGGCGCGCGCCCATTCATTTGTCCGTCGAGCACAGTAAGCCACCCGCGGACCCACACGTCGCGCTCTTCGATGCGCACCGCCACTTTGGCGCCGAGCGGCCGCGCCGCCTTCGCCGGGTCCCACGTGTCCCGGTGCTCGATCTGCCGTCCCCGCGCGTCGATCTCCTGACGGAAGTAGCCCGCGCGGCTCACCAGACTCACGGCCACGATGGGTAGATCCAGATCCGCGCTCGCGCGCACCGTGTCGCCCGCAAGCACACCAAGGCCCCCGCTGTAGGTGGGGATGTCGTTTTGGATCGCGATCTCCATGGAGAAGTAGGCGATCCGAGGTTCGCGAGTGAACTCGTCAAGCATCTGACCTCTCCGCACTCAGGGGGTGGACCCTCATCACCGCGCGGTCGAACCTCCGTTCACTGAAACAGCAGCCAGAGTCCGAGACAGTAGCCGAGGATAATGAGAAAGCTGTCGGGTTCGATCAACAGATAGCGCTTTTCCACGCGGTAGATGATCCCCATCAACGCGATGTTCATGAGAAGTATGCTCCACAAGGCGGTCAGCGCATGCGCATCGGACACGGCTTGGAACACGGGGCCTTCCAAAAACGCGAGATCCACGAAAAAAAAGGCCGCCATGTTGAAGGCATTGCTTCCGAAGAGATTGCCTACCGCCAGATCAAAGGCCCCCAACCGCACCGCGGCGATGGTTGTGACCAGTTCCGGTAACGACGTGGTGATGCCGACCAAGGATGTGCCGACAAACGTCTCCGTAATGCCGGACTGTTCGGCAATCGCGGTGGCTGATCCGGCCAAGAACGGCGCGGCGACCAGCAGCGCGAGAGCCGACAGGCCGAAACCGACGCCGGCTTTGCGAAGACCTTCACGTTTGCGCGGTTGCTTGGGGGCTTCACCGGCATGCGCCTCCGCAACCTTCTCTTGCTCCCGCTGCCGGCGCTTGAGGCTCTCCTGCCTGAAGACGACTCGCATGCCGAAAATATACAAGACCAACAACACCAGACTCCCCAGGCCGACGCCAGCATGCTTGACGTTGACGCCGTAGAGCACGAAGAATGCGGCCAGGCTGGTCAGAACCATCGCAAGTCCCGCGCTCAGGGCGTGCTCGAAGGCCGCCTGCTGCCAGAGCCGTTTTTGCCGGTGCATCAAGTCGATGATGCCCAAGATGAGCATGTTCGCCATACTACTGCCGAACAGATCCCCGGCCGCGATATCCGGCGCATTCATCAACGCGGCGCTCACGTCGGTCAGAATCTCCGGCAGCGACGTCGCCGATGCCATCAACACCACGCCGATCCATAAGCCGCCCAGTCCCGTGATGTCCGCAATCTGATCCCCGTACCGGGTCAACTTCGTCCCGGCATACACGATGACCGCCGCACTCAGCGCGAAGATCCCGAAGGCTAACAGCATGCCGAGCTGCGTTTCAGCAGCGGCTCACAACGGGAATTCATGTGTTTCACCTCCTTGGATCGTGTGGAGGACTCCCTTGATGCCGATCTGGATCGGGGCCGCCAGCGCGCGGCAGGCGCAGATGGTTACCGCGCGCTGGCCGAACAGAAGGTCAAGACTGTGCCCCCGATAGCGCACTTGCATCCGCAACCCGGCGACCGGCTCGGGCAACCGCGGATTGAGCCACAACGCGTCCGCCCGCACTTCGAGGCCGGTATACCCGCGCTGAATCATGTCCACGGTGCCAGCCATGGCGCCGAGGTGAATGCCCTCCGCGGTGGTTCCGCCTTGGATATCCGCGACGTCGCTGTCCAAGGCCTCGCAGAGGAGCGCCCAGGACCCAGGGCGGTCTGCTCGCAGTAAGACCCACGAGTGCGCCACGCGGCTGAGCGTGGAACCGTGAGAAGTCCGCTTCAGGTAGTAATCGATGTTTTTGGGAATCGTCTCGTATTCAAAGGGGTATCCCAACCGGCCGAACAACTCACGCAATTCCTCGGATGAGAACAGGTAGAAGAGCATGAGGACATCGGCCTGCTTGGAGAGCTTGTAGCGATTGGTGGAGTCGCCCTCCGCCCCCAGGATCCGGTCGAGGCGCTGGATGTCCCCATATTTGTTCCGATAGCCGACCCAGTCGAACTCCTCCAACTCGGCGTACCCCTCAAACTGGCTGATGATGCCGTCGTCGTGAAACACGATACGCATGGTGCGACTGACCCGGTCCCAGTGGGAGCGCTCGTCCGGGCCGAGAGCCAGCGTGTCGCACAGCTCGGCGCGACGGTCCTCGGGCAGCACGTCGAGCACGTCGAGAGCTCGCCATAGGACCCACGCCGCCATCAGGTTGGTGTAGGCGTTGTTGTTCAAGGCCGGGCGCGCACCCGCGAAGCGATTCCCGTCCGGGTACCCATCGTGGTACTCATCCGGGCCCATCACCCCCAGAATCTCGAATCGCTCCAGATCCTCGCGATACGTCGCGATGCTCGCCCAGAATCGGGCGATCTCCAGCATCATCTCCGCGCCGTAAAAGGACAGAAACTCCATGTCCCCGGTGGTTTGATAGTACTGCCAGATGTCGTAGGCGATCGCCGCGTTGACGTGGCGCTGCCGATGGCTGTTGTCGGGAATCCAGCGTTTGGATCGGGGATTGAGGTGGAGCATCGGTGTCTCCTCCCTCCCGTTGCTCCCGCTCTGCCATGGATACATCGCGCCGCGCACCCCCGCCTCGACGGCCGCGGCGCGCGCCTCCTTGAGCCGACGGTAGCGGTACAGGAGCAACGCGCGGGTGATTTCCGGCATCCGGAAATTCAACAAGGGGAAGATGAACAGTTCGTCCCAGAAAATATGACCGCGATAGGCTTCGCCGTGGAGCCCTCGCGCCGGTGCCCCCACGTCCAGATCGATCACGTGCGGTGAGCAGGTCTGCAAGAGGTGAAAGATGTGGAGCCGCAGCACGCCCACCGGACGATGCGCCGGGTGGTCGGCCTCCAGGTCGACGTGGATGCCGAAGCGCGCCCAGAGGTGGGCCCACGCTTCGACGTGCGTGTCCAACAGGTCGGAGAACCTCGGGGCCCGCGCGATCGCGGTCTGCGCCTCGAGTCCGCAATCCGCGATGGCATGGTCGCGGGAGGAGTACAGCGCCACCACTTTCTCGAAGGACACGCTCTCGCCCCGCGCAAGGTCCAACGAGAACTCCTGCGCGACGTACGCAGGCTCGGCGAGCGCGCGCGGCTCCGCCGCCACGGGCTGTCCGTGCCGAAACAGTCGGTTCCGCGCGGCTTCCGCCACCACGAGTTCGGACTGCGTGGTCCGGACCTTAAGGCCCATCACATCGCGCCCCCACAGGTCCGCGGTCACGGGCTGCAGATGGGCGTTGGCCAGATCGCGATACCGCTCGACCCCGGCGTTCACCACGCGACCATCAAGCGCCGACCGAATCACCACCGGTCCGGTCCAATTCTCGGCCGTCAGTGTGACGTGGAGCGCGGCCATGTGGCGGTCTCTGATGTGGACCAGCCGGCTGCCGCTCAAAGTCGACTCACGGCCCTGGTCGTCCCGGAACCGCACCATCCGCATAAGCACGCCGCGTTTCAGGTCCAACTCTTGATGGAAGGCCAGAATCGAGACGATCCGGAGATCAAACCACGGCTGATCGCCGACGCGGATGTTCAGCGCCAGCCAGTTTGGCAGGTTGACCAGGTCTTCGTGTTCGATCTTACGCCCGGCGAGCTCCGACCGGAGCCGATTGTACCCGCCGGCCAGGTAAGTGCCTGGATAGTGCACCTCGTCGGCGACCGCCTCCTCAGCGGCGCCCCGCGTTGCAAAGTACCCGTTGCCGAGGGTGCACAGCGCCTCGCGCAATCGTTGCCGATCCGGCAGGAACTCCTCGTAGATCAGTGACCAGTCGGACCACCGAGTCACCGGCCCCTCCGCTCGATCACCGAGCGCAGCCCCTCCAAGAACCGCCGGACGTCCTCCGGATCATCCAGCGCGTACCGGGCCGTGGTCTCGCGCGGCCCGTCGCGGACCAGGATCCCGATGCCGCACTCCGCCAGCGCCTCGAACGCGTCTTCATCGGTCTCGTCGTCGCCGATGTAGATCGGAACCACGTCGGCAAGATCCAGCTTCAATGCCCGGAGGAGCCACAGGACGGCCCGGCCCTTGTCCCACTTGAGACGCGGCCGCAACTCGAAGATCTTCTTCCCGCCCGTGACGCGAAGCCCGGGATATCCGGCCGCCACGCTGTTGACCACTTCGGCCACGAGCGGCACCTGGCGCCCGTCCACCAGGCGATAGTGCACGGCGATGGCGAACGCCTTGCCTTCGACCGCCGCGCCGTCCACGCCGGCGAGCTGGCTGCGGAGCTGTTCCTCGGCCGCTCGAAGCGCGGGCGCCGCGGCCACGCCCCCTTCATGCTGCATGCGGCAGCCATCCGGACCCGAAATATCGAACCCGTGGCTGCCGGCGTAATAGACGGATTCCAACCTGACAAGTTCGGCAACATTGGCCCGATCGCGTCCGCTGATGACGGCCACCGGACAGCGCGCAGCCAGATCGGCGACCGTGGCCCGCATCGCGTCGGACAGCACGGCCAGATCGGGACGCGCGACGATCGGCGTCAACGTCCCGTCGTAGTCGAGAAATACCGCGATTCGCTTGCCCTCGCTCCGCCGCGCCAGATCAGCCAGGCGGTCCAGCGCGGACGGAATCGTGTCGCTGCCTGCTCGCGTCGTCACCCGCTCCCCCTTAAAGACGATCTGACCCAGATCCGAGACGACCACGTCCGCACCGTGTTGTCTGAGCGCCTCGGCCTGCCCGCCGCGATCAACGCCCACCACCAGTCCGAACCGTCCCTTACGCCCGGCCTGAACGCCCGCCACCGCATCCTCGATCACCACCGCGCGCTCGGGCCCCACACCCAACCGTTTCGCGGCTTCGAGGAACACGGCCGGCGCGGGTTTGCCCTTGATTCCGAGTCGGGCCATCTCCACCCCATCGACTCGAACATCAAAGAGATCGTCGAGCCCGGCGGCCTTCACCACCGCCTCGCAATTGCGGCTGGACGAGACCACCGCGAGTCGACACCCCCGCTCGCACGCGTTGCGCAACATCGCCACCGCGGGCTCATAGACCTCGACGCCCTCGCGCTGGAGACGTTCCTGAAAGTAGAGGTTCTTTCGGTTCCCGAGGCCGTGCACGGTCTCGGCGTCCGGCCCATCGTCCGGCGAGCCGTCGGGAACACTGATGGCGCGCGAGGCCAGAAAACTCCGGACGCCATCGGCGCGAGGCTTCCCATCCACCAGCCGCCGGTAGTCGGCCTCGATGTCGAACGGCACAAACACCTCGGTCCCGGATTCGGCGCGCCGCCGAAGATACTCGTCAAACAGTTGCTTCCACGCCGCCGCGTGCACCGCCGCGGTCTTGGTGACCACTCCGTCGAGATCCACCAGCAGTGCATCGAATCGCCGGAGATCGATCACGGCTTTGGCGGGAATGGTCGCGTCGCTCATGCCGACGGGTCCTTTACCGTCATCACGACGTATCATCCCGAAATGGGAAGTGAGAGTCAAAGGGGGGGCGGTCGAATGACGCCCGGGAGCGGCGGAAAGGGCGACGGACGAGGCGCCCGGCGGCCTCGCGTCGCGGAACAGTTACGCGAGACGGCCCGCCAGCCGCACTTTGGCGTCCTGCTCCGCCACGCGTCCCCGAGCGGAGCACGCCGCACGTTCGGCTCGACCGACGCGCCTACTCGACGTCGGCTCGACCGCGCTCGCGGATTCGACGGAGGAGCGCGCGCTCCTCTTCAAGCGCCCGCTTCGCGATGGCGATGGCCTCCTGAAGATCCCGCTTGCGCTCTTCAGCCATGGCCTTGCCGCTGGCGACCAGTTCGTTCGTCTTTTCCTGAATCTCGTCGACAAGCCGCCCGATCCGGTCGGTCACGTCTTCCTGCAGTTCTCCCATGCGGGATCGGGAGCGATCGTAAAACTTGCGGATCTCCTCCCGCGTTTCTTCGCCGGAGCGTGGCGCGAACAGCAACGCCACCGCAGCGCCGATGGCGCCCCCAAGCAAGAACGCGGTTCCCACACACCCGAAGTCGTTGTGGCGGTCCGACATCACGAATCCCTTTCCTTTCTGCGGCGCGGGTAAAGCAGGTAACGAAGACCGACTCCTACGCCGTGGAGGAGCGCCGCAACATCCTCCAACGGGGTGAACAATCGGTCGCTCAAACGAACCAGGCGATGCGTGACCGCGTCCAAGGCGTCGTCGGTCCGGTGGACCCTCCTCCGCACCACCGACAACGCCTCCGAGAGGTAGTCGGCCGTCCGGCTGACCGCGCGGGTAACCGGACGGATTTCGGCATCCAGCGTTGTGAGCAGCCGCTCGATCTTTTCCGCCGCCGCGTTGACACGCAGCAGAGCGACCACGGCGACCACGGTAATGACCACCAGGCAGAATGCAATCACAACCGCCGCCACTTCAATGATCACAGAATCCCTCGTAGGGGGCGATCACCAATTCACCTCCGACGCACGGCGGGCCGATGACGCGTACCGGGATGTCGAAGAACGCAAAGTCCGTCGGAATATACCGTTATCGAGCGCTGACAACGGAAAACGCTTGAGGTACACTACGCGGCCGCATCCGCGGCCGGTCGACTCACGACAACGGTGAAATGATCTGTGAGCCGCCGCTATCTTACGACAGAAGCGGCCTCACCGGTCAAGAGGTTTCTCGACGCGGGTTGAGCACGCCGATTGTGGCACGGCTTTCCTTTATCTCGCCGACGTGAGAGAATACTTGCCTTTTCTCGTTCGTGCACGCACCGATGAATATTCTCCTTGCCGTCGACGGTTCAGAACACGCCGCGTGGGCGACCGCTCTGTTGTCGGCCCTTCCGCTGGCGAAGGCGCCGACGATCACCGTGCTCCATGTGGTCGAACCCCTGCCCGAGGTCCGCGCCATGTTGACCCCGACGGAGCGGCACGCATACAGCACCGCCTTGCGTGAGCAGGTCGCAGAAAAACGCGAGCGCGGGCACGCGCTCGTGAAACGACCGCTGGAACGTCTTCGCAAACGATGGACACGGGTCCGAGCCGTGGTTGAGGAAGGGCCCGCGGCGGACACGATTCTTGCCACCGCGAAACGGCGGAAGGCGGAGCTCATCGTGGTGGGATCGCGAGGGCTCGGGCACCTCCAGAGATTTGTCATGGGCAGCGTCTCCCATCGGGTGACCACCTACGCCCCCTGTTCGGTCCTCGTCGTCAAAGAGCCGCCGAGACACCTGAAGAACGTGCTCATGGCGCTCGATGGCTCGCCGTACGCCGCGGACGCCGCCGCCTTCGTCGGAGCGATGCTCGCAAGGCGGCAGATTCGCGCCACCGCGGTGTGCGTGTGGGAATTCCCCGATCGCATACCGGTGCCCGCGTCGGCCAAGGCCCTTGTCAGAGAGCGTTGCGCCAGAGTCATGCGCCGCGCCGGCCTCGCGGACCACGTCGAGTTCGCGACTGGCCGTCCTGCGAACGAGATCGCGCGGATCGCCCGACGCAAGCACGCGGGGCTGGTGGTCGTCGGCTCCAGGGGACTGACCGGCCTGAAACGCTTCCTGCTCGGCACCGTTTCCCACGAAGTGATCCTGCAGAGTCCGGCGTCGGTCTTGGTGTTTCGGCGTTGACGGCGTGGACCCTGGATCTAGGGGCGGGTGTTCAGGGCCCGTCGGCGGTTCGTTTCCGGGTGTGGGCGCCTCGGGCAGCCACCATCGGTGTCCGGCTCATCGGCGGCAGCCGTCCGGTCGTTTCCCTGGCTCCCGCCGGTGATGGGTACTTCGAAGGCCTCGTGGCCGACGTGGCGCCCGGGTCCCGGTACTGGTATGTGCTTGACGGCCGCGTGGAGCGGCCCGATCCCGCCTCCCGATTCCAACCCGAGGGCGTGCACGGTCCGTCCGAAGTCGTCGATCCGAAGGCGTTCCAATGGTCGGACGCCCGTTGGCGCGGTCTCCCGCTGGACCGCATGATTATCTATGAGCTGCACGTCGGGACGTTTTCGGCCCAAGGCACGTTCGACGCGATCATCCCTCATTTGGACTACCTTCGGACCGAACTCGGCGTAACCGCAATCGAGCTGATGCCGGTGGCGCAGTTTCCCGGTACGCGGAACTGGGGGTACGACGGCACCTACCCGTTTGCGCCGCAGGCAAGCTACGGCGGCCCCAACGGCCTCAAGCGGCTAATCGACGCGTGCCACGCCAAGGATTTGGCCGTGATCCTCGACGTGGTTTACAATCACCTGGGCCCGGAGGGAAACTACCTCGCGGATTTCGCCCCCTACTTTACCGACCGCTATCGCACCCCTTGGGGTCAGGCCATCAACTACGACGGACCCGACAGCGATCAGGTTCGCCACTACATCGTGAGCAACGCGCTGTATTGGATCACCGAGTACCACGTGGACGCCTTGCGCCTGGACGCAATTCACGGCATCTTCGATTTTGGCGCGCGGCACATCCTGGAGGAACTTGGCGATGCCGTGCACGCGCAAGCCGAAGGACTGGGCCGGATCGTTCCGGTGATCGCGGAGAGCGACCTCAACGACGTCCGTGTCATCGCGCCCCGAGCCGAAGGCGGTTACGGTCTGGACGGGCAATGGAACGACGATTTTCATCATGCATTGCACACCGTCCTGACCGGCGAACGGAGGGGCTACTACCAGGACTTCGGCCGGATCGAACAGCTTGCGTCCGCAATCCGAGAAGGGTTCGTGTATTCGGGTCAGCGGTCGGTCTTCAGACGCCGTCGCCACGGAAGTTCCTCGCGCAATCGGCCGCCCTTCCAACTAGTGGTCTCCGCGCAAAACCACGACCAGGTCGGAAACCGCGCCCAGGGTGATCGCCTCGGCACGTTGATCCCCCACGAGGCGCTGAGGGTCGCGGCGGCCGCGCTCTTGTTGGGGCCGAACGTTCCGCTGCTGTTCATGGGCGAGGAGTACGCCGAGACCGCCCCGTTTCAGTACTTTGTGAGCCACGGCGATCCCGCCCTCGTCGAAGCGGTCCGACGCGGTCGAGCGGAGGAGTTCGCCTCGTTCGGGTGGGCCGGCGAGATCCCGGACCCGCAAAGCCCCGGCACGTTCGAGCGCTCCCGACTCACACGCGACCGTCCGCGCACTCGCCAGCAGGAGGCCCTGCTCTGCTGGTATCGCGCGCTAATCGCCCTTCGCGTCTCCATCCCGGCGCTCGGCGCCGGGCAGACGGCGAGGCACACGGTCTGGACGCGGGAATCGGACCGTCTGCTGATCGTTCACCGGCGAGGCCCAGACGGATCAGCGGCCCTCGTGATTCTGGGGTTCTCTCCCACGCCCACCACGCTGACGCTCCACGAACCGGTTGGTGCCTGGCGCCGACACCTGGACGCCGGAGATGCCATGTTCGGCGGCAAAGGGACGTCCCCCTCGTTGTCCACGGTGCGTATCACCTCCGACGGGGTGTCGGCCGAAGTGAGCGGCTATCCAGCCTTCGTGTTCCTCCCGGCGTAGGGCCATCGTTCCGGCGACCCGCCGGGCGCTTCGCGGTGCCGTGTTGACGGCCGCGGTCCTGCCCGTGTTAGACTCCGCCGCGAAGGATCCGCCCACACCGGCGCCCCTGTTTCTCAGCGTCATGGCTCCACGGACGGCGTCGATCACCGAACCCAACGCGAAAGGACGTGGCTGAGTTGGGTGTCCCTGCGGTCTTGGGTCTCGTCGGCATGATCATTCTCGTCGGGCTCGCCGGCGAGTGGATCTTCAAGAAGACCGGCGTGCCCAACGCCATCATCCTCATCGGGTTGGGCGTTTTGCTCGGGCCGGTATTGGGCGTGGTCAGCTCCGAGTCGATGACCGCCGCGGCGCCGTTCTTCGGGACCCTGGCCCTGTTGATCATCCTGTTCGACGGCGGGCTGAATCTCAAGATCCTGAAGGTGGTTCGAGAAGCGCCGTTCGCGTTGCTCTACACCACGCTCGTGTTCTGCGCCAGCGCCGCGGCCGTCGCCGTCGTCTACCAGAGCGTGTTCGGGGGCGACTGGACGGTCGCTTTCCTCCTCGGGGTCATCCTCGGCGGAACCACCGGCGCGGTGGTGATTCCGGTGGTGACGCAGATGAAATCGATTTCGGACGAAACGCGCATCTTGTTGAGTCTGGAATCGGCCTTTACCGACGTGTTCGTGGTCGTCGCCGCGCTCATCTTCGTCAACTTGCTGGTCAGTCCCACGTCCCTGGAGACCGCGATAGTCCCCTTGATCCTCCACGCGTTCGTGGACGCGTTGCTGCTCGCCCTTGTCGCCGGGATGTTGTGGGCACGATTCATGGGCATGCTCCAGGGCCAGCCGCTGTCGTACATGCTCACGTTGGCCGCCGTGTTACTCCTGTACTCCGCCGCCGAGGCGTTGGGAGCGAACGGCGCGATCACGATCCTGTTCTTCGGCCTGGTGCTCGGCAACATGGAGGAAGTCGTCGCCCGAGCGCACGCGCACGTCCGACGGATTATCGGCTGGAATCTGGAGGTCGCGAATTTCGCGATCGACGTCTTTCTCCGGAGACTGAACGAAGAGCTTTCGTTCCTGGTCCGGACGTTCTTCTACGTCCTGCTCGGCCTGATTTTCAACCTCGCCAGCCTGACCCCGTTGGTCGCCGCCGGAAGCCTTCTCTTGTTCCTGGCGGTGCTGGGCTGTCGGTGGGGGCTCACCGCCGGTATGAGTCTGCTCAAACGAAGCTGGAGCCCACGCGATCGCCGAACCATCGTGGCCATGCTGCCGCGCGGGTTGTCCGCAGCGGTCATGGCGTTTGTCCCCGCCGCGCAGGGGGTCCCCAACACCGAGGCCTTTCCGCTCTACGCCCTCTTGATGATCGGGTTCTCGATCCTCCATATGACGGTTTCGCTGTATCTGCAGCAGCGCCGTGACACGGCGCGGGCCGAGGCACCGGCCCCTCCGTCGTTCGAGGACGCCGCGCAGTCGCCCGCCCCCCCGCAAGCCCCGCGCTGGGCGGTGTTCACGGAATTGGACGGCGCCCTGCTCGATCCCACGACGTTTCGCTTCGATGAATCCAGGCCGGCTCTGGACCGCCTGCAGAAGGAAGGCGTGCCCCTGGTGATTTGTTCCGGGAAAACGCGTGCCGAAATCGAGTACCTCCGGCGCGAAATCGGCAACCGAGATCCGTTCATCGTCGAAAGCGGGGGCGCGGTCTACATCCCGGAAGGCTATTTCCCGGCGCTGCCCGCTCCGCCGGCGAAACGGAACGGCTACGACGTCCTCGAATATGGCGTTCCCTATACGCGCCTGCGCGAGGCGCTCCGAACCATCGAGAGCGCGGTCGATCTGAAGCTGACCGGGTTCGGCGATATGACGATCGAGGAGATCGTGCGTCACACCGGACTCGAACAGCCCGGCGCCGAGCGGGCGCGGCAGCGCGAGTACGACGAGCCGTTCGTGTTAAACGGGGGCGTCCCGGTGACTCCCGAGACCCTGGGGCAGATCCGCGACGCCGCCGCGGAACTCGGGCTGACCGTCGTTGCCGGAGTGCGGTTTCTCCATTTGACCGGCGGGACTGACAAGGGACGCGCCTGCCGGGCCCTGATTGAGCTGTTCCGGAAACAGTGCGGTTCCGGCTTCCGGACGGCCGCGTTCGGCAGCACCTCGACGGACATCGCCATGCTGAAAGCCGTGGACCGACCGTTTCTGGTGGCTCGATCCGACGGCCCGCCGGGCAAAGGCCTCTTGCGGCTCGAACGGTTGACCCACCTGCCGGGCGCGGGACCCTCCGGGTGGGCGGAAGGCATCAACCGATTGCTGAATGAGGCGTCCCCAACGTCCGCAACGCCGTAACCACACCGCGCAGGAGGCGCCGCGAATCAATACGGCACGCTGATGGACTCACCGCCTTCTCGAATTGCAGACGCATCGGTAAGCCCGCGCTCGGTCCCGCCGTCGCAACTGGCTCGCTGGTTGACGCTGGCCGTCACCCTGGGAGCAGCCTATTTGCTTTTCGTGACCTTCAGCCCGTTTTTCTCGGCGTTGGCATGGGCCGCCCTCGTGGCGTATAGTCTCCATCCTGCCTACCGTGCCGTTCTTCGGTTCGTTCGCGGGCACGAAAACCTCGCCGCCTTGCTCATGTGTGGTGCCGTCACGATCGGCCTAATCCTGCCGCTGTTGTACCTGCTGATTCTAATCGGCGAGGAACTCGCCCGGACGTACCGGACCATCGTCACGGCCGTCAGGGAACAGGGTGGGGTTCTCCAGACCTGGCAGAACCACCCGCTGGCGACCGCTGTCCTTGCAAAGATTCAAACCTACGAACAGCTGACCGGCGTCAATCTCCGGTCCGTAGTCGCCGACAATCTGGCGGAGTTCGGCGGCTTCGTGGTCCAGAGACTCACACGGGTGGCGACGAATGTTCTGGTGGGGCTCCTGCAGTTCCTGTTCGTGCTCCTGGCCATGTTCTACTTCTTCCGCGACGGTCAGCGGTTGGTCGATTGGCTTCACGCCACGCTGCCGTTTCCACCCGAGCAGCAGCGGATCGTGGTCGAGCGGTTTCAACAGGTCGTGCACGGCTCGGTCTTCGGCAACACCCTGATCGCGGTCCTGGAGGGTCTTGCCGGCGGGCTCGCGTTCTGGGCCGTCGGGCTCCCGGCGCCGGTGCTCTGGGGCGTGGTCATGGGAGTCTTGGCGTTTCTCCCGCTTCTGGGTGCCTCGTTCGTGTGGGCGCCCGCAGCCGTGTACCTCGCCCTCCAGGAAGCGTACGGAGGGGTGGCCGTCCTGGTCGCGGCAGGCATCGGCATCGCCTTTCTCGATTACGTCACCCGCACGATCTTGATCGGCGAGCGCTCGCAGTTGCACACCCTGGTGGTGTTCTTCAGCGTGCTCGGAGGCCTGCAGGTCTTCGGGCTGATCGGGATCATCGTGGGACCGCTGGTCGCCGCGCTGAGCATCGTGATCCTAGAACGGGATCGCGCCGCCGGCCTCCCCTCGTCGCCATGAGCCCGTCCGACCGGATACGGACGCCGTGAACCTCCCGGTCGTGTCCGAGGTGTGGCTCGTGTTGCGGGAGGCGGTCCGCCGATTTCTCAGCGTCAACGGCCTCTTTCTCGCCTCCGCGCTCGCGTTCAGTCTCCTGCTGTACTCGGTCCCGCTGGTCCTGCTCGTCGTGGCCGCGCTCGGACAGACCGTGGTGGAGTCGGATCGCGCCTTGGCCGAGATCCAGGCGATCCTCCGACAGATCCTCCCGGACATCGAACAGACAGCCGTCGAGGGCCTCGCCACCGCGGCGGCGCACCGGCGCGCACTCGGTCTCTACGGACTGGTGCTGTTCGCGCTGTTCAGCACCACGACCTTCGGCACCGCCCGCTTCGCGTTGAACGTGCTGTTCGGCGTCGAACGACGCCGGGGCTTCTTCAGGGGCATGGGGGTGGACGCGCTGATGATCGTCCTGTTGGCGGCCCTGTTCGCGGCGACTATCGCCCTCAACTCCGCGCTCGGAGCCGCCCGCGCAGCCGGCGACTCCGTCCCGTTCGTGGGACCGATCCTCCGCTCCGACTGGTTCATCGCAAGCGAACTTCTCGGCACGCTGTTCATCCTGGCGCTCTGCTATCTGGTGTACCGCGTCTGCCCGGCGCGATCGCTTCGGCCCCGCGGCCTCGTCGTCGCCGCGCTCACGACCACGGTCTTACTGGAGATCTTCCGCTGGGCGTTCGGCTGGTACGCCGCCTCCGTACGCCACATGACGGTCCTCTACGGCGCGATCGGAGGTCTCGTCTTGTTTATCCTGTGGCTGTATTACAGTGCCGCAGTCTTCTTCTTCGGCGCCGCGGTCGGCTGGGCGGTCGACCGCCGCCCCCCCGTCCGGGCGTCGTCGCTGAACGACCAATTCCGTTGACATCTCCGCGGTTGGCATTTATAAGAAGCGCATGCGGATGATGCCGGGCTCTCCCTATCCCCTCGGCACGACCTGGGACGGGAAGGGGGTGAACTTTGCGCTCTTCTCCGAGAACGCCACCAGGGTGGACCTGTGCCTGTTCGACTCGGCGGACTCGGAGAAAGAAATCCATCGCATCCGGATCACGGAGCAAACCAACCGCATCTGGCACGTCTACCTCCCGGACGCGCGTCCGGGATTGCTGTACGGGTATCGGGTTCACGGTCCGTACGATCCCGCCGCGGGCCATCGCTTTAACCCGGCCAAGGTGCTGGTCGACCCGTACGCGAAGGCCATCGCCCGGAAGGCCCGTTGGGACGACTCGCTCTTCGCATACCGGGTCGGCAATCCCGACGAAGATCTGGTTCCGGACGATCGCGACAGCGCGGCGTTCGCCCCCCTGGCTCGGGTCGTTGATCCCGCATTCACCTGGGGCGACGACCGGCACCCGAAGACCCCCTGGCACGAGACCGTCATTTACGAGACGCACGTCAAAGGAATGACCGCGCGGCATCCCGACATCGCCGAACCGTTTCGGGGCACCTACGCGGGACTCGCCTCCGAACCGGTGATCCGCTACCTCAAGGAACTGGGCATCACCGCCGTCGAGCTGCTGCCCGTGCACCACCACGTGGACGACCGCCGCCTGGTCGAACGTGGACTGGTCAACTACTGGGGCTACAACACCCTCTCGTATTTCGCGCCGGACCTCCGCTATCACTCGGGCATGATGGCTCCGGTGTCGGAATTCAAGACCATGGTCCGCACCCTCCACCAGGCCGGCATCGAGGTGATCCTCGATGTGGTCTATAACCACACCGCGGAGGGCAACCACCTGGGACCGACGCTGTCGCTTCGCGGCATCGACAACGCGGCCTACTACAGGCTGTCGCCTACCGACCCCCGTTACTACGTCGACTACACCGGATGCGGAAACACGCTCAACATGCAGCATCCCCAGGTCCTGCAACTGATCATGGACAGCCTCCGGTACTGGATCACCGACATGCACGTGGACGGCTTCCGGTTCGACTTGGCGAGCACGCTGGCTCGCGAGCTACGCGACGTGGACCGGCTCGGCGCGTTCTTCGACATCATCCACCAGGACCCCATCATCTCCCAGGTCAAGTTGATCGCCGAGCCCTGGGACCTTGGCGAGGGGGGCTATCAAGTCGGGAATTTCCCGGTGTTGTGGACCGAGTGGAACGGGAAATACCGCGACACGGTCCGGCGGTTTTGGAAGGGCGAGGGCAGGCAGGTCGCCGAACTCGCCAGCCGCCTGGCCGGCAGCAGCGATCTGTACGAGCAAACGGGCCGCAGACCGCACGCCAGCATCAACTTCGTCACGTGTCACGACGGCTTCACGTTGCAGGATCTCGTGAGCTACAACGAAAAGCACAACGAGGCGAACGACGAAGAGAACCGCGACGGGTGCAACCACAACGACAGTTGGAACTGCGGGGTCGAAGGACCGACCGACGACCCGAAGGTCAACCGGCTGAGAGAGCGCCAGCGCAAGAACTTCATGGCCACGCTGATGGTGTCTCAGGGCGTCCCGATGATCTGCGGGGGCGACGAGTTCGGGCGAACCCAACGAGGCAACAACAACGCCTACTGCCAAGACAACGACCTGAACTGGTTCGACTGGGAGTTCACCAAGGATCAGCGACAGTTCTTGGAGTTCACCCGCCGCCTCATTGCGTTTCGCAGGCGACATCCCGTGCTGCGGCGGCGCACGTTCTTTCAGGGCAGGCGGATTCGCGGCTCGGAGATCAAGGACATCGCGTGGTTCTCCTCGTCCGGCCGGGAAATGACCGATGAGGAGTGGATGGCGGATCACGTGCGCTCGATGGGCATGCGCCTCTCGGGTGACGCCATTGAAGAAACCGACGAAAGCGGCAGACCGATCGCGGACGATACGCTGTTGATCCTGCTGAACGCCCACCACGAGGCCGTGCCGTTTGTACTGCCCGCGCATCGGGCGGGAACTCGGTGGATCGCGGTCATGGATACGGCTCGCGACCGCGAACGGCCTCGTAACCATCTCGAACGCGGGGGACGCGCGTACGACCTGCAGGCGCGCTCCCTCGCCGTGTTCCGCCTTGCCGCCCAAGGAGAACGCAGGGACGAGCCCATATGAGGCGTGCCCCTTCGGTCCCTGCTCCCCGGTTCGCGCCGCACGCCACCCAACGGGTGGTCATCGAGGATGTCACGCCGGAGATCAACGGCGGGCGCTATCCCATCAAACGGACGGTCGGCGAATCCGTGGCGGTGTCCGCTCGGATTTTTGCCGACGGCCACGACGTCCTCGCAGCCAGGCTCCGTTACCGGAAGAAGGGGGCACGCCAGTGGACCGATGTGCCGATGTCGCCCCAAGGCAATGACTGGTGGCAGGCCTCGTTCGTGGTCACGGCCAATGCCCGGTTCGAGTACACGGTCGAGGGGTGGATCGATCGCTTTGCCTCGTGGCAAGCCGACCTGGCCAAGCGGGTTCAGGTCGGACAAGAGGTGTCGAGCGAACTCTTGGAGGGTGCCGCGCTGGTGACGGCCGCATCGCGCACGGCCGGACCCGACCGGCGCTGGCTGTCCGAGCGCGCATCACTGCTGGCGAGCAACCGGCCGGTCTCGCAACGCACGGAGGCCGCGCTGGATCCCGCCCTGCAGGCGGCGATGTCCCGCTGTGCCGACCGCGAGCCGGTGACGGTGTACGATCGCGTGCTGGAGGTGACGGTCGACCGCGAGCGGGCGCGTTTCGGCGCGTGGTACGAAATGTTCCCCCGCTCCGCGGGAACCGATCCGACCCGTAGCGCCACCTTCCGGGAGGCGGCCGCGAGGCTCGACGACATCGCGGCGATGGGTTTCGATGTGGTGTACCTGCCGCCCATTCATCCGATCGGGCAAAGTTATCGCAAGGGTCCGAACAATTCGCTCACGGCAGGACCCCGTGATCCCGGCTCTCCTTGGGCGATCGGAAACGAACTCGGCGGCCACGACGCCGTCGAACCGAGTCTCGGGACGCTCGCCGACTTTCGGGGATTTCTTGAGGCGGCCAAGACCCGCGGACTGGAGGTGGCGCTGGACATCGCGTTTCAGTGCTCGCCGGACCACCCCTATGTGAAGGAGCATCCCGAGTGGTTCCGGCATCGTCCTGACGGGTCGATCAAATACGCGGAAAACCCGCCCAAGAAATACCAGGATATCTATCCGCTGAATTTCGATACTCCGGATTGGAAAAACCTGTGGCAAGAGCTCCGTCGCGTGATTTTGTTCTGGACCGAGCAGGGCGTCCGCATGTTCCGCGTCGACAACCCGCACACCAAACCGATCCACTTCTGGGAGTGGTTGATCGACTCCGTCCAATCGAAGTATCCTGACGTGGTGTTTCTCTCGGAGGCATTCACGCGTCCGGCGGTGATGTACGCGCTGGCCAAGGTCGGCTTCACACAATCCTATTCATACTTTACCTGGCGAAACACCAAGTCCGAACTGACCCAGTATTTCACGGAACTCACGCAGACCGAGGTTCGCGAGTACTATCGCCCGAACTTGTTCGCCAACACGCCCGACATTCTCCACGAGTACCTCCAAACCGGCGGTCGTGCCGCGTTCCAGGTCCGTCTCGTCCTGGCCGCCACTCTGGGCGCGAGCTACGGGATCTACAGCGGGTTCGAGCTCTGCGACGGCAACGCCGTTCCCGGGACCGAAGAGTACCACGACTCGGAGAAGTACCAGATCCGCGTGCGCGACTGGAATCAACCCGGCAACATCAAGGACCTGGTCGCGACGATCAACGCGATCCGCCGCCAAAACCCCGCGCTGCACAGCGACCGTTCGCTGCGTTTTTTCGCGTGCACGAACGACCGGATCATCTCCTACGCCAAGTCCACCGACGACCTGTCGAACGTCATCGTGGTGGTCGTAAATCTCGACGCCCACCACGCGCAGGAAGGGCACGTTCATGTGCCGATCGAGACCTTGAGCATTGCGCCATCGGATCCGTACGAGGTCCATGACCTCCTGAGCAACACCGGGTACCTGTGGCAGGGAGAGTCCAACTACGTGCGACTGGACCCTGCGGTGTGTCCCGCGCATGTCTTCCGCCTCCGCCGACGATTGCGCACCGAGCGCGACGTCGACGCGTTTGCCTAGGCGCGTGAGAGAGGCGCTCGACCGGTGACGGCTCGTTCGTATCCTTGGTACAAGAAGGCTGTGTTCTACGAGCTGCACGTCAAAGCCTACTGCGACAGCAACGCGGACGGCATCGGCGACTTTCGGGGGCTGCTCGGGAAATTGGACTACCTGCAGGACCTCGGGATCGACTGCATCTGGCTGCTCCCGATGTACCCCTCGCCGTTCCGGGACGACGGGTACGATATCTCCGATTACTACAACGTCCATTCCAGTTACGGCACGCTCGACGATTTCCGGGCCTTCCTCGACGCCGCCCACGCCCGCGGGCTTCGGGTCATCACCGAGCTGGTGCTGAACCACACGTCGGACCAGCACCCCTGGTTTCAAGAGGCCCGCAGCTCGCGGGACCACCCGCGACGCGACTGGTACGTGTGGAGCGATTCCGACGACCGCTATCGGAACGTGCGCATCATCTTTGTGGACACCGAGCGATCGAACTGGACCTGGGACCCGATCTCGAAGTCGTACTACTGGCATCGGTTCTTCAACCATCAACCGGATCTGAACTTCGACAACCCGGCGGTGCGCGAGGAGATCTGGAACGTCATGAAGTTCTGGCTCGACATGGGGGTCGACGGCTTCCGGGTCGACGCGGTGCCCTACCTGATCGAGCGGGAGGGCACGTCCTGCGAGAACCTCCAGGAGACCCACGAGGTGATCCGGTTCCTGCGACGCCGCCTCGACGAGCAGTACAAGGACAAAATGCTGCTCGCCGAGGCGAACCAGTGGCCGTCCGACGTCCGCGCGTATTTTGGAGAGGGGGACGAATTCCACATGGCCTTCCACTTCCCGCTCATGCCGCGCGTGTTCATGGCTGTCGAGCTCGAAGATCGCAAGCCGCTGGTTGAGATCATGGAGAAAACTCCCGCGATCCCGGAAACGTGCCAGTGGGGCACGTTCCTGCGCAATCACGATGAGCTGACGTTGGAGATGGTCTCGGAGGATGAACGGGACTACATGTACGAGGTCTACGCCAATGACCCCAGAACCAAAATCAACCTCGGGATCAGGCGAAGGCTGGGCCCGCTGTTGCAAAACGACCGGAGGCGAATCGAGCTCCTGAACAGTCTGCTCCTCTCGCTCCCAGGCTGCCCGATCATCTACTATGGAGACGAGATCGGGATGGGAGACAACATTTTCTTGGGAGACCGAAACGGAGTTCGCACCCCAATGCAATGGACCGGCGGATGGAACGCGGGGTTTTCCACTGCGGACCCTGAGCAGCTCTTTCTGCCGGTCATTTCGAATCCCGTGTACGGGTATCAGGCCGTGAACGTCGAATCCCAGCGGCGGTCCGATCATTCGTTACTCTCCTGGATGAAGAAACTGCTCCGCCTCTGGAAGTCCTCCGCGGTGTTCAGTTGCGGAACCATTCGGTTCGTCAACCCCAAAAACCACCGGATCATTGCCTACCTGCGCCAGATGGACGGCGAGACCGTGCTCGTGGTCAACAACTTGTCGCGGACGGCCCAGGCCGTTGAGCTCGATCTGCGCGAGTTCAAGGGTGCGATCCCGATCGAAATGTTCGGAGGCAATCCGTTTCCTCGCATCGGGGATCTCCCGTATCTTCTGACGCTGGGACCGTTTCACTTCTTCTGGTTCTCCTTGCGGCGGCTGTAACCCGCAGCGATGCGATCCGTTTGAAGACGGAGACAGACGTTGGCGGACGAAACCGTACTATCGGACGACTTGCTGAGCCAACTGATTGCGGTTGGCGAAGTCGACATCCTGGTCGGCGTGCCCACGTTCAACAACGTCAAGACCGCGGGGCAGGTGGTTCGCGCCGTGCAGGTCGGGTTCCTGAAGTACTTTCCGCGCGCGCGGACCGTGCTGATCAATCCGGACGGCGGCTCGACCGACGGGACGCTCGACGTGGTCCGCGACGCCACCATCAGCGATTTTCGGACGCTGATGACGTCCCAGCCGTTGCGAACGCTCCACCGGATCACCACGCCGTCCAGCGGCGGTCCGGGGCGTGAGCACGCGCTGCGCACCATTTTCGCGGCCGCGGATCTCCTCCGGGCCAAGGCGTGCGCGGTGGTGAGCGCGGAACTCCAGAGCGTGACGCCGGAGTGGATCGAGGGATTGATTCGTCCGGTCTACAAGGAGCAGTTCGATTTCGTCGCGCCGATTTACCATCGCCACAAGTTTGACGGGCTCTTGATCACCAACGTGATGTATCCCGTGGTTCGGGCGGTGTACGGAGCTCGGGTCAAAGAACCGTTGGGAAAAGAGTTCGGCGTGTCCGCGCGCCTCGCCAAGGCCTTTCTCGGAACGAGTCTCCAGGCCGGGCAGCCGTTTCGCCCCGGCGTCGATCTCCGACTGACCACGTCGGCGATCAGAGATGGCTACCTCCTCTGCCAGGCGTTCCTTGGGCCCAAGCTTCACGCGCCTAACTACGAGGAACCGGACCTGACGACCGTGTTGCAACGGGTGGTCGGCGCTCTGTTCGAGTGTATGGAGACCGATCAGTCCTTCTGGCTTTCCCGAAGCGGATCTGAACCCACACCGATCTTCGGATTCGAATACGAATTGAGCCTGGAACCTGTCCGGATCAATCGCGAGCGCATGCTGCAGGTCTTTCGAACCGGGGTCCGCGAGTTCGCATCGATCCTCGGTCCGATTCTTTCCCCCGAAACTCTTCAGGCGATCCAACGTCTCGCCGAGGTCGGTGATGCGGAGATGAGATATCCCGATGATCTCTGGGTCAAGACGGTCTACGAGTTCGCCGCGTCCTACCATCACGCGGTGATCCATCGCGATCACCTGCTGCAGGCCCTCGTTCCGCTGTACTTGGGGCGAACGAGTTGCTTTGTGGCGGAGCATCTCGAAACCGACTCGCTCGACTTCAAACAGCGGGTCGAGGCGCTCTGCCTGGAATACGAACGGTTCAAGCCGTATCTCGTCGAGCGCTGGACTCCAACCAAGTGAGGCACCCATGACCGAGACCCTCCTGCATGGCGTCGCGCAGACGCTGGACACCGCGATGAAGATGGCGCTGGATCTTTTTCCCAAGATCCTCGGGATGTTGATCATCATCGCCGTCGGCTGGGTGATCGCGATCGTCGTCAAGATTCTTGTCCGTCACTTCCTCAAATTGGTGAAGTTCGACGTGCTCTGCGACAACGTCGGGGCGACCCAGATGTTCACCAAAGCGGATCTGCCCCCGCCGACCGAACTCCTGAGCAGCCTGGTGTTCTGGGTCACTTTGGCGGGATTCCTGATGTTGGGGATCAGCACGCTCGGGATCATCGTGCTTCAGGAACAAATCTCCCGGTTCTTTTTGTACGTCCCCCAAATTTTTATTGCGCTGATCATCCTCTTTATCGGCATCCTCTTCGCCAACTTCGCGGCGCGGGCCGTGCTGTTGGGAATGGTCAACGCCAACGTGCCGTCGGCCCGGTTGCTGAGCAACACGGTCCGTGTGTTCCTCGTGATTCTGACGGTCGCGATGGCCCTCGAACAGGTTGCGCTGGCCAAGACCGTCGTCTTGATTGCGTTTTCCATCGCCTTCGGGGCCGTGATGCTCGGTCTGGCCATTGCATTCGGCATCGGCGGGCGCGACGTGGCCAGGCGTTTTCTCGAGCGGCAATTTGCCGAGGACAGCAAGCCCGAGAAAGACGAGATCTCGCACCTGTAGCCCCGGGCGCCGCAAACGCCTCGTAACTCCACTCGTCGAGACGCGGAACTTGACCATGCCGTCCGTCCATCGCGCACCAGGCTTACCGAGCGGTCTTCACGCGGACCTGATCCGGGAACTCCCCGGTTTCCTGGCCCGTCAACGTTGGTTCGGCGGAAAAGCCAGATCGATCCACCGGGTCAGCGTGCTGGACACGGTTCAGCTCACGACAGCGCCCCGCAGCCACCTGATCGTCCTGAAGGTCCGGTACACCAGCGGTCCTCCGGAGCGCTACCTGCTTGCCCTCTCGTGCCGCAACGTCCCGATGGACGATGGCAACGCCAGCGGACGCCCCCCGCTGGTAAAATCCCGCACGCGTGGAAACCGGGTGATCGTCTGTCACGACGGCCTCTACGACCACGAAGTCCACCGGCGACTGCTCGCGCTGATCACGCGCCGGCAACGGATCCGCGGGGGGCATGGATCGGTTATCGGCGAACGCGGTCCCGCATTGCCGCGCGTCCTTGCGCAGCATGAGGAGCGTGACCTCCCGAGCGCCTGCCGGGTTCTGGGGTCCGAGCAGAGCAACACCGCGTTGCTGTACGGCGACGCGCTGTTTCTCAAAGTCTTCCGAAAACTCGACGAGGGGATCCACCCCGACGTGGAGTTCAGCCGCTTTCTGTCCGAGACCGCGGCGTTCACCAATGTTCCCCCGTTCGCCGGAACGATCGAGTATCAACGCCGCGGGCACCTCCCCGTGGCGCTGGGGGTGCTTCAGGGATTCGTCCCCAACGTCGGCGATGGCTGGCGCTACGCCCTGGAACTCCTCACTCCCTATTTTGAACGGGCGGGCTCCGCGTCACTCCAGCGACGCGCTCCAGGGGCGCCCGCCTCTCCGTTCACTGTCGCGCGAACCGGATGGTCGTCGGTCGAGCAGCGCCTCATCGGAGCTGAGGCCACGGAGATGGCCGTGCTCCTGGGGAGGCGAACCGGCGAGCTGCATCGCGCACTGGCGGCCGACCGCCGTGACCCCGCGTTCGCTCCGGCGCGCTGCACCCTGGCCTATCAGCGGGCGTTGGCACGGGACGGGATCGCCCGGGCCAAGGAGACGTACCGGTTGCTCAGCCGTTCACTGGCCGGGCTGCCCGTTGCGTTGAAGCACGAGGTGAGGGCCACGCTGCGTCTCCGAAACGAGTCGCTCGCAAAAATCCGCAGACTGGGCGCCGTCCGACTCAGCGCGCCAAGAATTCGATGCCACGGCGATTATCACTTGGGGCAGGTGCTGTATACGGGGAACGATTTCGTCATCATCGATTTCGAGGGAGAACCCACCAAGCCGCTGGCGGCTCGCCGCGGCAAACACCCTCCCTTGCGGGATGTGGCGGGCATGATGCGGTCGTTTCATTACGTGGCCTACGCGGCCCTGTTTCAGCGAGGGGAAACGGGACGGCACCTGGCGGACCTGTGGCCGTGGGCCCACGTCTGGTACGCCACGATGGCGGGCGTCTTCTTGCGCGCGTATTTCGACACACTCGCCCGCTCGTCGCTCCTTCCCGAGGACCCGGCGGAGACCGTGTTCTGGTTGGAGACGTTTCTGCTCGACAAGGCATTGTACGAGGCCGCGTACGAGCTGAACCATCGTCCCGACTGGCTCCGCATCCCCTTGGCGGGGATCCGTGAGGTCATCACTCGATCCGGCCGCGGTTCGTTGCGAACATGAACGCCCCCCAGCCGCACGCTTTACGGATTCCGGTTTCGACCTACCGGGTGCAGTTGAACCCGGAGTTCGCGTTCGCCGACGCGGAACGGATCATTCCGTATCTTCACGCCCTCGGCGTGACAGACTGCTATACGTCTCCCTACTTGAAAGCCGTACCCGGCAGCCGCCACGGTTACGACGTGGTCGATCCCACGACGCTGAATCCCGAGTTGGGAACCCAGACGGACTACAATGCGTTCGTTGCCGCACTGGCACGCCACGACATGGGACACCTGCTTGACGTGGTCCCCAACCACATGGGCATCGCTGCGTCGGCAAACGCCTGGTGGCTTGACGTGCTCGAAAACGGACCGAGTTCCCGCTACGCCGCGTTCTTCGACATCGATTGGCACCCGCTCAAACTCGAACTCAATGAGAAGGTGTTGCTCCCGATCTTGGGCAATCAATACGGCATGTCCCTGGAGAACCAGGAGATTCTACTGGGATACTCGGACGGCACCTTCGTGATCCGGTACTACGATCACACCCTGCCGGTTGCGCCGAAATCCTACACCCGTATCCTCACCCATCGGCTCGACGAGCTGATCGCGGCGACAGGTGCGGAGAATCCGTCCGTCCAAGAACTGCAAAGTATCGTGACCGCCATCGGGCATCTTCCCGCCAGGAGCCAGCAGGACCCCGCGAGCGTGGCGGAGCGTTATCGCGAGAAGGAGATCATCAAAAAGCGCCTGGCGGCCGTGGTTCGGGAGAGTCCCACGGTCGCGCGCTTCATCGAGGACAACGTCCGCGCATTCAACGGCGCAAAGGGCCAGCCTGGAAGCTTTGATTCGCTCCACGCGCTGCTCGATGACCAAGCCTACCGCCTGGCGGACTGGCGCGTCGCCTCGGAAGAGATCAACTATCGGCGATTCTTCGACGTCAATGAACTCGTCGCCCTCCGGATGGAGCACCCCGATGTGTTCCAGAAGACGCACGCGCTGATCTTTGAGCTCATTCGTCAGGGGGCCGTCACCGGGCTGCGGATCGATCACGTGGACGGGCTCTACGACCCCCGCGATTACCTGCGCCAACTCCAGGCATCGGCCGTCTCGGCAACCACGCCGCACGAGACCGGGCGCCCAGTCTTTGTCGTGGTGGAGAAGATCCTGGGAGCCTCCGAACGCGTTCCCGAGGACTGGCCCGTGTACGGGACCACGGGCTATGACTTCCTGAATCTGGTGAACGGACTTTTTGTTGAGGGCGGAAACGAGCGCCTGATGAGCGACATCTACGGCCGATTCACCGGCGTCCGTACGCGGTTCGACGAACTTGCGTACCACAGCAAGCAGTTGATCATGCAGACGTCCATGGCGAGCGAGATCAATGTGCTGGCGCACCACGTGAATCTCTTATCGGAGCGCAACCGCCGATTCCGCGACTTCACGCTGAACAGTCTCACCCACGCGATCCGCGAGATCATCGCTTCCTTTCCGGTCTACCGTACGTACGTCACGCCGGATCCGAACACCCCGGTCAGTGACCGGGACCGCGCGTATATCCGACTGGCGGTCGCCAAAGCGAAACGACGCAATCCCGCCCTCAGCGGTTTGGTGTTTGACTTCGTGCGCGACCTCCTGCTGAAAGCATCCGATGAAGGCACTCCGACGGACCGTGACGAGCGCGTGGCCTTCTTGATGAAGTTTCAGCAAACGACCAGCCCGGTCACCGCAAAGGGCGTCGAAGACACCGCGCACTATGTCTACAATCGGCTCCTCTCGTTGAACGAAGTCGGCGGTGACCCGGAGCGGTTCGGCGTCGAGCCACGCGCCTTCCACGACGCCATGCTCGAACGCGCTGCCCGCTGGCCGTATGCCCTCTCCATCACTTCGACGCACGATACCAAGCGCGGTGAAGACGTGCGGGCCCGCCTTAACGTCCTCTCGGAGATCCCCAAAGAGTGGCGCGCGCGGCTGGGGCGCTGGCACCGGCTGAATCGGAAGAAGCGAATCGTGGTCGACGACCAACCGACTCCGGACCCCAACGAAGAGTGTTTTCTGTATCAAACGCTGATCGGCAGCTGGCCCTCGGGCGACGTCTCCGGAGCGGCGTGGGACGCGTTTCACGATCGCATCCAGCAGTACATGACCAAAGCACTGAGGGAAGCCAAAGTCCACACCAGTTGGATCAACCCCAACCAGCCCTACGAGGACGCGGTCGCCCGATTCATCTCGACCATCCTGGACCGCGGCTCGGCTCGTGCGTTTTTGGAAGATATTGCACGGTTCGTCGCGCGTGTCTCGCCACTGGGCATCTACAATTCGCTGGCGCAGCAGGTCTTGAAGATCGCCGCGCCGGGCGTCCCGGACTTCTATCAGGGAACCGAGCTCTGGGATCTCTCCCTGGTCGACCCCGACAACCGGCGCCCTGTCGAGTTCGAGCGTCGAGTCTCCCTCGTCGAGGACCTGCAGCAGAGGTCGGCCGCGGGCAACCGACGCGCGCTGGCCGAAGACCTCGTCCGGACCAGGACGGACGGTCGGATCAAGCTGTTTGTAATCATGACCGCCCTCCGGTATCGGCGGCACCACGCGCCGCTGTTCCTCGATGGCTCGTACGTTCCGTTGGACACGGTCGGGGCACGGCGCCGGCACGTGGTCGCTTTCGCCAGAACCCACCGAGATCGGATGATCATCGCAGCGGTTCCGCGTTTGGTGGCGACCCTCCTGCCCGATGCCGATGCGCTGCCGCACGGCTCCGCGGTGTGGGGGGACACCGGGATCAGGCTTCCGCCCACTCGCCCCGACTCCACCTTTCACAATCTCTTCACCGGAGAACCGGTGACGGCGACGATCATCGACGGACAGCCTGCGCTGCGGGCATCGGAGGTCTTTTCCACGTTTCCCGTCTCGCTTCTGGAAGGCCGCACCTGACCGCCGGACCGCCACCAGGGCAGGGCGCTCGGTTGCTCGAACGCCGTGACGCTCACCGTCCCCCTGTCTTCTCGACCGCCTCCCCAGGCCGTGACGCCCCGAGCGGAGCGCGGGCGTGACCATCCGACGCAGTCTCAGGGGTGCGGGTCCCGCCGGCCCGCGTGCGGCTCAGGATCGCCCATCCGGTCAATCCGGCGACCAGCGATGCGCTCAAGATTCCGAGTTTGGCCGAGGACAACAACGCGGATTCGGCGAACGCCAGGTTCGCGATGAACAGCGACATGGTGAACCCGATGCCGCCCAGCCACGCCGCGCCGTAGATGTGGCGCCACCCCAACTCCGACGGCAATGCGGCGAGACCCGCTCGGACCGCGCCCCACGCAAACAAAAAGATCCCGACCTGCTTGCCGACCACCAGCCCGAAGAAGACACCCAGCACGACCGGATCAGCCAGCAGTTCAAGCCCCAGCCCCGAGAACGAAACGCCGGCGTTCGCCAGCGCGAAGAGCGGCATGACCACAAACTGCATCCCGGGATGCAGTGTATGCTCCAATCGCTCCATCGGGGTCTGAACGTGAATCGTCCCGCTTTTCAACGCCTGCAGCGCGGATTGATGCGCTTCGGAGATGAACTCGTCCTCCCGGGAGTGCCCGGCCCGCTCGAACTCCTCCAACGTCGCGCGGCTCTGCGCCAGGAACTGATCGCTGTCGAGACGGGCGCGCGACGGGATGGTCATCGCCAACAAGACGCCCGCGATCGTGGCGTGGATTCCGGATGAGAGGACCGCGAACCAGAGCCCCAAGCCCAAGACCCCGTACACCAGCGGGTGCCGCACGCCCTGCCGGTTCAGTTCCATCAGAACCACGAGAATAATGAGGCCCGGGAACACGCTCCCCCAGTTGATGGTCTCCGTGTAGAACAAGGCGATCACCACCACCGAGCCCAGGTCGTCCACGATCGCCAACGCGGTGAGGAAGACCTTGAGCGAGAGGGGGACACGCTTGCCCAACAGCGTCAGGATACCGATGGCGAATGCAATGTCCGTCGCCATCGGGATGCCCCACCCGCGCGCGGTGGGGGTCCCGCCGTTGAACAGCGCATAGATGGCGGCGGGAATCGCCATCCCGCCGACCGCGGCCGCAACGGGAAGCGCAGCATGTCGGGGGGACGCGAGTTCGCCCACCAAAAATTCCCGCTTGATCTCCAGGCCGATGACGAAGAAAAAAATCGCCATCAAACCGTCGTTGATCCAGTGGTGGAGAGACAGCGTCAATATCCAGCGGCCCGCGCCGATCGTGACGGGCGTTTCCCAGAGGTGTTCAACCGCTCCTGCCCACAAGGAGTTCGCCGCAAGAAGAGCGAGCAGCGAGCACCCGAGGAGGAGAACGCCCCCCGAAGACTCGAGCTTGACGAATCGTTCGAACGGCCGCAACGAGCGTTCGATCAGAGTCGGCATGGAACGATTATCCGGTTGCACGCTCAACGCAATCGAGCGTGTGCACGAAGAGTGAACAGCGGAGGGATTTTACCAGAAACAACTCGGACGGACCGTTCAGGTTTCCGGCGTGGCGCTCTGGATGCGGGAGGAGAATTCGTCGAGCCGTTCGTTCAGCGCCCTTCCCGCAAGCGGTTTGGCCACAACCAACGCCCACCACCGAGCCAGCGCCCCGCTCGCTCGAAAGGAGGCGGTGATCCGAAGGCGACACGCGTGATCGGCCACGCGTTCGAGGTCCACCTCGACTCGGCCGTCCGAGACCGGCAGAGTCCACCCATCGAGAGAATCCGTCAGGTGACGGTGAGCGTACCGCGAGCCCTCCGTCCACTCCGTCACCTCCACGTCGCTGACAAGCTCTCGCCCTCCGGGAAGAACGCTCACAATCCGGCGTCGACTGCCCACCCCTCCGCGGAGATCGTTGGTTACGATAACCGTTCGAATCCACGGAAGCCACTTGCTCCAGCGGTCGGGTACCACCAATCCCCGCCACACCCGCTCCGCGGGCGTAGGGATGACAAGCTCGGCCCCGATATGGTAGTCCGCAGGCAGGAACCACCCGACGATGAACGCGACAGCCGCCACCGCCAGGACGGCCGCGCCGACCCAAAGCGCAACGCGAGACACGCGCCGAGGCGCCCGGTAGGAGGGACTCCCGCTCGAATCGCCAAGCCGCGTCTTCATCGTCCCGGACACGCTCCGCAGTCGCTGCGCAACCCGGACTTATGCGCTGCCCGCCAACCCGCCGTACAACTCCGCCAGGTCGGCCACCACCAGCGCGTAGTTCACCGAGCGATTGTACCGCAGAAGCGTGTGGAAGTTGGGCAGGAGCGCCACGGTCCGGCGGCCCTCCTTCCACGCATAGGCGAACAGCGACACCTCCTGATCGAGCTCCGAGGGGCGCAGATCAGCGCTCCACCCGCCGCCGAGATCGGGCAACTCTTTGAGACGAACCCTCCCCTCTAGTCCCTGATCGAGCAGGTCGCGGATCCGGCCCTGCTCTGGGTCCACGTTCACGTAGAGGCGTATCTGCTCGCCGGAGCGCCACCCGTGAGCAATGAGGAAGTTCGCCACGCTCGCTGCGATGTCACCGTCAGACCGCCACAGGTCGCGCCGGCCGTCGCCGTCATGGTCAACCGCGTAGTTCCGGTAGCTGGACGGGACGAACTGCGGCGTGCCCATCGCCCCTGCGTAGGAGCCCTTGACGTCCAGCGGGTTCCATTTTTCCTCGCGACACAGCAGGAGAAACTGGATCAATTCGCGGCGCGCGAATCCTTCACGCCGCCCGACCTCGGAGAAGATGGTATTGAGGGCGTCGAAGACCCGATATCCACCGTCGGGGCGACGGCCGTACCGCGTCTCAACTCCCACAATCGCGGTGATGACCGCGGGATCCACCCCGTACCGCTTCTCGATGGTCTGAAACAGCCCGCGCCGCTGGCGAAGGTAGGTCACCCCGCCGCGCGTCAGGTCCGGCGTGACCAGCCGGTGGAAATACTGCTCCACCGGCAAGCGCTCCGGAGCATGTTCGAAGAGACCTCCGATCTCTGATCGCAGTCGTGCCTTCCCGAACAGCGCGGCAAGGGCATTCCGCTCGAAGCCGTGTTCGCGTTGAAGTTCGTCCAAGAGTTCGAGGTATTTGGGCGTGTTCAGCGCGGGCGCGTCGGATGGGCCCGGTGGATGCGCCTCGGCCCGCGGCGCGTACCCGAGCCACGGTGCGGCCAGCACCCCGAGCCGGGCCAGCGCCCGTTGCAGGAACGCGCGGCGAGTCTCTTCAATCACGCAGTGTCGTCGACGTCGGCTCGGCAGAGCGACCTCGTCTACCCTGCCACCCGGGCGCGCGCTTGTCAATCCGCCTGGACGAAATGGCCCCGACGGTACTCCGAAAACTGCGACGGGGCAGGGAAGCGCGCGTTAGGTCGCGCTAAAGCAGACGGTTTGGTTCCGGCCGCGTTGCTTGGCCGCGTACAGGGCGCGGTCGGCATGACCGATCAACACGGGCGCCGCTTCCAAACGTTCGGACAGCTCAGCGATTCCGACGCTGATGGTGACGTGTATCCGCTGCTCTCGAAACTCAAACCGATGCGCTGCCACCGCGGAGCGGATCCGTTCGCCGACCGTGAGGGCTTCCTGCTCGTTGGTGTACGGCAGGATCAGGCCAAACTCTTCCCCTCCGTATCGTGCGAGGAGATCGGTGGGTCGAAACCCGTGTTTCAGGAGCGAGGCGATCTCCTTGAGCACGAAGTCGCCGGCTTGATGCCCCCACTCGTCGTTGACCCTTTTGAAATGGTCCACGTCCACCATGGCGACCGAGAGGGGCTCGTGGAGGGCTCGGCAGCGCTGGAAGATCCGCTCGAGATAGTCCTCCAGAGTCCGTCGATTCAACAGCCCGGTGAGCCCGTCAAGCCGGGCCCGGTCCGACATCACGTTCACATACAGGCTCTCGGCGCTGTCCGGCGCCACGTATTTGAGCACCGAGCCGCCGATCCACAACAGATCGCCGTCTCTGAGTTCGCGTTCCGTGATCTTCTGCTCGTTGCAGTACGTGCCGTTGCGGCTCCCCAGATCCCGAAGAATGACGACGCCCTCAGGCGCGACCAGCAGTTCCGCGTGCCGCCGGGAGACCAACGCGTCATCGAAACAGATGTCCGCATCCGCCTGTCGGCCGACCAGGTACCGGTCCTTGGCCAGAGCGATCTTCTCGCCTATCGACGCGCCGCTGATCACGACCAAACACGCCAGATTTCGGACTTTGCGGTTGAGCCGGCGCTTTTCGGACGCGTCGGCCATGCCGACCGTGGTTTCATCGGCGTGACGGGCGTTGCGGGTAGACCCAGATGATTCGGGTGTCGCGGTCATGACCGGGCCAAGACGTTCGGCTCCACCATACCAGCGGCACGTCATCTGTCAACGCGGGGATGGCCCCACGGTGACACGCTCCGTCGGTCCGTAAACCTGTTAAAATTGACCGCGTGTGCAACGCAGCGAGCTGATGGAGCCCGACACTCCGACCCTTGAGCCCGAGTGGGCCTCCTGGCCCGACGAGAAGCTGCTGGATCTGCGGCTGTGCGATCTCCACCTGTCGATCGACAACAGCTCGCTGGTCGCGCGACTCGACCAACTGGCTGCGGAGTTGGCCGGCCACCGGCTCCTGTTCCGCCCGCACGTGTGGATCGCGGACGAGTGGTTCACGCCCGACGGGATCCCCGGAATCGCGGTTCCCTTCTATCTGGTCCACCCCCGGCTCGCCAAACTCGAACTTCAACAAATGCTTGAGGTTGAAGGCGGCACCCCGGAATGGTGCATGAAAATTCTCAGACACGAGGTTGGGCACGCCATCGAAAACGCCTACCGGTTACGGCTGCGCAAGCGGCGCAAGCAGGTGTTCGGGAAATCCAACGTGCCTTACCCCACTTATTACACGCCCCGCCCCTACAGCAAACGATTTGTCCTGCACCTGGACCTCTGGTACTCCCAGAGCCATCCGGACGAAGACTTTGCCGAGACGTTCGCGGTGTGGCTCGACCCGAACTCGGACTGGCGAACGCAGTACGCGGGCTGGCCCGCGTTGAAAAAGCTTGAATATGTGGACGCGCTGATGGGCGAGCTCGCGGACGTTCCGCCGCCGGTGGCTCGCACCGACCAGGTCGATCCTCTGCCGTCATTGACCAAGACCCTGCGCGAGCACTACCAGAGTCGGCGCGCGCACTACGGCCTGGAACACCCGCACTTCTACGATCAGGATCTCAAACGCCTCTTCGTGGACGCGGCGTCGGCCAACGGCGCGATGACCGCGGCGCACTTCATCGCGCGCCTGCGCAAGGAAGCGCGGCGCAGAGTCGCGGAGCGGACCGGCGCGTACCAATACACCATCGACCGATTACTGGAATCCATGATCGCGCGCTGCCGTGAACTCGACCTGAGACTGGCCATGGCGCCCGAACAGGCTAAACTGGACTTCATGCTGTTGCTCACGGTGCAGACCATGAACTTCCTGCATAGCGGTCGTCACCGCGTAGCGTTATGAAGAGGCTACGAATCGCGGCGCTAATGCATGAGGACCTGATCCCGCCGGAGGACGTCACGGGTATCGACCTCAACACGGTCGAGTGGAAGACCGAGTACGACGTGGTCAAGGCGTTGCGTTGCATGAAGCACGAAGTCCTGCCGGTCGGCGTGCGCAGCGACCTGGGCGTGCTCCGGAAACCCCTCGAGGACTTCAAACCCGACATCGCGTTCAACCTGCTCGAGGAATTCAACGACGTACCGTTGTGGGATCAGAACGTCGTCTCGTTTTTGGAATTGATGGGCATCCCCTACACCGGCTGCAATCCGCGCGGCCTCATGTTGGCCCGAGACAAAGGGCTTTCCAAGAAACTGCTCTCGTACCATCGGATTCCGTTCCCGGATTTCATGGTGGTGCCCATCGGGCGCAAGCCCCGTCGGCCCAAGCGTCTCGAATTTCCGTTGATCGTGAAATCCGTGTGCGAAGAGGCCTCGCTCGGCATCTCACAGGCTTCGATCGTGGCCGACGACGAGAAGCTGCGCGAGCGCGTGGCGTTCATGCACCAGAACGTCAAGACGCCCGCAATCGTGGAGCGCTACATCGCAGGCCGCGAATTGTACGTGGGCGTGTTGGGCAATGAGAAGCTGCAGGTGCTCCCGGTCTGGGAACTGGACCTGAGCCGCATGCCCGAAGACGCACCGAAAATCGCCACGCAGCGGGTCAAGTGGAGCCTCGCGTACCAGAAGAAGTACAACATTACCTCGGGCGTGGCCAAGGACCTCCCCAACGGCCTGCCCGACCGTATCCACCACCTGGCCAAACGCGTCTATCGCGTCCTTGGCTTATCCGGCTACGCGCGCCTGGACCTGCGCCTCGACCCGGAGGGCCACGTCTACATCATCGAAGCCAACCCCAACCCCCAGATCGGCGACGGCGAAGACTTCGCCGAATCCGCCAAGCGCGTCGGCCTGTCGTACAAAGCGCTGATGCAACGCATCCTGACGCTGGGCCTGGCCTGGCGGCCGGACCGCCTGGCGGCGTAGCTCCCGGACGTCCGGTTCTCCCAGGTCCCCATCCCTCGTTCTGGCTATTCGCGCTACTCGGAAGGAGGATAGACTCCACTCCCGGCTTGTGCGATTCTGCCAACTGATCCTTGTTTCGCACGTCCCACCCCGGGAGATCGTCAATGCTTGTCATCGGTATCGACCTGGGAACGTCCAACTCTTCCGCCGCGGTCTTGCGCGGCGGCCGGCCGGTCACGATCCCGAGCGCGGAAGGCGTGAGCCTGGGCGGCAAGGCCTTCCCGAGCTATGTGGCCGTGACCGCAGATGGTCAGATGATCATCGGCGAGCCCGCGCGACGCCAAGCCGTGGTGAACCCGGAAGGCACGGCAACCGCATTCAAGCGCCGCATGGGCCGGCGTGAGACCATCCGACTACGCGACCGTGAGTTCTCGCCCGAACAACTTTCAGCGTTCCTCCTGCAAAAGATCAAGCGGGATGCCGAAGCGTTTCTCGGCGAGCCCGTGACCCAGGCCGTCATCACCGTTCCCGCGTACTTCGACGACAACCAGCGAAGCGCAACCAAGGACGCCGGCCGCATCGCGGGGATCGAGGTGTTGCGGCTGGTGAACGAGCCGACCGCCGCGTCGCTCGCGTACGGTCTCGACCGCCTCGGCCAGGAATTGCGAATCCTGGTCGTCGACCTGGGCGGCGGCACCCTGGACGTGACCGTGATGGAGTTCGGCAAAGGCGTGTTTGAGGTCAAAGCCACCAGCGGCGATACCCAACTGGGCGGGACGGACATGAACCAGCGCCTCCTGGCCCACCTCTCGGATCGGGTGCGCGACCAACTCGGCGCCGACATCCGCGGCGACCGCAAGGCCGAGGCGCGGATGCTCGAAGCGGCTGAAATCGCGAAGATCGAACTCTCGAATACGATGACGACGCGCGTGAGCCTCCCCTACCTGACCGCGGTACGGGGCGAGGCCAAGCATTTCGAGTACGAGCTCACGCGCGCGGAGCTGGAACGCGTGGTCCGCCCCGTCATCGAGCGCTGCCGCCCGCCCGTGGAGCAGGCGCTCCGCGACGCGGGCATCACGTCCAAGGACATCGACCGCCTGATCTTCGTCGGCGGTCCTACTCGGATGCCCGTGGTCCGCACGTTCTTCGAGGACTTGCTCGGCAAAAAGGCCGAAGTCGGGGTCGATCCCATGGAGTGCGTGGCCGCCGGAGCCGCGATCCAGGCTGGCGTGCTGGCGGGCGAGAAAGGATTGGGGGAGATCGTGTTGGTCGACGTCACGCCGCTCACCCTCGGCGTGGAGACCCTCGGCGGCGTCGCCACGTCGCTGATCGGGCGCAACACGCCGATTCCGGTTCGGCGCGCCGAGACCTTCACCACCGCCGCAGACATGCAGACCAGCGTGACCATCCACGTGTACCAAGGTGAGCGCCCCATGGCCGCCGACAACACCACCTTGGGCACGTTCAACCTCGATGGCCTCGCGCCCGCCCCGCGCGGCGTGCCCAAGATCGACGTGGCCTTCGACATCGACGCGAACGGCATCCTGAATGTGTCGGCCAAGGACATGGCGACCGGGAGATCGCAATCGATTCGGATCACTGGCTCCACCAGGCTCTCCGACGAAGACAAGCGTCGGATGATCCAAGAGGCCGAGCGTTACGCTGAGCAGGACAGGAAGCGCAAGGCCGACGCCGAGGCCCTCAACGCCGCCGACAACCTCTGCTACGAAGCCGATAAGACCTTGGCAGAGTTCGGCGACAAGCTGGCCCCGGAACTTCGGGCCCGCATTCAGAAGGCCGTGGCGGACACCAAAGAAGCGTATACCAAACGGGACGCCGCGCTCGTCGCGCAACGCACCGAGACGCTCAAGCAAGCGCTGCAGGAAGTCGGCAAGGTCGTCTACGCCCAAGCGGCCGCAGCGGGAAGACCATCACCCGCCGGCGGACCCACGCCGGGTGCGCCGTCCCCCGAGGGGATCGGCCCACACGAGCGAGTCGTGGACGCGGAGTACACCGAGACCAAGAAAGGCTAACCGCCTCCCGCGGGTCGACCACCTATGGTCACCGCGCAACGCGACTACTATGAAGTCCTCGGGGTGGCTCGCGACGCCGACCGGAAGGCCATCAAAGACGCCTTCCGCGCGCTCGCACTCAAGTACCACCCCGACCGCAACAAGGAGCCCGGTGCCGAAGAGCAATTCAAAGAAATCGCCGAGGCCTACGCGGTCCTCTCGGACCCCCAGAAGCGCGCCGCGTATGACGACAGAGGTTTTGCCGGGGTGGCGGGCTTCTCGCCCGAAGACCTGTTTGGCGGCGTCGACTTCGACACACTGTTCTCGGGATTGGGGTTTGACTTCGGCGGCGGTCTGTTCGACCGATTCTTCCGCCGGAGCGCGGGCCCGGTTCCCGGCGCCAACCTCGAAGTGGAACTGGTCGTGCCGCTCGCTCGCATCGCGTCCGGAGGCGAAGAAACCGTCCGCGTGGCGCGACTGACAACGTGTTCCGCATGCCGCGGCTCGGGGGCTGCGCAAGGCACCGCCCCGCGCAGTTGCGCGAAGTGCACTGGAACGGGCCGGCAGGTCACCAGGCGCCGCGAGGGCGGCATCAGCATGCAACGAGTCACAATGTGCCCCGAATGCGAAGGGCGCGGCACCATCATCGATCACCCTTGTCCCGCGTGCGCGGGCCGCGGCGAAGCCCCCCAAGAGGAAACGCTGGCGATCAAGATCCCACCGGGGATCGACGACGGCATGGCGTTGCGCGTGGCGGGGCACGGGATGCCGGGCCCCAAGCCGGGAAGCCCTCCGGGGGATCTCTACGTGGTCGTGCGCACGGCTCCCGACGCGCGCTTCGAGCGCCGCGGCGCACACCTGTGGCGAACCGAGACGATCGACGTAGCCGACGCCGTGTTGGGAACCCGCGTCACCGTGCCCACGTTGAACGGCTCGGCGAGCGCCACGATCCCTTCGGGAACCCAGCCCGACACGGTCATGCGGCTTCGCGGCAAGGGGCTCCCGCACTTCGGCGCGACGGGCCGCGGCGACCTCAATATCCGCATTCGGGTGAGAATCCCGGAAAAGCTCACACGCGCCGAACGAGAGATGTACCAGCGTCTGCGCGACGCGGCAAGGAGCGCGGCCAAAGGCGGCGCCGTCTAATTCGAGACTCGACATCCGGGACCCTCCGTGAATCGTCGAAACAGCAAGCAGCATTCGACGCTCGTGCGCGGTGCGATTCAGGCCCTTTTGGGAGGCGCTCTTCTCATCGGTATGATGGTCGCTCCGCGCCAGAGCCTCGCGAATTCCGATCTCCTGGGAGCCGAGTACGGTTTCACGCTGGGAGGGACCAGCGGTCCCTTTCGGACCGACTATGCCCTTTACTTCAACGGGTTTTTGGACCTCCCGATCACGAAGTCGGATCCGTTGTTCGGCCAGAAATTCATGGCGGAGTTGATGTTCGGGCATTCGAGGAGTCGCGCCACGGTGCCCCCGATCGTGTTCAGCGGGGTGACGATCACCGATTTCGAGATCACGACCTTTCAGGTCCTTCTCGGCGGGAAGTACAAGTTCGACAAGTTGGGGGAGCCCGGAAGCGTCGCCCGCAGGTTCCAGCCGTACCTCACGTTGGGAGTGCTGTTCAATCTCTTTCTATGTCGAACCAACGAGAGGACGGACAGCGAATCGGCCTGCGGCGCAGGACCGCTCCCTCCAGAGCTGGGCGAGAAAGGGGTCCCGGTGGGCGGAGGCGACGTCAGGTTCGACTATAGCCTCGGGGGAGGCGTGGATTTCTTGTTGGCCAGTCAGTTCTTTGTCGGGGTGGCGTTGCGGCAAAGCTTCAGCAGTGCCGACGCGCGGTACACGATGTTCGGCGGCACCGCCGGATTCCTTTTCTAGCCCGCACACCGTTGCCACGAGGCGCTTGAGTTGGTACGATACGGCGCCATGAAGATTGCCACGTTCAACGTCAACTCGATCCGCATGCGAATGGCCGCGGTCACGGACTGGCTCGCGAAGCACCAGCCGGACGTGTTGTGCCTGCAGGAGACCAAGGTGCAGGACAGCGAGTTCCCGGAACTCGCGCTCAAGGGGACCGGCTATCACATCGCGTACCGGGGGATGAAGGCGTACAACGGCGTGGCCGTGCTGAGCCGGCACCGGTTCGACGAGGTGTCGTTCGGACTCGACAACGGGGGGCCGCCCGACGAGGAGCGGCTCGTGCGCGTGGTGGTCCGTGGCATTCCGATCATCAACACGTACGTGCCGCAGGGCTACGAGATCGACTCCCCCAAATACGCGTACAAACTCGAGTGGTTCACACGTCTAAAGAATTACTTTAAGAATCACCTCTCGCCCGACCGTCCCGCCGTCTGGTTGGGAGACCTCAACGTGGCGCCGGAACCCATCGACGTGCACAGCCCCGAAAAACACCTCAAGCACGTGTGCTTTCACGAAGACGCACGCAGGGCCTACAAGGACACGGTCGCCTGGGGATTCGTGGACACCTTCCGCGCGCTCTACCCGGACCGCCAACAGTTTACGTTCTGGGATTACTTACGGCCCGACAACATCGAGAAGAACAAGGGGTGGAGGATCGACCACATCCTCGTGACCCGCCCGCTCGTCGCCCAGTGTAAAGAGGTGGCGGTGGACATCGAACCGCGCCGGGCCCCGAAGGCGTCCGACCACACCATCGTCTGGGCGGAATTTTCTGGTATCTGATGCCGTCCAAGGCGCCGCGCAAGTCTACAGCGCGCCGTCGCAAGAGACCCGCGGGCGCGTCGTCGGGCCTCACCGCCCAGGAGCTGGCGGGAGACAACGCCCCGAAAGAAGCTACTAATCTGACCTCCGCCATTGCTGGCGACGGCGGCCACGTCCTGGCCACCTACCGCGAACCGTTCAACGGCCGCTGGGTGGTGTTTGCCGCGCTGCCTATCGAACAAGTCGAGCCCACGCCCTACCAGCGCAACATCTCCGAAACGCACGTGCGCCGGCTCGAAGCCGTGATCAGCAAGCTGGGGCGCTTTTTGGACCCCATCATCGCGGTCCGCGCCGATCAGGCCACCGAGGGCGCGACACGATACTGGACGCCCAACGGCAACCACCGGCTCACCGCCATGCGCACGCTGGGCGCCAAAACCATCACCGCGATCGTGATTCCCGAACACGCCGCGGCCTACCAAATCCTGGCGCTCAACACCGAAAAAGCGCACAACCTCCGAGAGAAAGCCCTGGAGGTGGTTCGCATGTACGAGGAGTTGGTACGGTTGGGTGACGCGACCGAAGAGTCCTACGCCCTCGAATTCGAGGAGCCGTCGTTCGTTACGTTGGGACTGTGTTACCAAGAACGCCCGCGTTTCTCAGGCGGCGCGTATCATCCCATGCTCAAACGCGCCGACCAGTTCCTGAAAAAACCCCTCCGCGACGCGTTCGAGATCCGCCGCTCACGCGCCACCCAACTGCTGGCGCTGGACGATCAGGTGAACCAACACGTCGAAACCCTGAAAGCCCGAGGCCTCACCAGCCCCTATCTGAAGGCTGCTGTGGTCGCCCGCATCAATCCGCTCCGCTTCCGCCCCAAAGATGCCCCGCCCTTGAGTTACGACGAAGCCATGGACCGAATTACCAAAGCCGCAGCCAAATTCAACCCCGCGAAATTGACGTCGGAAGACCTGGCCAGAACCGGGGGAGCGCCGGAGGACAGTGGCTAGAGACCCTGAGATCAGCCGTCGGAGTTCGTCCCCAATACATGCTGAGCTATACTTCCAAGCAGCGATCGGCGTTTCCACCCAGATCTCAACCGCCCGCGCCGACGCAAGGAGGCAGCATGCATGTCTTGATCGGCATCCTCAGTAGTCGAGCGCCTCACCCCTGGTAGACCACCCATCAAACTAGTCCCCCCGAGGGGGCATCTATTGCTCAAGAGAGGGGTCCACCTTGGCCTGACGACAGCGACGGTGCGATGCCTCCAGCCGCTCGTCGCCCCCACGGCCCCGCGCTGGAGTCAGACGGGGAGGAGATTCACATATCAGAAAGCTTGAGCCGAAGCAAGCCTATTTCATCAGAATTTCAAACAGTTGATTGGTCCTGGCAGAAAAGGAGCGTTACGCGAATAACAAGGTGACTTCGCCCAGAGGGTCGTCCCTTAGCGTGGCCACGACACGGTCTGCACCGGCCTGTTTCAGTGCCGCCGCCGGATAGGAATTCCCCACTGCCAGGCAGCGCATCCCGGCCGCCTTGGCTCCTGCGATGCCAGCGAGCGAGTCTTCGATCACCAGGCAGGCGCTCGGCGCGATCGGCGGGGTCGGGTTCCGTGTTCGGTTGAGCAACGCGAGGGCCTTGGTGAAGCCTTCCGGGTGCGGTTTCCCGTGGCTCACGTCCTCGGCGCTCACGATGCCGGAAAAACACGGAAGAATGCCCGCGTGCTCGAGCATGGCCTGGATTTCCCGGCGCAGGGCGCCCGAGCAGATGACGAGAGGGACACTTTTCGCGAGTGCGCGGACCAGATCAACGGCTCCGGGCAACACGGGCGGCTTTTCCGCGATCTCGGCCATCAACATTCGGGATTTGCGGTCGATCATCTCGGGAACTTTGGGCAGGGCCGAGGTCTTCCCGTTCCGAGAGAGCGCCTCGGAAAAACATTCGCGGTCGTCCATGCCCAGATAGATCGCGTCGTAGTCTTCGCGCGTCAGCGGCACGCCCTCCTCGCCCAGCAGCCGCTGAAACAGGCGGAAGTGCAACGGCTCGCTGTCCACGATGACGCCGTCAAAGTCGAAGATGACGGCTCGTAATCCCTGGGGAAGTTTCACGCTTGACCCTCGGAAACGTTTTGTGCTAGGTTCGCCCCCCGTCCGCACCCCTCCCGTCTCACCGGGCTCTCGCGGACGGCGCATCGTACCATAGCCTGGTACCGGACGAAAGGAGCAACATGGGTCACCGCGGTCGCATCGCTCTCTCGATCAGTCTGTTCCTCAACGGCCTGTTCCTCGGCGTATTCTTGATGGGGTTCAAGGGTCCCAATGTCTTGACGTCGTTCAACTCCGACGTCGACCGGCCCACCGTGGCCAAGTCGGCCTTCGTGCACGAGATCGGCTCCGTCATCGGCGCGGTCACCATCGGTGAGCGCGTGTACGTCGCGCCCACTGCGTCGGTCCGCGGGGATGAAGGGCAGCCCATTTATATCGGGAACGAAAGCAACGTGCAGGACAGCGTGGTGGTTCACGGCCTGGAGACGCAAGAAGGCAAGGAGGTCATCGCCAAGAACCTGGAGGACGTCGGCGGCAAGAAGTACTCGGTCCATATCGGTGATCGCGTGTCCATGGCTCACCAATCGCAGGTCCACGGCCCGGCAAAGGTCGGCAACGACGTCTTCATCGGGATGCAGGCCTTGGTCTTTAAGGCCGAGGTGGGAAACGGCACGGTGATCGAGCCCGGCGCCAAGGTCATTGGGGTCAAGATCGGTGAAAAGCGCATCGTCCCCGCCGGAACGGTTCTGACCAAACAGGCCGACGCCGACGCCCTCGCCGCGATCACGGACGATTATCCCTTCAAAGACTTGAACAAAGCCGTGGTTCACGTCAACACGCAGTTCGCCGACGGGTACAACGGGAAGAAACCGGCGGCACACTAACGACGTTCCCCCCACCCCGCCCTCCCCCGCAAGAGGGGGAGGGTGAGGTGACTCAACGAGGTGCCGTATGAAACGCGTCCTCGTTCCCCTCGCTCCCGGCTTCGAAGAAATCGAAGCCGTGACCATCATCGACATCCTGCGCCGCGCCGATATCCACGTCACGGTGGCGGGCACCGTGGCCGGGCCGGTGACCGGGAGTCGTGGCGTGGCCATCGTGCCCGACGCCAGGCTCGACAGCGCCGCGGAGGTGGAGTACGACATGGTCGTCCTCCCCGGCGGTGGGCCCGGCACCGAGAACCTTCGCCGCGACCCGCGGATCGCCCGGCTCGTCAAAGCGCAATCCGACCGCGGAGGATACGTGGCTGCGATCTGCGCCGCGCCGACCGTGTTGAGCGACGCGGGCCTGCTCGTCGGCCGACGGGTCACCAGTTATCCGTCGTATCAGTCCCAGTTTGCCGCGGCCGATTACCAGACCGACCGCGTGGTGGTCGATGGGCGCCTGATCACCAGTCGTTCACCAGGCACCGCGTTGGAGTTCGCGTTGACCCTGGTGGAGCACCTGGCGGGCGAATCGGTCAGCAAGCGCATCGCCGACGACGTGTTGGCAGCGGGGACGGCACATGGCGGGCGCTGACACATCCTGGGCCACGGGATTTCTCACCAGCATCGTCGTCGACTACCTCGAAGAACGTCACCCTGACGCGGCGCGCGCACTGCCCTACTCGGCGATCTTCGCCGGCACCGAGCTCGCGAACCGAGCCGGAGACGCTCGGGCGCTCCTGACCGATCCGAATCAGTGGTTGCCCCAGGAGGTGCTCGCGCGGCTGGTCCTCGCTGCCGAGGACGCCACCGGGGAGGCCGACCTGGCCTACCTGGCGACGCGCGCGCACTTCGAGCGGCCCCATCGGCGCGGCCCTTCGATCTTCGAGATCATCGTCACGTTGTTCGACGACGTCCGCAGCGTGGTGTTGGCTTCGAGCGGATGGGCCAGCGCCTTCACCACCAATACCGCGCTCCAAGCGCTCGACCACGGCGACCGCCCGGAGGCCACGGTCTTGTCGTTGGTGTCAACGCGTGGACGCCTCACGCGCCTGCCGGCCCTATTCATCCGCGGCCAGTGCGAAGGATTTCCGGCGCTGTTCGGGCGCCAGACCGAGGCTGTGTTCCGCGAAGAGTTCACCCAGCTCTCGCTCCAGCACCTGCTCCACGATTTCGACGGCTACGAACTCACTCAGCAGGGCGAACGCTTGCGCATCGTCGACCGTGGGGGGTCGCTCGTGGCCAGCGCCGAAGGCATCACGCTGGGGGTCGAACGCCTGCCCGCCGGCCAACACCTGCCCGCGCAAGACGGGGCCATTGTCACGCCCGCGGGTTCCGAATACACCGTGTGGAGCGCCGCCGGAGCCCAGCCCGCGCCCCTCGCCAAGGCCCAGGCCGTGCGGATCGTGGACGGCGGCGAGTTGCGCCGCGGTCGCGTCAGGGTTCCGCTCCAGACCGGCGCGGTGTACGGCGCGCCGTACTCGAAGGCGCGTTTCCGCTGGACGGATCGCGGCGCCACGACAATCCCCGCGGAGTCGCGATTGCGCGACGCGTCGCGCCTGTTGTTCACCCACTTGCACGAGCTCAAACAGACCCAGCGGCGGCTGCTGCGCTGCGAGCGCGACAACGCGAGTCTGCGCGAGGAGAACGCGCAACTGAAATCCGAGCTGGTCGACCGGCACCGGTTCACCGACCTGATCGCGGTCAGTCCAAAGATGCGCGCGCTGTGCGCGAATCTGGAACGCGTGGTGGACGGCGACTCCACCGTCCTCTTGCTGGGCGAAACCGGGACCGGGAAGGAGGTCGTCGCCCGCGCGCTCCATTACAATGGGCCGCGCAAGACCGGCCGGTTCGTGGCCGTAAATTGCGGAGCCTTGCCCGAAGGGCTGTTGGAGAGCGAGCTGTTCGGGCACGAGCGCGGGGCCTTCACCGGCGCGTTGCAGCGCCGCGTGGGGAAGTTCGAGGCGGCCCACGGCGGCACGCTGTTTCTGGACGAAGTGGGCGAACTGTCGCCCGCCCTGCAGGTCAAGCTGCTGAGGGTGTTGCAGGAGCGGACCATCTGCCGCGTGGGCGGCGACGAAGACATTGCCATCAACATCCGCGTGATGGCCGCTACGCATCGCAACCTGCCCGAAATGGTAAAGGTCGGGAGCTTCCGGCAGGACCTGTATTACCGACTCAATGTGATGCCGATCACGATCCCTCCCCTACGCGAGCGCCGCGAAGACCTCCCGCTCCTGGCCCAGGCCCTGCTCAACAAGGTGCGCACGCGGACCGGCCGCTTCGCGGAGCGCTTCTCCCCGGATGCGGTGCGCGTGCTGATGGAACACCAGTGGCCGGGCAACGTCAGAGAACTGGAAAACGTGATCGAACGCGCCTTGATCCTGGCTGGGGATCAATCCGTCATCACGGCATCTCATCTCCCCGCCGAATGGTTCGGCGACCGAATAGAGGTCGGCGCCGCCGCGGGAGAGCCGTGGGCCGTGATCGGGAAGATGGACTGGTCCTGCTTTGCCGATTTTTTTGATCGCGGCGGATCATTTGACGACCTACTCCACCGCATCGAGTGGGCCATCACCGAACGCGCGGTGCGCGAGCACCAAGGCAACAAGAGCCACGCCGCGCGCACCCTGAAGCGCAGTTACCGTTGGCTGCGCAAACTCGAAAAAGAATCCCTCGACCCCGGCGCCAGCCAAAGCGACGCATAAAAGGCAAATCCCCCCTTCCCCCCTTTTTCAAAGGGGGGATCCATTAGGTAGAGCGCGATTCTGAATGCCCGCCCTTCGCGGGAATTGACTTCGAGCGCCGTCACGTCTGCGGAGAACCGCCACCAGCGCAGAATGCCCCGTTTGACTGACCGCAGAATGCCCCCCCCTTTGACAAAGGGGGGAAGGGGGGATTTGCCCCTTCGCCTGTCTCCGTCACGCTCTGATTCTCCATCCGGTCAGTCCAGGACCGTGTGCTATACTCGTCCCGCCATGTCGTCCACGCCTTCATCGCGCCCCGGACCCGAAGCCCGCGCGTGGGTCGAGCGAGACGCCAAGGTCGTCTCGCCCTCCTACACCAGGACGTACCCGCTGGTGGTCAAACTCGCATCCGGACTGCACGTCGAAGACGTGGACGGCCACGTCTATTTGGACTTCACCTCCGGGCTCGGCACCTCGCTGCTCGGTCACTGTCACCCCGACGTGGTGCGGGCGATCACGGACCAAGCCAATAGCTTGATTCACATGTCCGGGACCGACTTCTATTACCCGTCGCAGATCCGCCTGGCCGAGGAACTTGCCAGGCGCTGCCCGGGCGATGAGCCCAAGCAGGTCTTTTTCTCCAACTCCGGCGCCGAGGCGATTGAAGCCGCGATCAAACTGGCGCGGTACTTCACCAAGCGCCAACACCTCATCGCCTTCTACGGCGCCTTCCACGGCCGGACCCTGGGCGCGCTGTCGCTGTCGGCCAGCAAGACCGTGCACCGCCGCGGATTCGGTCCTTTGGTGCCCGGGGTGTTCCACGCGCCCTACGGAGACGTCGATTTCATCGAGCGCGAACTGTTTGGCCACGTGGTGTCCCCCGACGAGGTCGCGGCCGTAGTGGTGGAGCCGATCCAAGGCGAAGGCGGCTACGTGATCCCGCCCGAAGGGTTTCTGCGACGGCTCCGGGACCTCTGCATCCGGCAAGGGATCGTGTTGATCCTGGATGAGATTCAGTGCGGCATGGGCCGCACCGGCAAGTTCCTCGCCTGCGAACACGACGGCATTGTCCCGGACATCGTGGCGATGTCAAAAGGCATCGCCGCGGGGATGCCGTTGGGAGCCACCATCGCGCCGACCAGATTGATGACCTGGCCGCCTGGCGCGCACGCCAATACGTTCGGAGGACACCCGATCTCGTGCGAGACCGCGCTGGTGGCGCTCCGCCACCTCTTCGACGGCGGCCTCATCCAGCGCGCGGCCCAAGCTGGCGAGCGGCTGATCAACGCGCTCAAACGGAGCGCAGACCGTTCGCCGTTGATCGGCGAGATCCGCGGCAAAGGCCTCATGGTCGGCGTGGAGATCGTGAAAGATCGCGGGAGCCGATCCCCGGCTCCCGAGGCGCGCAACCGGATCATCCAGCGTTGCTTCGAAAAAGGCCTGCTGCTGGTCGGCGCCGGGAAACACGTGGTGCGCTTCATCCCCGCCCTGGTCGTCGCTGACCAGCAGATCGATCAAGCCATCGCGCTGTTCACCGAAGCCGTGGTCGAGATCGACCGCGAGTTGCCGCACGCGGCGTAATCGCGCCCTCAAGGCCGCCGGCCTCACGCCGGCAACATGGTTCGAAACCCGCTGGGACCACCGGTCACTGTCCGCCTTAGCCGTTCGGCTGAGTCCCGTTGACGCGGACGGCAGTTATTCCAAGGCAAGAAAGGCCCCCTCCGCGTCCAGCCCAAAAGCCTCAACTTCTGTATGCCGCGCACGGAGGATGCTCAGGATGTCAGCCGTCGAACAGTTCCCTCGCCTGATCCAGATGACCTTCGGCGGGTGGCCGAACAGGAAACTTCGTTGGTGAAAATCGGCGTCCTTAGAGGCAATGGTCAGACCGTGTCGAGTCGCGTACTGCCAAATCGCGTCGTCATCGGCGTCCCTCAGACCGACGTCACGGACGTGCACGGATCCTGGGTAGAGGTTCCGCAGCGCATCCACAAACCACGGAGAAAGATTTTGGTCGAAGAGCAGTTTCACCGCGCGGGGATCGAGACCAGCTTACGCTCTCGATCCGCAGCGAACGCGAGGCAGGCGCGAATGTCTTCGCGCGTCAAATCCGGGAAGTCTTTCAAAATCTCGGCCTCCGACATGCCGGAGGCCAAATAGTCGAGCACATCGTACACCGTGATGCGCAGTCCACGAATACACGGTTTGCCGCCGCGTTTCCCTGGCTCAATGGTGATGATATCGTGATAGCTCATGCAACCGAGCCTAGCCGCGATTGCTAGGCAATGTCAAGATATCCCGGCGGCGGTCATAAGTGTCCCTTCAGAATGAGTCCGTCCCGTTGTTCATGCTGTTTATTGAAGCCGTGGTCGAAATCGACCGCGATCTGCCGCATGCGGCTTAGTCGGCTCGCGCCCCCCCAACCCCATTTGCGAGAAACCCACCAATCGCTGTAGACTGCCAGCCAGCGAACAAGGAGGGCGGTGATGAGCAAGACTCGATCGATTTACCTGCGTAACGTCCGGCGCGTCAGCGTCGCTGCGAACGTCACGCTGGCCCTGGCACTCGTCGCCGGAATGCCGACCCCGGCGCTGGCCATCGACTGTTCAGCGTGGAGTTCGGTCCAGGGTGAGGACCGAGACCGAGCCTATGAAGCCGCGATCGACGAACTGCTCGGCAGTCCAAAAGCCGACCGATGGACCACGCTCAACAAACCGCGCGTCAAGGACTGTCTGCTTGCGAGCCGCGGACGGATTCAGGCGGAGTTCGACGGCCTGTGCGCAAAGGGCCTGCAAACCGCCATGGGAGCTCTCGACGCCAAGCTCTATGACTATGCGCTCGGCTGCGTGAGAGGCTAGAACTCCGCCCCCAGCGTCAGTCCGTGGGCATAGCGATAGCCGCCCTCCAAGAACGTGACCGATCCTTCGTATCCAACCGAAAACCCCATCCAATCAAGCGGCTGGGCCGCGAACTGGGCGCGCCAATCCAAGCGGGAGACCGGTTCGCCGTAGAAGGAAATCGTCTCGCGACCATCGAAGGCCAGGAACTCTTCCGCGTGATTCTCGACTTTCCCGGAGAGGTTGGCCGCGAAATCCAGTCCTAGGACGAACCGATAGGTTCGCCAAGGCAGGGTCCACTCCCCTCCCAGCGCAGGACCCGCGAAGGTGAACGACGAAAAGTCGTTCTCGAAAAGAATCCGCCTGATACCAGGCGCAATTGTCACATGCTCTCCCACCTGAAAGCCGACGTCGAACAAAAAATCCTGCCTCACCTCGTCCACCCGCACTTGTTGGAGGAACGGCGAGCTCAGCGTCCCCCCTGTAATGATGGTCGACACGGAATCACTGGTGGCGCCAAAATAGGTCATGTCGTACGACTCAACGCGATACCGCACCCTCGCGGACCAAGGGCCAGGCGCGTACCGAAGCGAAACCCCGCCACCGATATATGCGGAGGCATAGTTGAGATATTCAAATACCGCCCCGCCCGCCACGATCGGCTCCACGCGCCAATTCTTGGACGGCGCATCGGCTGCCGCTGCGTCGCGGGGAAGAAGCCACAGCAGAAGGAGACACCAGAACGCAAGAAGGAGGATGATGGGGCACCTCGTTAGAAAATCCCCCCTTCCCCCCTTTTTCAAAGTGGGGATTTTCATTCTGCGTGGGTGGGCAGCGCCCATGACCAACTGTTCGGCATGATCAAGGCTGCGAGTCTGGGACGCGAAGAACGCGTGCGCAGCTCAATTCGCAGGGGCCGCGGAATCAGCTCCCGCCGGGCCCCGAATTCGTTGCAGAGCCATGGCCGCTTGCCATTGCACCCGCTTGTCCGGATCCTTCACCGCCGCTTCTAGAACTGGAACGGCCTTCTCGGCCTTCAATAGACCGAGAGCTGATGCCGCCCCCTCCCTCACCTGCGCGTCGGTATGTTTCATGGCTCGCACCAACGGATCAATCGCCTTGGGGTCCCCTAGAGCGCCGAGAGCAAGCGCCGAAGACTGCCGAACCCTGACATCCGAATCCTTCTCCAAGACTCTCAGCAGCGGGGCCACTGCCTTGGGATCCTTGATCGTCCCCAATCCCCTGGCCGCTACCCGCCGGACATCCGCGTCAGAATCCTTCAGTCCTTTGAGAAATGCGTCCACTGCCGCTGGATCACCGATCTCCGTGAGGGCCCTCATGACTGCTTGACGCACCTTGGGATCGCGATCTTTGACGGCACGGCCCAATCCGTCGACCGCCCCGCGGTCCCCGATCTCGCCCAGGGACGTGGCCACGGTTTGCCGCACCACGGGCTGCCGGTCTTTCAGCAGTTTGACGAGCGGCTTGACGGCACGCGGATCTCTGAGTCGGCCCAATGACCATGCCGCACCGTATCGGACCTTGAACGCGTCGTCGGAGAGACGCGTGATGAGCGGGTCGACTGCCTGAGGATCACCGATCTTCCCCAGCGCCTCGGCCACCCGGAAGCGGACCGTGGGATCAGGGTCATCCAAGGCCTTCAGCAGCGGGGCAACGGCCGAGCGGTCCTTTGCGCCGCCAAGTGCAATCGCTGCTTTGGCGCGTTGGGCAGCGTCCTTTGCGGTCAACTGGTCGAGCCAACCGGGTACCTTCGACGGGGCAACCTGGGCATCAGCAGCCCGGGGCGTCGCCTTCCCATCCGACGCGAGTCCAGAGGTGTCTGCCAGCATCAACGCGTTGACAATCAGTAGTGCCACAACTCGTCCTTGCATGCCCAACCCCACTAACCCCGAAAAGAAGAAGCCCCCCGGAAGACAGTATCCGGGGGGCTTCCCTCAGACCAGACCTACGGTGATTTACCTCACAGGGAACGTGGTCGTCCCCACGAAACGATTTCCCTGCATGTCAACGACGTCAAGGAAGGCTTCCACGGAATCGTTGCCGCCATCGTCATTGAGTGCGGGAACGCCCGAGATCGTCTGGATCACCTTGTCCTCGTCCGAGGTGAAGGGCGAGACGGTGGACAAGCAGGCCGAACAGCTCGGCGCAGGACTTCCGGTATGCGAGGAGTATCGTGTTTGGCTGCTCGGGCGGATGAGGAAGTTCGAACCATTGACGACCGTTGTGGTTCCGTCGTCGGTGTACGAGATCACCCGACCAGTTCCAGCCACGGCCTCGGCAAACACCAGGCGCGGGGTTCCCGTACCAGCAACTTGGTCCCCGTCCAGGTTATCCACGAAGATCGTGGTTGCAGAGGGCGCCGAGTCACTGTCGCTGACATAGATATCCCCAAAGCTCTCGGCGAGGTTGAAGAGGTTATTGTTCGCATTGTTCCGAAGAGTCCCAGTGAGCTGGTAGAACTGGTTTTTCTTGAGGTCTTCGGTATGGACAACGGTCAAGATCGAACCGAACGAGTCAAACGTTCCGGTTACGCCAGCTACCGTCTTATTCGGCGCAGTGACGGGTGGTCCTGGCGACCATCCCTTATCATTGTCGGCATCTGCGGGCCCATCTAAGGTTCCGTCGTTATCCGTATCCGGATCAGCCAAGTTGTCCTCGTAGAAGAGCCCGATATCGTTATCCACCGTTGCCGGCACGCTGGTGACCACGATGAGGTTGCCGGTCTTCGGTGCGGTATAGGATGCGTTGGGATCGTTCAGCGTCGACGCTGCGGCATTGGTATACGCAACCTGGCTAGTAGAAAACCCTGGATAGCTGGCGGTCGAGCAGCAGTCTTGAAGCTGGGCGAAGAACGCGCTAGCAGCCTCCATGTTGGTGGCGACGATGAAGATATCCTCTTGCGGAACCGCCGCGGACAACGCGACCGTCTTATTCGGCGTCCCGTCGGCAAGATCTTCCAGGGAAACCCCGCCCGAGTACATCGGAGTTCCGCCAATCACCTGGGCCGGAACGACTACCTCATACTCCTGGCACCGATCCAAACCACTCAATGTCGCGATCCCCGTTGCATTCGTGGTCGTGGAAAATGGGACTGAGTGAACGTCGTCCAAATCGACCAAATCTGAATCCGTCACTTCGTCCACGTTTTGGTAGGTCCCGTCACAGGTGCCGTCCTCGTTGCTCGGATACGCGGCGACCGTCACCCCGGCAGGGACCGGCGCTCCATCTGCGGTTACCAACACGTCGAGGCTAACGCCGGGGTTCATGCGAATGAGGCCCGTATCCGTTTCAGCAATCGGGTTCCTCCCACCTGTGTTTGCGGCTTGAACAATATGGACCCTCAGATGTAACGGGGCAAGACGATCAGCCTCGGTCGGAATCTGGTTGCTGCCTCCTCCGACGGATCGCTTGTCCGTGATCGTGACCTGATGGCCCGTTAACCCTGATAGCGCGAAGTCCCAACAACCTGTACTGCCGGGAGCGGTATTGTCACAGAAGTCAGTTACAGAAAGACCCGTGATGTGGAATCGGCCGTTCGCATCGGTGGTATCGGTCTTGACGACCCCAGAAGCCACCTCGACGGTAAGACCTTTCTGAGGCTTTTGCGTGGTCCCACTGATGATTTGCCCGCTGATCACGCCAGGCGCCGAGTCGACGCCCTGCGTCACGGTCAGCGAACTTGGCGCTTCGATGTCACAAGCCACAAGGGCCCCCAGAATACCCACCATACTCAATGGTCCTCTCAACGACTTCCTTTTCATTGTCTAGGCCTCCTGTGTGTTTTTTCTAAAACACCACCGTGGAATGAACCTGCGGCGAACAGGGGCTCGCCGCCCGCCCATATCAGACAACAGTTCAGTTCGTTACCAGTAGCGTGACGAAACTACGCGGCCTGACATGCTTTGGAGTGAGTCACCAACGCCTTGGATCTGGTTGCCTAAGACGTTGAGTCGGTGACACGCTCACAAAGTCGACCGACGACCAGGAGATTCCCAGGATGCTCCTCTGGAATCCCCTCAAAAAAGGTAGAAGCGAGCGCGAATATAAAGGAGTCTTAGAAAGCTTGTCAAGAAAAAAAAAGGGGGGGGGAGCAGTGGGCGCGCGATACATCCAGTTCGACAAAACCGTCGGGGTCGGATCTGTCCGTCAACCAACGTTGTGGTCGGGCCGCCCGGCGCTGCGTGAACCCGTCAGTTCCGCCAGGGTGACGTACAACACCGGGATGACGACGAGCGTGAGCAGCGTGGATCCCACCACGCCGAAGAGCAACGAAATCGCCAGGCCCTGGAAGATCGGGTCCAGGATGATCACGAACGCCCCCACGATGAGCGCGGCAGCGGTGAGTAGGATCGGGCGCGTGCGGATTGCGCCCGCGCGCAGGACCGCTTCGGTCAGAGGGCGGCCCTCGGCTTGTTCCGTTTGGATGAAGTCCACCAGCAGGATCGAGTTGCGCACCACGATGCCGGCGAGTGCGATGAACCCGATCATCGACGTGGCGGTGAAGTACGAGCCGGTCAGCCAGTGTCCGGGGATCACGCCTACCAATGTGAGTGGGATCGGAGCCATGATCACGAGCGGGACTAAAAACGACTGGAACTGGCCCACGATCAACAGGTAGATCAGCACCATTGCGATCCCGAACGCGATGCCCATGTCGCGGAATGTCTCGTAGGTGATCTGCCACTCCCCGTCCCATTTGATCGCCACGCGATCTTCCAACGCGGGCTGCCCGGTGTAGTAGATGTCGATCGGCGCGTTGTTCGGTCCGCGCAAGGCCTCCACCCGCTCGTTGATCGCGAACATCCCGTAAACAGGACTCTCTTCCCTCCCCCCGACATCTCCAGTGACGTAGACCACGGGTTTGAGGTTCTTGTGATACCGCTTGGGCTCCTCCGGTTGGCGCTCGACCCGGACCAACTCTGAAATCGGCACCATCCCCCCGTTGGCCGCGCGTAGCCGCAGACTCAAGAGGCTATTCAAACCCGTGCGGACGTCATACGGAAGGCGAAGGATCACATCGATCGGCTGCTTTTCGCGCGGGTCCGCCAGCCGGCCTGCGGGCAGTCCAGCCAGGGACAAGGTCAGCGCGTCTACGATGTCAGCCGTGGCCACGCCGCTGGCCGCGGCCTTCGCCTGATCCACGCGCACCACTGTCTTGGGCCGTTCGGCTTCGAGCGTGTCGTCCACGTCCACCACGCCCGGCGATGATGCGAACGCGCCCGCCAACTCCGCGGCGGTTGCGCGGCGGGCGGCCTCGTTGGGCCCGTAGACCTCGGCGACCAACACCGATTGGACCGGAGGGCCCGGCGGCACTTCGACGATCTTCACGGCCGCGCCGTGCTCGCGGGCCAGGCGTTCCACGTCCGGCCGGATCCGGCGCGCGATCTCGTGGCTCTGGGCCGAGCGCTCGTGTTTGCCGATCAGATTGACCTGGATCTGAGCCTGGTACGGTTCCTCGCGGAGAAAGTAGTGACGCACGAGGCCGTTGAAGTTGAACGGCGCAGGGGTGCCCGCGTAGATCTGGTAGTCCGTGACTTCCGGGATCGTCGCCACGAAACGTCCCAGCGATCGGGCCGCGTCGGCAGTGGTCTCGAGGGTCGTGCCCTCTGGCATGTCGATGACGATCTCGAACTCGCTCTTGTTGTCGAACGGCAACATCTTGGCGATGACGGAACGGTTTGCGAAGAGCCCCACGGAGCCGAGCAGCAGCGCGGCGACGGTGAGGAAGAACACCACGCGGAGCCACCGGCGCTCGATCAGGGGCGTGAGCGCGAGCCGGTAGATCCGGTACAAGCGACCGGCTTCCACCGGGCCGGGCTCTTCATGGCCCGAGCTCCGAAGTCCCTGTTGGTGGCACAGCCTGCAGAACCAGGGCACCACGATGAACGCGACCAACAGCGACGCGAACATCGCGATCGACGCGTTGATGGGAATGGGCCGCATGTACGGCCCCATCAGGCCGGAAATGAACGCCATGGGCAGGAGCGCCGCGATCACCGTGAACGTGGCCAGGATGGTGGGGTTTCCGACCTCGTCCACGGCCGTGATCGCCGCGTCCATCGGCGGTTGGCGGCCCAGCCGCAGATGACGGTAAATGTTCTCCACCACCACGATCGCATCGTCCACCAGAATGCCGATGGCGAAGATCAGGGCGAACAATGTGACGCGGTTGATGGTGTACCCGATCAACAGCGACACGAAGAGCGTCAGTCCCAATGTGAGCGGGATTGCCAGCGCGACCACACCGGCCTCACGGACCCCGAGGGCGAATCCGAGAAAGAGCACCACGGCCACGACCGCGATGAGGAGGTGCTCCAACAGTTCGTTGGATTTCTCATTGGCGGTGGCGCCGTAATCCCGGGTCACGGTCGCCTGCACGTCGGACGGAATCACGGATCCCTTCAAGCGATCAACGGTCGCGATGACCTCCCTCGCCACCGCGACCGCGTTCGCTCCCGGCTGTTTTGCGACCGCCACGGTCACGGCGGGAACCAATCCGCTCCGCAGCGAAATCCCCTTCTCCACAGCGGCCGGGCCGTCGCCGAACCACACGTAGCGCGAGACCTCTTCGGCCTCGTCGCGCACCGCAGCCACGTCGCCGAGACGCACCACCCCTTCGCGCGACGCGCGCAGTACCAGGGACTCGAACGCGTCGCGCGAGGAGAGAAACCCGCCGGCTTCCACCAGCAGCTCGCGGTTGCCGGCCTGGAGCTGCCCGGCGATTTGCTGGCGGTTCGCGCCGCCGATGCGCTCCGCCACCTCCAGCGGGGCGAGTCCGTGGGCCGTCAGGCGCGCGGGGTCGAGTTCGATCCGCAGCCGACGCGGGTGACCGCCGGCCACGAACCCTCCGGCGGTCTTCGGCACTTTCTTGACCTCTTCGAGCACGTGGTCGGCCACCCGCCGAAGTTGGTCGTCGCCGTAGCGCTCGCTCCACAACGTCACCGTGACGATCGGGACGTCGTTGATGTCGCGCGGTTTGACCTGAAACGGCCCCGCGCCGGACGGGATGAGATCCTGGTTGGACATCAATTTGTCGTAGAGATCCACCAGACTCTTCTCGAGGTCCTCGCCCACTCGAAACCGCACGATGATCAGACTCAGCTCCGCCTGCGAAATCGAATACACGTACTCGACGCGCCGGATCTCGGAGATCTTGCGCTCAATGGGTTTGGTGAGCTGTTCCTCGACCTCCCCGGCCGAGGCGCCGGGAAACGGGATGACGACGTCGGCCATGGGCACGACGATCTGGGGCTCTTCTTCGCGGGGAGTGATGGCGATGGCCGCGGCTCCGAGCAACAAGGCCGCGATCATGGCGAGCGGGGTGAGACGCGAGTTGACGAACGCCTTGGCGATCCGGCCGGCGAGGCCGAGGCGTGCAGTCATGGCCCGGACGAACCGGTCCATTGCGCGCCGTCGACGCCGCGGCCGGCCTCGATCAACACGCGTTCACTCGGCTCCAGCCCTGCGCGTACCTCGATGCGATCGCCGTACGATCGCCCCAAGCGCACGAGTCTGGCGTGGACCACCTGGTCGGCGTCCACGACGAACACGCGATCCAGGGCCCCGACGGACGACACCGCCGTGCTCGGCACGGTCAGCACACGGTCCTGTCCCACGGTAAAACGCGCCCGGCCGTACAGCCCGCTCTTCAGGCCCGGGGTGCGCGGCAAGTCCACCTTGACCAGCACCGACTGCGTTGCGGCTTCGGCCCGCGGCACGATCACGGCCACGGTTCCGGACAAGGGCGCGGGGCCGAGGGCATCGACCACCGCCTCGACGGGCTGGCGCACGGTCATCCCGCTCGCCTCGTCGCCCGCCACCGTGACCTCCAGCCGCAACTCGCGGCTGTCCTCGACTTTGAGCAGGGGCTTGCCCGGCGTTGCCATGTCGCCGGCTTCCACCCAGCGGTCGGTGACCACGCCGCTGAACGGTGCTCGGATCACCGTGGACGCCAGCAGCGCCGCCGCGGCGTCCCGAGCCGCTTCAGCCACGCGCAGCGACCGCTCAGCGTCCTCGAGCGTTTGCGGCGCCACCAGTCCCTCCTTGGCCACTGACTGCAGGCGCTCCAAACGACTTTGGGCATTCCGCCGCTCCGCCTCGGCGCGCTCAAGATCCGCCGCCAACTCGCGGTCATCCAGCGCCACGAGCACGTCTCCGGCGGCCACGACCGCCCCTTCTCTGGCCTTGAGGGCCTTCACCGCGGCCAGCACCTTGCTCGCCAAGACCACCTCACGGGCCGAGACCACCACGCCCGTGGCCTCCACCACCCGGGGGACGTCGCCCACCGCGGTGACCAGCGTCTCGCCAGCGACGGTCGGTCGCTCCTGTTGGGCGTCTTCCGCGCCGCGTTTCCCCGTCCACCACAGGTACGCGACTAGCGCCGCGACCAGCACCGCCGCGGCGATGCCAAGTCGTCGGATCAGCATCGACCTTCCCGAACCCCTGCTTTCCGCAACACCGCCATCATCGGACACCAGCCGCTGACCGAAGACTGCAGCAGATTCAAGCCCACAAACGCGGTCAACCACAACCAGCGAGGATCGTGCACCACGCTCAACCCCACACTCGCCAGGACCACGGTCCCCGCGATCGCCCGCAACCACGCGTTGATATCCAAAGCCATGACCTCCTCCTCGGTTCAGGGTGACGAAACACTGCGTTCCCACCCTTGTAGAGTCACGACCTCGGAAAAGGATTCACCTCAGGGACAAACGGACAACCATTGAATTTTCAGCGATTTTTCCGTTTGCGGTGAGCCTGTCGAACCACGCGTTTACCACCGGGCCGGGGTCCGCAGGACGACAACTCCCGTCTCAGGGCGGCCAGTACCCGCTGCGAGACCCTGCGCGGCGGCGGCGTTGCCCGAGCCCGCCGGCACAGGGCGATGGTCTTTCTGAGGGTTCTGAGCATCACGCGGCAGTCCTCGCAGCGGGTCATATGGCTGCGGATTTCGTCGCGGACCCCAGGCGGAAGCTCGCGCTCGATGTACGCTGACAGGCGCGCGAGGCGCTGCAGGCACGGTTTCCCTGGGTGCGATGACCGCCGCGGGCTCACCGCCGGAGTTCCTGAAAACGCCGGGAGAGGTGCGCCCGCACGGCGAGCCGCGCGCGATGCAAGCGCGACTTGACCGCGGGAACGCCGACTCCCACGATCCGGCTGACTTCTTCGGCCGACAGTCCCTCCATGTCGCGAAGCACCAGCACCAGACGCTGATCCTTCGGAAGGGAGGCGATTGCGTCGTGGATCGCCCGCCTCGTCTCCTTCCGCATCACCTGGACGTCGGGACGGCGCGTCCAGTCGTCGACCGGCGCGGCGGGTCCGGCTCCGTCGCCTTCGTTGACCGCCATCGCGGGTCGAGCGCCGCGCCGGGTGCGGCGGCAGGCGTTGGCCGCGATGGTGTAGAGCCAGGTGGTGAAGCGGGCCTTTCCGCGGAAGGTCTTGGCGTGGCGGAACGCGGAAAGGAACGTGTCCTGGAGGATGTCCTCCGCGTCCTGCGCGTGGCGGCACATGCGGGACGCGAAGCGATAAATCCGCTCGTGGTGGCGTGAGAAGAGGCGCTCGAATGCCGCGACGTCGCCCGTCTTCACCCGTTCGACGAGAGACCGGTCAGCGTCGTCCACGCCGATCTTCTACCAGATCCACCGATGGGATGCAACGGCTCGGCGATCGACCTCACCTGTTCGGTTCGCGCTCGGACACACCGGGGTCCGCCATGACCGGAAGCAAGTCGCGGATCGAGATCACGCCGACCACGTCGGCGCCGTCCGCCACCAGGACGTGGCGAATTCCTCGATTCACGATGAGGTCGGCCGCGACCGTCAAGGAGTCGTCGGGACGTACGGTCACGGGCCTGGGCGTCATGACGTCGCCCACGGATGTTACGTAGGGATAGCGATCCACGGCCATCACCCGGTTGACCAAGTCCGCTTCGGTCACGATGCCGGCCAGGTCGTCATAACCGGCCCCGCTCCACTGACCGGAGCGATGTCGGGTCCGCCGTCCTCCCACCAACAACAGCCCGATGGATGCCTCGAGCATCCGGTCAGCGGCTTCGCGCACTGTTTCCTGCAAATGGATCGTGGCGATCAACTTGGTCATGGCATCGCAGATGCGCGTGGGCGGGATACGAGCCGCTGCGATCAGGTTGCGGGCCGTGACCCAGCCGGCGAGTCGCCCCTCGCGCGTGATCCCGAGGTGTCGAATCCCCCGGTCAGCCATCAGGCGACCGGCCACGTCGAGCGTGCAACCGTCGTCAATCGTGACCACGGGTTCGCTCATCACGCTCTCGACCGGGGTGACCCAGGGATGCCGATCGCCAGCGATGACCCGCCGCACCATGTCGGTTTCAGTCAACACTCCGGCGGGCGTGCCGTCGTCGTTGGCCGCCACCACGACGCCGTTGCCGTCTTGGACCATCACATCGACGGCCTGCCGGACCTGTGACCGGCGGGAGACCACGGACCCTTGCGAGGCACCAATGTCGGCCAGCCGTGTCAACGCGGCGTACCCAAGTCCCTGAGAACCTCCTCCAACGCTACGCTCGCGCCTTTCGAAGCGCGCCGGAAGCCACGTGGAGCCAGGCGGGTTCGATGATGTCTTCGACCGACAGCAGTCCTGTGATCTCTTCCCCCGCGGCGACCGCCAGATGTCGCACGCTCCCCCGCGCCATGACATCGAACGCCGTCATGACGTCTTCCGAACCCGACAGAGTGAACAACGGACTCCCCATGACGCCGCAGACCGGCGTCACCGAGGCGTCCAGGTCCTTCTCGACCACATCCCGCACCAAGTCCGTTCCGGTCACGATCCCCGCAACGTCCTGGCGCGAGAACCCGCGGAAATGGATCCCCCGGGGCTGCAGGCGCCGGCCCGCGACCAGCAGCGCGCTGACCTTCGCGTGCGCCATGAGAGCCGCCGCGTTGCGAGCCGTCTCTTCGGCGGGAATGATCACCGGCATCCTGGTCATCATGCGCTCCACCGCGATCGGCAGCAGGTTCACGACCGGGAGGAGGTCCCGGACCGAGAGCAGCCCCACCACGCTCGCACCTGACGAAACCGCCACGTGGCGGATCTCATGTTCCGCCATCAAGTCGCCGGCCTGCTCGATCGGCCGGTTCTCGTCTACGCTGATCAGCGGGCAACTCATGATCTCATCCACGGCCACGGACGCGGGATTCTTGTCCTCGGCCAGCACGCGACGGACCACGTCGGTTTCCGTGACAATGGCCGGCGGCTCATCCCGATTCCCCACCAAGACGCTCCCGATGCGGTGTCGGCTCATCACCGCGACCGCCGTGCGCACCGACGTCCCTGGTTCGACCCACTGCAAGTTGGTAGTCATGATGTCCTTCACGGCTCGCATGGTTCCCTCCTTTCCTCGCCTTATCGCCTCTACGCGAAGTTTACGTGTCGGCCTCGGCGCGACACCATGCCGAAGAGGGAGTAGCCATCCCGGAGGAAATGGGTGATGGGCGTCTCACCCAAATGGATGAGCGTACGCCGCCGCGGTCAAAGAGCCCCAGCCAACCGAACCAGCATCATGGCCCGGGCGATGGTTGAATCGGCTGACTGCCCATCCCAAAGGGCAATCGCCGCTCTTTCGGTGCCGCAAGACTTCGGTAGAGCTCCTGAAATTGATCGGTGGATAGATTCGGGGCGGTCAGGCGGCTGAGATCCTCGGGCGGAACCGGCATCCAGGCCAACTCGGCCGTATCAGTGGAGCCGATCTTGATCCAGTGGTGCGGAAGAATGTCCTGGCGGATCAGTTGGTCGATGGTTCCGGAGTACTTGATCGCCTCTTGGATCGCCCGGCGCGCCACATCGGCGGGAACGCACTTCCCGATGCCGATATTGCGGGGCGGGTCCATCAAGGGGTAAAACCTGACCCGGACCTTTACACTATCCGCGTCCGACACCAACGCGCGCTTGATCTCATCCGCCTGTTCTCGCCACTTCTGGGAAAGGACAATCTCGATCGTCGTGGGTTTGCCTCGATTCTCCTCGGCTTGACAATCGTAGACCACGTCGGCCCGCAGGCTGCTCGCGGACAGCAGCGACACAACGGCCGCCAGGACGATCGCACCGAGTCCGGTTCCAACGGCATAGCGACCAAACCGCGTCATTGCGGGACCTGGGCCGGCGCATCCGTCGGTCGCAAGAGATCGAGGTATTTCCGGGCCTGCGCATTCCCGGGATCGAGTTCCAGTGTTCGTTGAAAATTCTCGATCGCCAAATTCGTCAGTTGACTCTTTTCCGCGGCGTCGGTGAGGGAGGTGGCCAACATGACCTGGGCCTCGCCCAGCGCAAGGAACACCTCGGGGGAAGCTTGGCGGACCTGCGACAGCGTGGAGTACTCCCGCACGGCGTCTTCATAGAGTTGCTTTTCGAAAAATGTCCTTGCCAGGCGCTCTCGAGCCGAGGTCTCGTTGGGATCGTCTTCGAGGATCCGCTGCCATTCTTTGACCGCTTTGATGGTCTCGCCCTGCTTCTCGTAGATCAGGCTGAGATCGAACCGCGCTTCGGTGAGCGCCGCGTCAAGCCGCAACGCCTCCTCAAGCTCGCGCTGCGCCTTCGGGTAGTCGCCGCGCTTCAAATACAGCTTCCCCAGGCCGGCGTGAACCACGGCGATGTTCGGCGACAGCTTATTGGCTCGTTGATACGCAGCCATCGCTTCCGCGTCTTTCCCCTGGCGAATGTAGGTGTGCCCTAAGGAGATCCAGGCATGTTCATCGTTGGGCGCCAGCCTGCCGGCGGTTTGGAATTCGCGCACCGCGTCGTCGAGCGCCTGGCTCTGCAGGTAGAGCCGCCCCAGCCAGTAGCGAACGGTCGGGCTGTCGGGGTGCTCGCGAGCCATCTGCTTGTAGAAGTCGATTGCCGCCAGGCCGCGGCGCAACGCCATGTACGTCATGAAGAGCGCTTGATGATATCTGTGGGTTTCGGGGCTCGCCTGAACAGCCAGGGTGAATTTCGCCAACGCCTCGTCGAAACGTCGTTGCTTGTTGAGTTCCTTTCCTTCGTCGAAGTAGGCCTGAGCCACCTCCTCCGACGTCGCTCCGGCCGACACACCCGACACACACAACACCATGGTCAGCGCAACCAATGCCCTCAACACATTCGTGGTCGACACGGGGGTTCACTCCTTCCCAAGACGCGGATACGTTATCATCCGCGCCGTCTCAAACACAACCAGCATCTTGTCGCTCTCGCGCGCGTCTTGTTATGATCGCGGCGTGAGGAATTCCGGAACGGATCGGTGGCAGGTCGCGAAGCCGTGTCGCGACCTTGCGGCCTGTCTCGCGGTCCTCCAGTTGTCCATCTCGTTCTTCCCCCACACTGCCGGTGGAACGACCGGCAATGGGGTGACCGGCCGCGTCCTGTTCAATTCGGAACCGGCCGACGGCGCCGTGGTGTTCCTTCAGCCGCCGCCTGGCCTCTCCTTTGCCCCCTCGTCCGCTCCACACACGATTCGGCAGGAGAAGCTCCGGTTCGAGCCGGATTTCCTCGTCGTTCCCGCAGGGGCGACGATTCGATTCGAGAATCATGACGACGAGATCCACAACATCCACTCACGTGCCGCTGAAAATCGCTTTGACACCGGCGCGCATCTTCCCGGCACGGTCAAGGAGGTGACCCTGAAGAACCCCGGGGCCGTGCCCATCCGGTGCCGCACCCACCAGAGCATGCGGGGACTGATCATCGTCGCCCCGTCGCCCTATTTCGCCGTGGCTGACAAGCTCGGACGGTTCGAAATCCCGAACGTGCCGCCCGGCCATTACCGACTCGAAGCCTGGCATCCTCGACTGACCGCCGAGGAACGGGATCGAGGAGCGGTGGATATGGACTTGGACATGGGAAGACAGGTCGTTGATCTCCGGTTCACAGCGAAGGCTCCGGCTGGAACCGATCTCACCGAAACCACGGATCGGGACTGGATCTCAGTGGTGGAACAGGTCCGCACCGAACTGGATCGCGCCATCGGTCATTGGAAGAACGGGAGCATCACCGCGGCAACGTCGAGAGTGATGAGTGTTCAGTCGAGACTGTACAACGAGTCCGGCCTCCGAGACGCGATCGCGGAAGTGCTTGGAAAGGCCAGGGCGGCCGAGCATGAACGCCGGTTGGATGCTCTACGCAAACAGATCCAAGGCATTGGGACCGCGTCCGCGACTGAAGCGGTTCTCGAGCGCGAGGCGGCGTCCCTCGTCGCCGGACTCATGAGGGACGCGGAAAAGCTCCCCGGCTCGTAATCAGACGCCGTCGGGCAGCAGATTCCCCGCCGCCGAGCCCAGGTCAAGCGTCAACGCTGAATCCGGAAGCGCTCCTGCGTTTCATACAGGGGTCGCTTCACGAGCGCTGCATCGAACGAAAACTCGATGCGCTCCGTCCCCGAGGACGCGATGGTCACCCGTCGTTCCATTGGGGGAAAGTGCGGCCGCCACGCCGTGACGGTGTAGGTGCCCGGAGGCAGGCCGTCGATCGTAAATGCGCCGTTCTCGTCCGTGAGCGCATAGTACGGATTGTCCACCGCGTAACCCCAGGTCTGCATGAACTCGTGCATTCCGCAGATCATTTGGTAGATTCGGTATTTCCTTTCGAACTCGATGGGGAACATCCCCGCCGAATTCGGCGGATTCGGCACCGTCAACCGCAGATTCCCCTTCTCGCTTTGGTAGAGTTGCGCATTGTGAATGACGGGGTCCTCGTTCGTCATCCTGAACTGTCCGTGGTTCCGGACGACGCTCACAAACGGGATGAACTCGCAATCTCGCGACACGATTTCAGCCACGATGGGAGGGAACGGCTTCCCTCGCTTCACCCTCTGCACCGCCACCACCACGTCCTTTAATCCATGCTCGGCGCCTACTTCGAACTCTTGGACCAGGATGTTTCCCTTGCCGTCCGCAATGCGCTCATTCTTGTTGCAGAACGGCCCGAAGGGATAGAGCGCAACCGGAAAAACGCGCGGCTCAGGAATCGGTCCGTCCAACCATGCCTTCCCCGTCAACGTTCCCGCGTTCTGAACCTGGACTTCCTCGTAGGCAAGGGCCGGTGGCGCCTCACCGAACCCGAGGGTCGCCAGTAGCGCGACACCCACCGTCACCGTAACCGCACGATTCACCGCACCGTTCGTCATGCCATTACTCCTCGCTAAAAAAGAAGGTTGCTCTCATATCCTGAATCTCCATCAACCGAACCACGCGTTCCAGCGATGAACGGATGACTCGGACCTCAGCCGACGACAGACTTTCAAGCCCATGCAGCAACTTCCCTTGAGCCGCCTCCGGACCCCGTTGCACCAGCCGTTTCCCCGCGGACGTGAGGCTGATCTTGACCACGCGCCGGTCCGAGTCCTCTCGGTTGCGCTCCACGTACCCCCTGCGCTCCAACCGATCCACGACGCCCGAGGCCGTACTGATGTGCAGGTACATGCTCCGGCTCAACTCGCCCATCGAGAGCGGGCCCTGCGTGTAGATCGTCCGCAAGGCCCAGAGCTGCGGGCCGGTCACCCCGAACTCCTTAAACACGTCTTCGGAGTACTGCTGGATCGCCTTAAAGATCCGCCGCAAGGACTGCATGATGTCGGCAATGTCTCGTTTCTGGGCCATGCCGATCATCCGAAGAAGCGCCGATGTTTGGTGTTCAAAATATCTCGCCCATAGAATACCCAGCCCGCGGCCTCTTGGTCAATGCCCTACCCGTTCACGATTCGCCGACGACAGCGCCCGATGGGTGCTTTAGGGTCCCTGGAGCTCGACCGAAGGCGGCTCCAGCGGGATGAGATCCAGCGCGGGTTGGAGGCGGTAGCCGGTCTGCAGATCGTGCAACGGAATGTCCACTTCGGACGAGTCGAACTCAAAGCTCAGGTCCGCTTCGCCGTTGGCCGCAACCGTGACCTGTTTCGCTCTCACCCGCATATGGGGATGCCAGGCCACGACATCATAGGTTCCCGGCGGGAGATCCGAAATCGTAAACGTGCCGTCCGGGCCGGTGACCGCAAAATAGGGGTTGCCCACGGCCATGCCCCACGACTGCATGAAGTCGTGCACCCCGCACTGGGTCTTGAAGAGATAGTGGTCCTTTCTGAAGACGATCTTTTTTGAGGCCGTACTCTCCGGAAGCATGGGCTTATTGAACATTCCAAACGCATACGGATCCTTGATCGTATAGGCCTGGACATCGTGTACCACCGGGTCTTTGTTCACGATCACAACGGGGTGGTGGTTGCGAACGGGCGTGACGAACGGGCCGACACGGCAGTTTTCAAGGCTGATCTCCGGCGTGTAATCGAATCGTTTGCCCTTTTCCACCCCCACCACGGCCACGACCACATTCTGGAATCCGCCGTCTTGAGCGACCACGAACTCCTTGAGCAACCGGTTGCCTTTGCCATCGGAAATCCTGGTACAGAATGTGATATTCGGGGAGAACACCATGTGGAAAATCCGGCTGGGCGGAACCGCTCCGGCCAATGAAACCTTCCCCCTCAACGTGCCCCCCGAGGTCACCGTGACCTCTTCATACGCCCAACCCACGGCTCTCACTCCGAAAAGAACGCCACAAACTCCAGCAACGATCACCCACGCGATAAGCCCCAGCGAAGGCATACGCCGTGAAGGCATCCAAGTATTTCGATGTCGGAGCCTGTTCAGGAGTGGCCAGATGCAAGGCGGAAGAAGCCTTTGCGCGCGGAGCGTACTGGGTCGTACGTGAGCACGCAAAGGCAACTGACAACGCCGCAGATGGCCGCTCATGGACAGGCTCCTAGTCCTCGCAGTACGGCGGGCTACACTCTTCGAGATGTTGATGAGGAAGCGCCTCGGGTCCGATCCGGAATCGTTCCTGGCTCTCGTACGCGGGACGCACGACCTGCGCGCCGTCGAATTCCACGTTGAACGATGCCGTGCCGTTGGCCGGCACCGTGATGTCTTGTTCGACGATCGGGAGATGCGGATGCCACGCCGCCACACGATACGTGCCGGGTGGAAGATTGTCGATCGCGAACTTCCCGTCTTTCTTGGTTCTCGCGTAGTAGGGATTGTCCACCACAAACCCCCACGCCTGCATGAATTCGTGCATCCCGCAAATCATTTGTGAAATGCGCTTCCCGTCGTCGAAGTGGAGCATGCCGCCGCGCGGCTCCTCGGCGATCGGGAGCGGAAAGTTGAGAATGATGTTGCCCTTCTCATTTTGGAAGACTTGCCCGTTGTGAATGATCGGATCGCGGTTGACCACCCAGATCGGTTGGTGATTTCTCAGGACCATGACCAAGGGATGTTCGTGGTGCAGCTTGCCCTGGGCATCGATCGCAAACAGCTCGTCCTCCGCGGTCTCGGCGGGATGGAACATGCAGTCCACCGCTTCCAGTTCCTGTTTGATCAGAGGAAACGGTTTTCCCCGCTTGACCTGCTGCACCGCCACGATCGTGTCCTGCATCCCCCGGTCCGGCGACACGATGAACTCATCGACCAGGATGTGGCCTTTGCCGTCCGAGATTTTCTTGCAGAACGGCCCAAAGGGATAGAGCACCAACGGGAACACTCGCGGGTCAGGGACCGGCCCCTTCAGGGTGATCTTCCCGCTGATGGTTCCGCCGTTCTTCACGGCGATTTCTTCATAGACCGATTCTGCGGAGACCGGCGACGGTCCACCCGTCGCCAAAACGATCCCGACGGCGACCGCCACGACAAGACGAGACATCGTTCTCCTTCCTGAACAATGGTCAAGGGGCAGGAGAACTGCAATCCCCCGCCCCTTGACCTCCTTCAACTCAGAGACCTCTTACTTCCCCGTCCCCAGCAGCGAGACGGACACGGCATCACCTGACTGCGGCAGCTCCGCGGTCCGACCGCCGGGTCCGCCGCTGTTCAACGGCAGCACGCGCCGGTCTCCTGCGGGCAGTACCCGCAGATACCCCCACTGTCCGGCCTGGGTATAGGGCATCCGATGATTTTGCCACAAGTAATCCCCCGGCAGGCGGAACGGCCCGCCGGCCCCATCGACCAGGAGCACGTCCAGATTTTGAGACGAGCCGAACTCGCTCGAACTCATCAGGTCGGCCCCTGCCATGTTGGGCTTGAGGGGCCACTCGTGCCCTTCGAGACTGAACACCTGGTTCTGCTCGTTGAACGCGCCGAACACGTGGATCCGAACCGGGTCGCCGGCGTGCGCCATGATCGTCGGCGTGGCCAAATCGGACTGCGCGGCCACACACGGCGTGAACATGTTGCCCAGCTCGCACCCGTTCTCCTCCCGATAGGTCCAGGGCTCGGCGCGGTAGTTCACCCCGGTCAGTCCCGCGATCTGCTGAATGTACGGCATGAACGCGGTTCCGATGATGTTGTCCTCGTCTTGGAAGAAGAGCGAGGCATCCCGGAAGTCGGACCGGTTGGCATTCGCCGGTATCGACCGATCCACGATCACGTCAACCTGCCAGGCGTTCTTCATCGAGACGTCCTCGCCGGTCTTGGGATCCCGATACTTGGAGCCCTTGGGCCCGACGATGATGGCCCCGAACAGCCCATCCCTGACGTTGTTGATGAAGTTCCCCCAGTCCCACACCAGCGCAGCGGTCTCCCCGTACTGCGGCGGCGCATAGTACGTGTAGGTCCGGCTCTGGCCCGGGCCCACGGTCTGGTCCCCGGGGTTGTTGCCCACATTGACGCCTTGGGACTCCTTGGGATCGAATGCCAGCATGTCGGCGCTGAACGACGCCCGGCTGGCCTTCATCTCGTTCTTCAGGTTCACCTTGACGCAATCCCCTACATTGACGTGCAGGGTCAGCGGCATGGGCTGAGCACCGCCCTCCGCCACCTTCGTTTTCTCCCCTTCGAGCATGTAGATCTTGCCCTGCGGGTTTGCGACCTGCAACACGCGGTCAAAATCCACCTCGATCACGTCCGGCGCGTTGGTGTTGTACTTCAAGGCCCGATCCGCCGCGATCACGTTGAAAGTCTTGACCGGTGCATCCGACGGGCACACCGAGTTCGCGGAGGCCGGAATCTCCTCGCGCCCCGGCAGCTTCTTCAGATCCGGCACTTCTTTGTCGAGCACGCGGAAGATGCCCCAACTGCCTTCCGACAGATGGGATGGACGGCCGTCGAAGTGCAGGTAGTCGCCGGCCATCTGCTGCGGCCCCCCGGCCTTTGTGACCAGATCGTACCGTTCCGCGATCCCGACGTGCCACGCGTTCTTGAAGTCCGACTTCTCGGCGTACCGCTCGGTCCTGAATGCGTGGCCCGCCAGATGCCAGGTGTGCGACTCGTTCATCATCACGTGCATCAGACGAAACACCACGGTGTCCCCCAGGTAGGCCCGCAACAGCGGCGTCCCCGGGTCGATCCCGTGCGTCTTGGTGGAAAAGACCCTCGACGCATCCGGGTTGTTCTTGAGCCGCTTCGCGATCGACTCGGCCTTGAAGAAGAACCCACCGCCCGTGGTGTGCGTCCCGCCGTTGAGCATGGGGACCGACACCAGGTCCAGGTCATACGGCATCTGGAAGAACAATGCCTGACCCGCGTCGATGGCCGCCTGGATCGTCTGTCCCGGCGGATTGCCCGCGGTCACCACCTGCGCGGTATACGGCACCGTGTCGTTCAGATACTGCACCATCTCCCGGAAACTGCCGTTCACGCCGTAGCCGATCGGGTCGGTCGAATGAATATCGGCGATGGGACCGCTCCGGATCTCTTTGCCGGTCTTCGGGTCATGATACGTGGCGCCCACCGGCTCGACGATGAGCCCCCCCACGGCTCCGTGCGGCCAGGTGGTTCCGCCGAGGGCGTGGTCGTGCCAGAACACGGTCCCCAAGTCGGCATCCACCCAGTACCGGTACCGGACGTACTCGACCGATGCAACCTCCCCCTTCTTGTGCGCATGTTTCAAGGGTTCGGCGAAGACCAGCGTGTCGCCTTTGATCTCCTTGATCCACCGGACTTCAGAGGTCTTCACCTCGTGCATCCCGATCATGATGTCGGTCCCGGCGTGGAACTTGGTGGCCCCTTCCGGCATCTCGATTTTGACGCTGGTGGCCCCCGCCTTCACATTCTCCGCGAGGACGGCGTTCATCGGAACCGGCAGCCCTTTGTGCTCGGCCTTCTTCATCTGGGTGAAGGGGCGCACCGATTGCTCGTACGCAAAACCCGTGATCACACCGTCGCTCGCGTTGTTGTCGAATTGCATGAAGTGGGGATGGATATTGATCTTCGACATCTGGAAGTTCGTCGTGTTGTTGTCCTCCCACTCGCTCTTGAGGATCACGTCCACGCAGTCATACACGTTGGCGCGATAGACGAGCGGCCGTGCGAGGTCGCTGTTGGCCCGAACTGCCTTCTCCTCCTCGTGCAGGACATAAATCGTCCCGTGCTGATCCACCACCGCCTTCTGTTTGCCGATGGCCTGGTTCATGGTGATCGGCGTTTCGATGAAGTGGATCGTGTACTGCTTTCGCCCCGCGTTCTCCGGGCACAGGCTCCATTTCCCTTGTTCACCCGGACGAGCCGGCTGGTTGGTCTCTCCACCGGCCACGCCCAGACCGCCCGGCTCGTCCCCAACCGATCCGGTGGCTTTGTCCACGTGGACGGGCTCTAACCAGGGAGCCGGTCCGTGGTGTCGGGCAAATGGCACCCGTTTGCCGAAGTGCGGCTTGAAGTGCGGGTACGCAAGTTTCCCTGTCTTGGCGTCGAAGAGAATCGGCGGCCGCTTCCCAGGCATGGGCGACTTGTACTTGGGGCTGGCGAACTTCCCGGTTTCCTCAGCCTCCCCCAATGCTTGGTTGCCGTCCCAGGTCCAGTCCCACACCGTCGCATCATACGCGACGATCTGGCCCTTCTCGTCCGCGGTGTGGCCCGGCTGGCCAGCCGGCGGGAGCAACATCTTGACCCAGTCCTTGATCGACACGTCCGGAATGGGCTTGGAGAAGTCGGTCTTGTTCGCGGTGATGTTCCATTTCTTGTCGTACCAGTCCATGGTCTTGCCGACCAACTGATCCGACGTGACCGCCGGCTTCATCCGCCCCTTGCGATCCGGCAGTTCCTGCAGCGGCGGCATGACGTCGGTGCTTCCGAATGGATAGTTTCCGGTCTGGAGCGTGTTGTAGCCGCGCCCGTACGACCACATCCCCGCGACGTAATGGTGCGCGACGTGGCAGTGGAACAAATAGTCCGCCGCCACCTGTTGGCAAAGACCCCACCCGCACTCGGTCTGAAGGTCCAACACCTCCGAAGGACCGATCACTTCCACATCGACGCGGTCGGACGTGGTCCGGACCTCCGGATACTTCACCGGGCCGTTCTGAGCCGCCGTCATCAGGAAGTCCGCCTTCCCATCGGCCTTGGGCTGACGCAGCCAGCGGATCGACCCGCCGTGAGGGTGGTGGGAGTGGAACACCTCGCCGCCTCCATGGATCAGCCGCCACTTGTTCGGGTCGCCCAGGTATCCCCTCGGGATGGGCGTCGGCACATCGCCGAAGGTGTAGGAGCTGTACGACATCGACTCGTCCTCGAAGTGGAAATACTTCTCCTGAACCGCAAGGTTATTGATGCCGAACGGCTCGCTGCGATAGTTGAGCGCGCGAGCCGAGGGCCGGTACGCGTCGGTGTTCGGATCGCGCTGCGGAATCGTTTCGCCCTGGCGGTTCAGCGGGCGGAAGGATTCGTCGCCGATTTCGTGGTAGAAGATCGCGTACTCCCGGAAATCGGGGGCATTGGGATCTTCGATCATCATCTGCCAGCCGCTCTTCGATTCTTTCCCCGTGATCGGATCCAGATAGCGTGACCCCATGGGCTCGACGATGAACGCTCCGATCATCCCCAGGCTCGCCTGCTCCCGGCCGACGTGGCTGTGGAGCATATGCGAGCCCTCCTGCTCGGTAGGCCGGATATACCACTCGAAGGTCTGACTCTTTCCCGGCTGGACCGTGGCGTCGGAGTTGGCGGCGGTGGCCGCCAGCCCGGTCGCCTTGATGATCATGCTGGAGCCGTGAATATGGAGTCCGACGTCTTCACCATCGAGTTCATTCTTCAGCGTGATCACCACGCAGTCGCCTTGGTTGCCCCGCAGCACGATCGGCTGGATTATGTCGGTCTGGAGGCCGGTGCTCACGGCACCCGGGTTGTAACCCGCCGCCTTGCGGGCCTCCGCGTTGGCTTTCTCTTCAGCCCGAACCTTCGGGACATTCTCGGTCAACACGTACATGTACCCGGGGTGGTAATCCAGCCACTGGTTCAGCGTGATCTCCACGTTGATCGCCGAAACGTCGTACTCCTTGACCGGAACGTTCTTGGGGCAGCGTCCTCCGGCCGTTACGCTCTCCCCTGCTGCGGCCGGACCCAAAAAGTAGCTCCTGTCCATCTGCTGAGCCATAGCCGCATCGCTGTAGGGGCCTTGCGAGACGTGGGACGCGTGGTCGCCGGTGCCCTTGGCGATTTCGGCCATGAGCTTCTTCATGGCCGCTTCCAACTGGTCGCGGGTGCCGTTCCGACCCTCGGCCGCGTCTTCGCGTTCGAGCTGTTCCTTGAACTTCTGCTGCCAGGCGGGCAATTCCTGCGCGTCCGCGACCACGATCTCGGCGCCTCCCGATCCATGCGATCCGTGGTCTTCACCCGCCCATCCCGCGGTCGGACCGCCCGACCATAACCAGGCGCCCGCCGCGAGCCCCACCAACACCTTCCACCACTTTGCACTCATAGTGTCTCCCCCTTCCGGTTGTCGACCGGTTCGTCGCTCCCGCGGGTGACCGCCGCAAGGAGGTCCTCCGCCGTGGCATCGGTGATCCGTTTCGTGTCGTAGATTGTCAGTTGGTTGCTTTCGAGGGTGCATCGAATGATTCGTGCGGGGAAGGATTCCATCAGCCGTAACCGATTCAGCGCGTCGCCGTTGCGCCCGTCGTCACGGTCCAGGCAGAAGACGATCACGTCGGGCCGAACCTTCGGCGCGGTTTCGATCGCCGCCTCCACCGTCTTCACCGATGTCACGTCGAACCCGTCGCCCCTGCTTTCCAGCAAGCCACCCACCGCACACCCGAACAACGATGCGCTCCCCACCACCAACACCCTCCGCTTCTCGGTTACCACGGTCTTCTCGGGCATATTCGCGTCCTTTTTATCTGAATGGTGCAAACACCGTCGATTCTCCCGACGGAGTAAATTGCTGGGCATTAAGGATGATCAGGGAGTAGTCACGGGGCCCGCGGTCCCGAGGCGCGGCAGGCCTCCTCACCCGAAAGGAGTATCGGGGATCGGCTGGCCCGGATCACGGTCCGCCTCCACGCGATCCGGACCCGCGGGTCACCGCGCCGGCTTGGTCCGCTGACAGGGCAACGCGTATCTGCGGCGGATGCGTGAGCGTGTGGTGCACGGTGCACCCCTCCACCACGCGCTGCAAACGCTCAGCCATGGCCGCGTCCAGCGTCCCGCGATAGGTGATCCGCACGTCGAACCGCCCGACGCGGTGGGGCCGCTCCGCGTAGTCCCAACCCGTCGTGACCCGGAGGTCGCTGATCGGCAAGGCGTGCCGTTGCGCAAAGCGGGCTGCGAAATAGGCCACGCACCCGCCCAACGAGACCGCCAGGCACTCGATCGGCGTCATCCCCTCGTCGGTTCCATCTTCGTCCCTCGGCTGATCAAGAGTCATCCGGTGCCCGCGCACCTCCGCGTCGAACCGGACGCCCCCGCGCCACGTCACGACCGCTTGGTCGGTCATTGTCATTTCCGCCGCTGTCCGCACGTGTTTAGTCCCAGCACACGGTACACCGGGCAGAACCCCACCAGCGCGGTGCCGAGCATGATCACGCCGCCGAGCCCGAGGATCGTCCTCGCGAGCGGCGCGGCAACGGCCAACGCAGCCAGAAACAACGCGATCCCCACCGCGGCCCGTATCACCCGATCGATCGTCCCCACGTTCTCACGCATTGTCACTCCTCCCCCCTTCACCCCTTCTCCCATTCGCCAGCTCGTCCTGCCTTTGCGATCACCTCGCCAGCACCTTCGCCAGTTCCCACAGTCTCATGTCGATCGGCTTGCACGAGCTGACCACTTCGGCCAGCGGGGTGGTCGTTACCTGGCCACGGATCAGCCCCACCAGCACGCCGTGTTCTCCCCGCACCAACGCCTCCACCGCCCCTGCGCCGAGACGTGTCGCCAACAGCCGGTCAAACGCGCCCGGCGAGCCGCCCCGCTGAATGTGGCCCAAACACGTCACTCGCAGATCGAACCCGATCCGTTCATGGTGCGTGCGGAAGTATTCGGCAATGTCCGATGCCCGGAACTTCGCGCCCTCGGCGATCACGCCGATGGCATGGGCCTTCCCGCGCTCATACGCCGCACGGAATTCGTGGGCAATCGCCTCGGGATCGCAGCTCACCTCCGGAATCACCACGACTTCGGCGCCCCCAGCGATGCCGGTCATGAGCGCGAGGTACCCGCAGTCGCGGCCCATCACTTCGACCAGGAACGCCCGCCGATGCGACGCGGCAGTGGTCTTGATCCGATCGATCGCCTCGAGCGCGACGTTGAGCGCGGTATCCACGCCGATCGTGATGTCGCTCCCCTCCAAGTCGTTGTCGATGGTGGACGCCACGCCGACCACCCAAACCCCGAGGGTCGAGAGGCAGTGCGCGCCTGCCTGCGATCCGGTGCCTCCGATAACGACCAGCGCATCCAGCGCCGACGCCTGGATGGTGGCCAGCGCTTTGCGGCGGCCTTCGTCGGTGGTGAACGCTTCGCAACGGGCAGTGCCTAGAATCGTGCCCCCGCGCTCGATGATCCCGCTGACCGACCGGGTCGTCAGCGCGCCCAATTCCCCCTCGATGAGTCCTGCGAATCCCCGGCGAATCCCGATCACCTCGAAGCCCGCGGCGATCGCGGTTCGCGTAACGGCTCGGATCGCCGCATTCATCCCCGGAGCATCACCCCCGCTGGTCAAGACACCGATTCGCTTCATCTGGGCCTCCTGCTGCCCACGGTACCGCGCACGCGTCGGCAGTTCCATGCTCCGAGGTAGTTAGCGCAGAGAATTTGTGGAGTGAGGCCCTAACCCAAAGGAGTGAGACTCAGGACCAGAGTGGGGTGAACTCTTAGCCGCGTCTGAAGAGACGCGGAGCCTGTTCAGGAAGGGTCAGATGCAAGGCGGAGCGAGCGCCCGCACCGCAGCGTACTGGGTCGTACGTGAGGAGCGGACGCGCAGCGACAACGCAGCAGATGACCTTCCTGGACAGGCTCTACACCACTTCGTCGATCATGTCGATCGCGCCGCACGGACACTCCTCTGCGCACATCCCGCAGCCCTTGCAGTAGTCGTAATTGATCGCGTATCCCGCTGAAGGGTCGAGCTTGATCACCGCGTTGTCGGGACACACGCCGTAGCAGTTGTCGCAGCGAAAGCAGTTCCCGCACGACAAGCAGCGTCGCGCCTCCAACAGGGCGGTGTTCTCGTCCAGACCCCCGACTACTTCGTCGAAGCTCGAGCGCCGCCGAGCCAGTGCCAGAAGCGGCTGCTTGGCTTGCGGGGCGTCGGTGTAGTACCAGGGGTTGAGCCGTTCGAAGGTGGCCGGCGGGGGCGCCACGGGCGCTAGGTATCGCGTCCCTTTGAGCCACGCGTCGATATTCCGCGCGGCCGTCCTGCCGTGGCCGGTCGAGGCCGTGACGGTGCGCTCCGACGGTACCATGTCCCCGCCCGCGAAGACGCCCGGATGCCCGGTCATCATGGTCTCGTCCACCGCGATCACGCCGTCGGGCCGAACCACGACGCCTTCCACGTTGCGGAGAAACCCCGGGTCGACTTGCTGGCCCACGGCCAGGACGACGGTGTCGGCCGTTAGTTCCTCGAACCGGCCCGTGGGGACCGGACGGCCCTGGCTGTCCAGTTCCATGGCCTCGACGCGCAACCGGCCGTCCTCGAATCCCGCGATCGACTCCAGCCAGCGGATCACCACGCCTTCTTCGAGCGCTTCCGCCACCTCGAAGTCGCGAGCCGACATGTGCGGCCGGTCCCGCCGGTAGATGATGACCGCCTCCTCCGCGCCGAGGCGCTTGGCGGTTCGCGCCGCATCGACCGCGGTGTTGCCGCCCCCGTACACGGCCACGCGGCGGCCGATCCGGATCGGGCCTCCCGACTCGACCGCGCGGAGCAGACCGACCGCGTCCACCAAACGCCGCGCGTCGCGGGACGGGATGTCCACGCGGCGGCCGATCTGGGCGCCCACCGCCAGGAACACGGCGTCGAAAGACCCGTGCCGCATCGTGGCGGCAAGGTCATCGACGCGCCGGTTGATGACGAACCGCACGCCGAGGTCCACGATGCGGGCGATCTCCGCGTCCAGGACCTCGCGCGGCAATCGGTACTTGGGAATCCCGAAACGCATCATGCCGCCCGGCTTGGGCCCCGCGTCGAACACCTCCACGGAATGTCCCATCCGTGCCAGGTGATAGGCGGCGGACAGCCCGCTCGGCCCGGCCCCCACCACCAGTACCCTGCGGCCGGTGGCCGGCGTTGCGTTTTCGCGCCAGCCGTTCTTGATGGCAAGGTCACCCAGGAACCGCTCCACCGAGTGGATGCTCACGGCTTCGTCGAGCTGGGCGCGGTTGCACGCGCTCTCGCAAGGGTGGTAGCAGACGCGGCCGTGGATCGCGGGCATGGGGTTTTCCTTCACCAGTGCGCGCCACGCCTCCTCGTACCGGCCTTCCTCCGCGAGGTAGAGCCAGCCCTGGATGTCCTCGCCCGCGGGACAGGCGTGGTTGCACGGCGCCAGACGAGAGACGTACACCGGACGCTTGGTCCGCCAGTTGCCGGTCTGATTGGCCAGGCTGCTGCTGGGATCCAGCGTGATGGCGAACGGCTTACGCTCCACCGGATGCCCCCTCTTCCCACAGTCCATACTCCGCGATGTTCCCATCGGCGATTGCCTGAATCCCTGCGATCGCCTCGCGGTTCGGCGGGTCGCCGAACAGGTGCTTGAAGCGTCCCTGCAGCTCGAGATAGCGCTCGACCGGGACGCGCCGCCGAATGGGCGTGCGGCCGGTCACCCGGCCGAACTCCGCCTCGAACAAGGGGAACAGCCCGCACTCCATCGCCAACCGCGCCACGGTGATGGTCTTCGCCGGGTCGTGGGCCCACCCCAACGGGCACGGCACGAAAATGTGGACGTACCGCGCGCCGCGCATGCCGGCCGCCTTGGTCATCTTCGCTTCGAGGTCCTGCAGATCCGCCACCGACGCAGTCGCCACATAGGGAATCCCATGCGCCATGGCGATCTTGGGGAGGTTCTTGCCGGTAGCGAACGCATTGCCGGGATGACCGGCCGCCACCGGGGTCGTCATGGTCCGTGCGGCGGGCGGCGTGGAGCCGGAGCGCTGCACGCCCGTGTTCATGTAGGCCTCGTTGTCGTAACAGACGTACAAGACGTCGTCGTTGCGCTCGAACATTCCGGACAAACAGCCGAACCCAATGTCCACGGTTCCACCGTCCCCGCCCTGGGCCAGGACCAGCGTGTCGGATCGGCCCTTGGCTTTGAGCGCGGCGGCCACGCCGGAAGCCACCGCGGGCGCGTTGCCGAACAGCGAGTGCAGCCAGGGGATGCGCCACGAGCTTTCGGGATAGGGGCTCGAAAACACTTCGAGGCACCCGGTCGCGTTGACCGCGATCAACCGATTGTTCGCCGCGCGCATGGCCGCGTCCACCGCGTACCGTGCGCCCAACGCTTCGCCGCAGCCTTGGCAGGCGCGGTGGCCGGAGGTGAGCGAGTTGGTCCGTTCCACGCTCGACTGCACCGTGCGTTCGTCCTCGGACAGGAGACGATTTCCCACGGTGAACGTGCCGGTCTGATAGAACTTGATGCGTTCGGTGCTCATCGGCCGCTCACGTCGCGCAGCACGTTCAGCGCCGCGGGGCCCGACCGCCGGCGCTCGCGCTGCCGCGCGATCTCGCGATCCACCACCCCTTCTTGAAGATCCAGAAAGTGCGGCTCATCGAGCGCGTCGTCGCGAGCCCGCTCGATCACGTCACGCAGCGATGCGCTCGTGATGGGCCTGCCGCCAAGCCCCGCGATCACGGTGTAGACCGCGACGCCCGAGGCGTTCATCGCCAGTTTCACGTCGGCGGACACGATGCCCCCCAGGCCCAGCGCCAGGTCCTTCTCGACCACGACCACTCGCCGCGCGTGGCCGATTGCGTTGCGTAATGCCTCGGCCGGAAACGGGCGGTAGGAGACGAGCTTCACGCACCCCACGGCCGAGCCGGCTTCGCGAAGTGCGTCGACCGTGTCTTTAATGGTGCCGATTACCGAACCAAGCGCCACCACGATCGTATCGGCGTCTTCGGTCCGATACGAAGCCACCAGCCCGCCAGACCTCCGCCCGAACCGGTCCGCAAACTCGTCGGCCAGTTCCGGAATCACGCCGAGCGCCCGGAGTTGCGCGCGATGCGCCAGGTACCGAACCTCCATGAAGGCCTCGGGGCCAACCATCGAGCCGATCGTCACAGGGTCATTCGGATCGAGCAGTTGGACCGGCTCGAACGGCGGCAGATACGCGTCGACCGCGGCTTGGTCGGGCAGATCGACCGCCTCGAACGCGTGGGTGAGGACAAACCCGTCCACGCAGACCATCACCGGCACGCTCAACGCTTCAGCCAAACGGAAGGCCTGGACGTGCAGGTCCACCGCTTCTTGATTAGATTCGGCATGCAGTTGGATCCACCCCGAATCCCGCAGCGCTATGCTGTCCGAGTGATCGTTCCAGATGTTGATCGGCGCGCCGATCGCCCGGTTGCCGATGGTCATGACGATCGGTAGTCCCAATCCCGAGGCGTTGTACACGGCCTCTGCCATGAACAGGAGGCCTTGGCTGGCGGTAGCCGTGTACGTCCTGGCGCCCGTGGCGGACGCACCGATCAGCGCGCTGAGCGCCGCGAACTCGGACTCCACGGTCAGGAATTGGCACGTGCCCACCTCACCGCGTCGCACCATCGCGGACAAGGCTTCCACGATGTGGGTCTGCGGCGTGATGGGATAACAGGAGATGACTTCGGGTCGGCAGCGCGCCACCGCCCAAGCCAGGGCCTGCGAGCCTTCAATCTGCTTGAGCACGAGAACGTTCCTCCGAGTCCGCTACCGAGACAGCGCCCTTTTCGTGGACTGCGGCAAACGCCGCGTCGGCCGCGGCCGCGTTGGTTTCCCCGACTCGCCCCGGAAACCGTTGGCGGATCGCCCGGACGACCGACGCCAGGCTCACCGCGCCCGTCGCGGCCGCGAACGCGCCGAGCAGCGCGGCGTTCGGCAGCGGCCGTCCCGTGTGTGCTCGCGCAAGGTCCGTGGCCGGCACCGTGATCAACCGCCCCGGTGGAAGACGCTCAGCGAGTTCCGAGATGCCCAGTTCACCGGGACTTCGGCTGGAGTTCAGAATCACGTAACCCGAAAGCGAGAGGCCCGCGAACAGATCCACGTGGTGGAGCAGCGTGGGATCCTGCACGACCACGGCGTCCGGGTGCGTCACGGGCTCGCGGGAACGGATCGGCTGGTCATCGATCCGGCAAAACGCCACCACCGGCGCCCCCATGCGCTCGGACCCGAAGCTCGGAAACGCCTGAGCGTGCTGGCCGCCGTAGAAGGCCGCGACCGACAGCAATTCAGCCGCGGTCACCACCCCCTGGCCGCCACGGCCATGAATCCGGACTTGGAACATCGCACCCTCGCTTCGAGCTCGACGTCAAGCTTCTACTAAGGCAGACGCTAGCACGAATCTCAGATGACAGGGATCACTCGAAGGAGTGATATCAGCGAGAATTGCGGGTGAACCACTAGGTGCCGCCCGTGGCCCGTCAGACAGATCGACCGATTATCTTGTCGTAGTCAGCATGGGTGCCGATCCAAATCCAGTAAATCCCTTCAGCCACATCGAGCCCAAGCGCCCGATAGTGATCTCCGACCCGCACCGACCGGAGCTCCCCAATGCGTTTGAAGTGCAGCGACGGGTGCCGAGGATCAGCTTTCAGGAGAGCAAAGTTCTTGTCGGCCAGACGACGAATGTCATCCGGCAACGCTCGATATGAAGCCCAGAACTTAGGAGAGGCGAGATGCCTCAAAGCTCGCGAGCTTTGCCGGCTTTGTAGTCGGCGAGGGCTTCGGCAATGAGGCCGCTGAGCTTCCCGGCCTTGAGGTCGGCTTCGATCTGTTTGTCCCAAACGCGCGCGTCGAACTCCAAGAACCACGCCCGGAACTTGGCAAGCTCTTCCGGCGAGAGATTCTGAATCCGGCTTTCCAACTGCTCAACTTCGCTCATACGTCTCTCCGAAACAAGCAAACAATATCACAGAAATTCCCTTGCCAGCCAGTCCGGGGGCTCCGGTGGATCTTGGTGGAGACCTCGATCCATGCCATCAATGGCGCTCCGCAGTTTCGGAGTCTCTATTGGCGGATCCAGCGTAAGCATGGGACGAATACCGCGCGGGTGGCCGTCGCCCGGGCGGTGTTGAAGACGATCTACGCGATGCTCAAGGCAGGACAGCCGTTTGAGGCTCGGTCTCGGCGGCTGGCGGTCGCCGGCTAGACCACAGATTCCGAAAACCGGCTCACGGCTCCGCGCGTCTCCTCGCCTGCCGCTCACGGTACAACCGCTCCGTAAACCCGCCCTCTTTGAGAAAGGTCTGCTCCAGCGTTTGCAACTGCCGCCCGAGCAAAAAGCTGGCTTGGTTAATCAGACAAATGAGCGTGTTCGCCGCCACCTCGGGCGAAGCCGTTGCCATGCAGTACGGGTCAGACCCGTCCGACTGGTCCGACTTGTCAGACTGGTACTTCTTTCTCACTTCCAAAGCTTCTCGTGAATCCTTGCTCCAGATCCGCAGCCCGCGCTGGCGCAAAAAGTCCTGGTAGTCCAGAAGCAGTTCCTCCAGGCTGGCCCGGGCCACGCCGGTGAGCTTGAGTTCGGTCTTCTTCGAGGTGGCGGAGGCCATACTGCCCTCAGCGATATTCTGCACCCCGCTGCGCGCGGCTTGAATCATTTGGTCGTATGTGCGGGAGCGCTTATCGATGAACCGGCCGCAGAAGATCACGGTGGCGTCATACACCAATTGCGCGGACTGAAAACTTCGCAACTTGCGGTAGCCGCCATGCGGCGGGATCAAACGCTGAGCACCCGACATGGTTCCCTCCCGGTCTGTGTCGGACCTCTTACCAGGCCGACTCCTGCCCTGTCCAACACGTCCTACGTGTCCCACCCGTCTGACCGTACAGCACCCCGGTTCTGGCTGTGGCGCGGTCCGCGAGCACGCCCACACTCCTTATGGTCTCGACGTCGCAGCGGCCATAAGGCTCTGATTTGTGGGGCCAGCTGCTGCATTAACCAGTGAATCCGAGAAGATGACGGCGCTCAGCTCGTGATTAACTGGTGTCCCTCGGACGTGTGCTGCGATGGTTTTCTTGAAGTCAGCGTGGGTTCTCCGGATCTCATCACAAAGCGTCATGAGTTGTTGGATCGTCTGCCCCGTCTTCAGGTCCTGGCTGGCGATGTCTGGTATTCGGCGGAATTTCTGCCGCGAGACCGAAGTAGGTCCCTTCGCGGCTGTAGAGCAAGTCGCCGTGCCTCGGCTCGGTTCTTCGAATCCTTTCTCTGTACGTTGATTCCGAGACGCGGCGCGCTTCCCGCGTTTGAGGTCACAATTTGTGACATCAAATTGGAGGCACTGGCATCGAGCACCGGAGGTCCCGGTACCCGTCTACGGGGCTCGCTTCTTCTTTTTCCGATATTTGGGTTGCGTTTCCCGCACCACGTCCGGCCGGGAGGGCGTTGCGCGAATGATGGCGAGATCGATCAGATCGAGCGGATCACGGGTGGTACGTTTGCTGGCATCCAACACCTTGATCGCCACGATCCGCTTGTCTTTCGCGTAGTCGACGACGATCCCGTCGAGCTCCAGCGAATCGACGATCTCCGCGTCCTTCAAGAATTCGATGTTTAGCAGGTCGTGAACCGAATCGTATTCAATTCTCATCGCCCGCTCCCCTTCCAGTACCGCGTGACTGCAGCCGTCAGGTACCCAGTGACCACGTAACAGCATGTCTTCGGCGCGCACCCGATACCGCCGCTGAGCGACCACGCGGCCCCCGTAACCCTCCACCACTTGGTCCGGCGTACGGATCGTCTCCACCACCCACTCCCGCGGTATGCCCCGACGCGCCAGTTTCCGTTCGGCCAGTGGAATGATGTGGACTTCTTTCATCGACCGCTAAGCCACGACGTCGCATTTCGTTTGCGCACGATCCACTTGCGGGCCTCTTCCAGCACCAGCATGCCAACGGCAAATGGGATCACGAAGAGCCACGCGCCGAGCGCGATGGGCGCGGTGCCGAAGAACAGATTGCCCCACGGCGTGTAGTCGATGAGCAGGATCAATGCGACCTCCGCGGCGATGCCGGCAAGGATCAGCGGGTTGCTGAACAGGCCGAACGAGAAGGCGGACGCGCGGTGGTCGCGACAGGCGAACACGTTGACGACCTGCATCACGATGATCGCGGACAGGCAGGCCGTGGTGGCGTGCAGATACAAGGGATCGCTCCCGGAAAGCCGGTCCCCGTAAGCCCACGCTCCGCCCTCGAGCACCCAGAAGAACGCGCTCATGGCCGCGACCGCTTCCAGCCCCCCGAGGAACAGGTAGGCCCGAAGCAACAAGGGCCGGTCGAGCAATCGAGCGGTGCGCGGCCGCGGCGGGCGTTGCATGACTTGGTGATTCGGCGGCTCGGCGCCCAGCGCGAGCGCGGGCAGCATGTCGGTGCCCAAGTCGACAGCAAGAATCTGGATGATGGTGAGGGGTAATGGAATCTTGAACACCACGAACGCGAGGTAGGGCACGATTTCCGGGATGTTCGAGGTGAGGATGTAGGTGAGGAACTTGCGGATGTTGTCGAACACGGCGCGGCCTTCCTCCACCGCGGCCACGATGCTCGCGAAATTGTCGTCCACCAGCACCATGTCCGCAGCCTCGCGCGCCACGTCGGTCCCGGCAAGGCCCATCGCGATCCCGATGTCTGCTTTCTTGAGCGCGGGCGCGTCGTTGACCCCGTCGCCGGTGACCGCCACGATCTCCTTGCGCGCCTGTAACGCGGCCACGATGCGCAGTTTCTGGTCCGCGGTGACCCGCGCGAAGACGATCTCGGGCGCGGCCACGGCGAGTTGAAGCTGCGTGTCCGACAGCCTCCGGATCTCGTCTCCGGTGATCACCACCGGCGAAGGCGATCGGACCAACTCGATTTCGCGCGCGATCGCGAGCGCGGTGTGCGGGTGATCCCCGGTCACCATGACCACCCTGATGCCGGCGTCGCGGCACGTCCGGATCGCGCCGGGCACCTCAGGCCGCGGCGGGTCCTCCAACCCCACCAGACCCGAGAGAATCAGACCGCGCTCGAGCCCGGTCCGGTCCTCGCCGTCCGCCGCCGGACGATCCGCGCACGCGAGCACGCGCAACCCGCGGTCGGCCATCGCCTCCAAGGCGCGCGCCACCGCCGCCCGCCGCTCCTCGGTCAGCGCCAGCACCGCCTCGCCGTCCCGAATGCGATCGCACAGCGGAAGCACGGTCTCCATCGCGCCCTTGGTGTAGAGCGTCGGCCCTTCAGGCGTTCGGCACAACACGGACAGGCGCTTCCGATCCGCGTCGAACGGCACCTCGTCCATCCGCTGCGCCCGGTCCGCGTCCAATCCCGCCCGCCGCGCCGCGTCGGCCAACGCGATCTCCATGGGGTCTCCGACCACCTCCGGCCGGCCGTTGCGATCAACGGTTTTGAGGTCGTGGCACAAGCGTGCGACCTCGAGGACCTTCCGTGCCGCGAGCGACGCTCCCGCGCGCGCGACCAGACCGTCCGCATCCAGGACCTCGCCGGACACGAACGCCTGCTTGAGCGCCATGCGGTTCTGCGTCAGCGTGCCGGTCTTGTCCGTGCAGATCACGGTGGCGCACCCCAAGGCTTCGACCGACGCGAGCCGGCGCACCAACGCGTGGCGCCGCGCCATGCGCTGCGAGGCCATGGCCAGCGACAGCGTGACCGTGGGCAGTAATCCCTCCGGCACGTTCGCCACGATGATCCCGATCGCGAAGATGAAGTTGGCCCAGAACGGCAACCCGATCGCGCGGCCGATCACGAAGAAGACGACTCCCAGCGCCACCGCGAGGATCGCGACGACGCGGCTCAGGCGTACGATCTCGCGCTGAAGGGGTGAGAGCGCTTCTCCCGCGGTTTGGGTGAGGTGCGCGATGGTCCCGAACGCGGTGCGCATCCCGGTGGCGAACACCACCGCGCGCGCTCCACCCGAGACCACGGACGTACCCGCGAGCAGGACGTTTTTCGCGCGGAGCGGATCTTCCTCGGAACTGGGGCGGGCGTCCCGGGCCTTGGGCAGTGATTCGCCGGTCACTGTGGCGTTGTTGACCCGCACGCCCAACGCGTCGATCACGCGGCAGTCGGCGGGCACGTCGTCGCCCTCCTGCAACAGGATCACGTCGCCGGGAACCAGGTCTTCGGACGGTATCTCGGTCACGACCCGGTCGCGAAGAGCGCGGACCCGATGAGGGAGCAGACGCTGCAGCGCCAGTATCGCGCGTTCGGCGCGATACTCCTGCCAGAAGGAAAAGAGGCCGTTGATCAGGATCACGCCCACGATGGCCGCGCCCAAGGCGGCCATGCCTTGCCCCGGCTGGCGCCACTCCGCGATCAGCGCCAGGCCTGCGGCCACCCAGAGGATAAGCGCGAAGAAATGGGTGAGCCCCTTGGCGAACCGGATCGCCAGGGGACGCCTGGCGAGTTGCTCGACCCGGTTGGGGCCGAACTCCTTGAGCCGCCGAGCCGCCTGATCCTCGGTCAGGCCGTCGGCCGCGCTGTGGAGGCTGGCGAGCGCCTCGGGGGCCGTGAGGTGGTGAATTTTCACGCCCGACTGGCGCCGATGTCCGTGTCAGGCTCAGCAGCCGACGGACGCGCCGGCCTGGCCCCGGGCTCGGTCAGTAGGTCCACGGCCTGATCCGCCGCATCCGCGTACGGCAACAACACCAGATCCGCGCCGCTCTGTGCCAGGACGTCCCGATCCGCGACCGAGTGCGCGGTCAGCGCCACCTTGCCGGAATACCGATGGTGGCGAAGCGCGTGGAGCAGTGCCATGTTGACCTCGCGGACCGGCGTGGTGCTGACCACCCATCGCGTACGGCCGAGCGGGAGGTTCGCGGGAAATTCCGGGTCCTCGGCATCGCCGTAGTGCGTGGGGACGCCCAGGCTCCGGCAGCGCGCCACGGCTTCGGGGTCGAAGTCCACGCCCAGCACCGCGGCACCGCGCCGGCGAAGCCCCGCCACGATCCGGCTGCCGTACCGCCCCAGGCCGAACACGATCACGTCGGCCTGCGGAGCGGCGTCGGGCGAGTCAAGGGCTTCCTCGCGATGGGCCGTCCGGCGCTCGAACGCGCCGAGCCACGGGGCGAATCGCTCGTACAACACGTGGGAATAGAGGATCATGTATGTCGACAACGCGATCGTCACCAATCCCACCAGCGTGATCAACCCGAGCGCCCCCGAATCGATGTGGCCCAGGTCTCTTCCCAACGAGCCCAGGATGAACGAGAACTCGCTGATCTGAGCGACCGTCAGGCCCGTCAACAAGCCGGTGCGCTTGCGATATCCCATCGCCCCCATGATGATCATCACGATGAGCGGATTGCCGATCAGCACGAATAGCGACAGGACGAGCGCGGGACCGATCTGCGTATCGAGCAGCCCGATGTCCTGCTGGGCGCCGAGACTCACGAAGAAGAAGAGCAACAAGAAATCCCGTAACCCGACGAGACGAGACCCGATCGCCTCGCGGTACTGGGTCGAGGCCAGGGAAACACCCGCCACGAAGGCGCCGACCTCCTCGCCGAATCCCAGGGTTTCGGCGAGCGCGGCCAGCGACACGCCCCACGCGACCGCAAAGAGAATCAGGAGTTCGGTTGACGCGGCCAGTCGGTCGAGCAGCCGCGGAAGGACGTATCGCATCATCAGCGCGACACCCCCCAGGAAGGCGACACCCCCGGAAACGACTCCCAACATGCCGTAACCGAAAACGTCGTCCCGGCCGGCCGCTCCGAAGGCAGCCAGCACAATCATCGCCAGAACCACCACCAGGTCTTGGACGATGAGGATGCCCAGCGCGATGCGCCCGTGCAGCGCATCGATCTCGCGCTTGTCGGACAACAGCTTGACGATAATCACCGTGCTGGAGAACGTGAGGGCGACCGACACATACAAGGCCGGAATCGGCGCCAGCCCCAGCGCGAGCGCGATCGGGTAACCGGCGAGCGCGGTGAACACCACCTGTCCCGACCCCACCGCCAAGGCCACCCGGCCCAGGCTGCGGATCACGTGCAGGTCGAGCCTGAGCCCGACCACGAACAACAGCAGCGTGATCCCGATCTTCGCGAGCAGATCGACCTGGTCGGCCGACTGCACCCAGTGCAAGCCCGCGGGACCGACCAGGATGCCGACCGCGACGAACGCCACCACCAACGGTTGCCGCAACCACCGGGCGACGTATCCGCAGACCGCCGCGACCATCAGCAGGGCGGCGACCTCGGCAAAGACGTTATCGAAGACGGGCGCGCTCACCCTTCCCGTCGGCGGCGGGATCAGGGACCGGGCCGAGGACGCGAACCGTTCGGCTCACCGCACCACCAAGACGGCTTCACGGCTGTGTTTGACGACTTGATGCGAGACGCCTCCCAACAGGAAGCGGTTGAGGCCGGTGAGGCCCCTGGATCCGACGACGATCAGATGCGGCCGTTTCTGCGAGGCAACGTTCACGATCTTCTGGGCCGAGTGCCCCATCACCCACATGGCGTTCGTTCGGAGTCCGGATCGAGCCAACGGCTCGGAGTACTTCTTGGCGATGACTTGCATCAGCGCGCTGGACGGATGAGGATGAATCGGATATTCCCACACGTACATGACCGTTCCCTGGAGTTTCTTGGGAACGAACCGGGTTCGCAGAAATCGCACGGCTTTGTCCGAAGCCTTGGAACCGTCCACCGCCACCAGCACCCGCTTGAGCGCGCGGATTTTCTGCTTGACGACCAGGACCGCGCAGGGGGCGTACGTCACGATCTTCTGCGACACGCTCCCCAACAGGAAGCGTTGGATATTGCTCAGGCCGCGAGCGCCCACGATGATGAGATCCGCTTTCTCCTTCCGGGCGCGGGCCACGATCGTGTCGGCGACGGGCCCACGCGTGATGATCGCTCCGACCCGGCTCCACCGCTTCCGCACCCGCTCGAGGACCTGCGCGGTCAGCCGCTGCGCCAGCTCGAATTTCTTTTCGGCCATCGCCGCGCTCCCCTTCCGATACTTCTCCACCATCGACGGGGCGATCAACGCCTCCGTCACGGTCGGGACGTCCACCACGTGCATGATCTCGATCTCGGGTTCTTCGGCCAACGGAAGACCCACCAGCAGGTCCGTGGCCCAGCGCGAAAATTTGGAGCCATCGACCGCCACGATGATTTTCATCTCACCTCCTGTCGTCGGATGCCATTCCCTCAACAGATCCGGGGCAACTGCTCGCCGCTCAGCATATCGAGGATTCGGCGGGTTCCGATCGGGCTGCTGACCACGACCGTCGGATCGCCAGTGTGACTCACTCGGCCGATCAGGGCGGCGCCCGCGCCCAGCGGGTGGGCCTTCATCACGTCCCTCGCGCGTTCGAAATCCGCCTCGGGGACGAACGCGGCGAATCGGCCTTCGTTGGCCACGTACAGCGGGTCGAACCCGAGCAACTCGCACGCGCCTCGAACCTGGTCCCGAATCGGCACGCATCGCTCGTCGATCTCGATCGATACCCCGGCGGCCTCGGCGATCTCATTGAGCGCGCTCGCCAACCCGCCGCGCGTGAGGTCGCGCAGGCAGTGGATCTCCACGCCGGAGTCGATCATCGCGAGCACGAGCGAGGCCAGGGGCGCGGTGTCGCTCTCCAGCGTGGTCTCGAACTCCAGTCCCTCGCGGGCGGACATCACCGCGATCCCGTGCCGGCCCAGGTCCCCGCTCACCAGAATCGCGTCACCCGGTCGCACCCGGGTGGGAGCGATCGGATGACGGGCTTCGACGAGCCCCACGCCGGAGGTGTTGATGAACAGGCCGTCCCCCTTGCCCCGGTCCACCACCTTGGTGTCACCGGTCACGATCTGGACGCCGGCTTCATCCGACGCGGTTCGCATCGAACGTACCACGCGGGTGAGGGTTTCCACCGGCAATCCCTCTTCAATGATGAAGCTCGCGCTAAGGTAGATCGGACGAGCGCCGGCCATTGCAAGGTCGTTCACCGTGCCGTTGACCGCGAGCACACCGATGTCGCCTCCCGGGAAAAACAGGGGATTCACCACGTAGGAGTCGGTCGTGAACGCGAGCCGCGCGCCGCTGAGCACGGCCACCGCCGCGTCGTGACGGGTTTCGATCAACGGATTCCTGAACGCCGAGAGGAACACGTCCTCGATCAGCCGGTGCATCAAGCGCCCGCCGCCGCCGTGCGCGAGCAGGACGTGGGAATGGGTGATCGGGACGGGGCATGACAACGAAATGGATTGTTTGGGTGGACTCATCGCGGCGCTCCATTGGTCTCCCCTCCCCCCTTGCGGGGGAGGTAATGGGTGGGGGGTGATCGCCGATACCGATAGTAGGCGGCGCACGCGCCTTCGGACGAGACCATGGGCGCGCCCAACGGATGTTCCGGGGTGCATCGCGCCCCGAACGCGGGACAGTCGGTCGGGTTTTTCCCCCCCAGCAGGATCTCACCCGCGATGCACTCGGTGTCCCGGCTCTGCGCCAGCTGCTGCAACGGAAACCGTTGCAGCGCGTCGTGGCTCGCGTAACGCGGGCGCAGCGCCAGGCCGCTGCCAGGGATGTCTCCGATGCCGCGCCACGTCCGCCCCGCCACTTCGAAGACTTCCAGTACCATGGCCTGGGCCTGGGCATTTCCCTCCCGCCGCACGGTGCGGGCGTATTGGTTCTCGACCTCGGCCCGCCCGTTCTCCAATTGTTTGACGCACAGGTACACGCCCTGGAGGATGTCGAGCGGCTCAAAGCCCGTGACCACGATCGGCACTCGGAAGCATTGCGCCAACGGCTCGTACTCGGTGTAGCCCATCACCGCGCACACGTGGCCCGCGGCCAAAAACCCTTGGACGCGGTTGTTAGGTGAGGCCAGGATCGAGGACATCGCGGGCGGCACCAAGACGTGGGCGACCAGGACCGAGAAGTTGTCGACACCTTCGTGGCGCGCGCGATAGACCGCCATGGCATTGGCCGGCGCCGTGGTCTCGAACCCCACCGCGAAGAACACCACCTGTTTCGCAGGCTGCCGCTTGGCGAGCGCCAGCGCATCCAGCGGCGAATACACGATCCGCACGTCGCCCCCGCTCGCCTTCACGGCCAACAGATCCCGCGACGAACCCGGGACGCGCAACATGTCGCCGAACGAACAGAAGATGACGTCGTCCCGCGAAGCGATCTCGATGGCGGCGTCGATCAACTCGATCGGCGTCACGCACACCGGGCACCCCGGCCCGTGGACCAGGGTGAGGCCCTTCGGGAGCAGTTGGTCGATGCCGAATCGCACGATCGCGTGGGTCTGGCCGCCGCACACCTCCATGATGGTCCACGGCTTGGTGGTGATGCGCCCGATCGCGGTCGCGACCTCGGCGGCCGCGTCGGAATCGCGGTACTCGTCGACGAATCTCATCGGCCCCCGTCTTCCAGTTCCTTCAGCTCTCCCATCTCGTCGATGTACCGGAACACCCGGGAAGCCTCGGCTTCGTCCACCCGCGCGATCGCAAACCCGACGTGCACGATCACGTAGTCGCCGAGCCCCGCTTCCGGCACGAACGCGAGAGACACGTCTTTGACGATACCGCTGAAGTCCACGCGACCCGACCGGGTGACGCCTTCGCCGCCGATCTCAAGAATCCGGCCCGGAATACCAAGGCACATATCGATCCGGTTATGAAGGCCTGGAAAGTGCCACCCCCTCCCTTGCCCTCCCCCGTTGAGGGGGAGGGGAGGGTGGGGGGTGCAATTGCCTGGACGCCGCCACACCTTGTCCGAGCGCGAGGCCGCCATCGTTGGGCGGAACAGACCGGTGCCGGTAAACCCGGAACCCTGACGCGACGAGCCTGTCCAGCGCGCGTTCGGTCAGGTATCGATTCTGAAAGCACCCGCCGGTCAATACCACCCGCTCCTGCCCGGCGCGTTGTGCCACGGCCACGATCGCGTCGACGAGCGCGTCATGAAACGCCCGCGCCATCCATGACGCGGGGACGCCGCGTTCGAGGTCGTCGACTATCGCGAGGATCGTCGGGCCCCAATCAACCACGAGAACTCCACCCCGCTCCATGACCTCAATTGGATATGGCTCACCGGTAGACTGCGATTCCCCCCGATCCCCTGCCGGCAAATCCCCCCTTACCCCCCTTTGCCAAAGGGGGGATGGGGGGATTTTTCTCAAAGGAAGGTGAGGGGGGATTTCTTCCGCGGCGAACTCCAGTTCCATCGCGGCCTGGCCTTCGAACGTCGTAATCTGCCGAATCCCGATCAATGCTGAAACCGCATCAAAGAGCCGGCCGGCGCTCGATGTCACGGGCGAGTTGATCCCTCGGCCGAGCATCCGGCCCATAATCGCCCGGTCCGACTCGGAGAACGACGCAACCGGCGCCAGATCGGTCCGTTCAATGGCGCGCGTGCCGAACAGCTCGAACAACACGCCGAGCGCCGAGCGCCGCGGCTCCCGCACCGCGTGATCCGCACCAGGCAACCGAAACCGCCGGAGGTGGCCGATGCGGCGCCAGGACGCTCGATCCGCCACCAGAAACTCGCCGCCCCAGATCGTGCCGTCGGTTCCGTACCCGGTCCCGTCCCAGGCCACACCCAGCACCGGGCCGTCCAGCTCGTGTTCCGCCATACAGGACACGATGTGGGCGTGGTGATGCTGGATCGGGATCATGGCGCGCCCCGGTGCTCGCGCTTCGGGGGCCGCGGGATCATCCGGATGAAGGTCACAGACCAGCGCGTCGGGCGACACCCCGTGCAGCCAAGCCAGGTCCGCCGCGGTGCGGTGAAACACCACCCGGCTGTCCGGGTTGGCCAAGCTCCCGACGTGCTGGCTCAGCACGGTCCCGTTGCTTGTGACCACTGCCACGGCGTTCTTGTGCCCACCGCCCACGGCCAGCATCATCGGTCGGCTTGGCGTCCCGGGGACCGCAAGCGGCGCGTAGCCCCGACCCAGTCGAAGCACCACGCCCTCTCCCGCGATCACCCGTACCACGGAATCATCCGCGTGCCGTGCGATCGGGCGGTCGTGCACCAACAAGAGGTCCGCGATGTCGCGGAACCGCGCGACCGCCTCGTGCTCGCGCGTGCAGATCGGCTCATCGGACCGATTCCCGCTGGTGGCGACCACGGGGGTTCGCAGGTCGTGCATCAACAGGAGATGGAGCAGCGACGGGGGCAACATGACCCCGAGATGTGGGTTACCGGGCGCGACCGACGGAGCCACGTCCGACCGTCGCGCGGGCAGGATCACGATTGGGGCCTGGGCCGAACGCAGCAGCGAGGCCTCGACGTCACCCACGCGGCAGATCGACCGAACAACGTCGAGTGAGCCGCACAGAACGGCGAAAGGCTTGTCCGGCCGCTGCTTGCGGCGGCGGAGTTCGCGCACCGCGGCGTCATTCGAGGCGTCTGCCATCAAATGGAAGCCGCCCACGCCCTTGACCGCCACGATCAGCCCTCGCCGGATCGCGTCGGCCGCCTCGCGCAACGCGTCGTCGTCCGATGACAGGGTCCGCCCGTTCGTGTCCCACAACGCGAGCTGCGGGCCGCACGCGGCGCAGGCCACGGCCTGGGCGTGAAATCGCCGGGTCATGGGATCTTCGTAGTCGCGGCGGCACTCGGCACACAACGCGAAGGACGCCATAGTGGTATGCGCCCGGTCGTACGGCATCGATTGGATGATCGTGAACCGCGGGCCGCATTGCGTGCAGGTGGCGAATGGATAGCGGTAGAGCCGGTCTCCGGGATCGAACACCTCGGCCGTGCAGTCCCGGCACGGGGCTAGATCCTGCGGCACCTGGCTCTCCGCCGCTCCCGCCGCGTCGGACGGCTCGATCGAAAATCCCGAGACGCCCACCGCGGCCCCGGCCGTCATCTCCACGCGCCGGATCACCGCGTTCGGCGGAGGCTCCGACCGGAGGCGTCGCGCCAGCTCGTCGATGGCGCCTGCCTCACCCTCGACCTCGACGCAGACCCCAACCGGCGTGTTCTTGACCCAACCGGAAAGCCCCAACTCCGTGGCGAGCCGATACACGAACGGACGAAACCCCACGCCCTGCACCAGACCGCTGACCACCAGACAGCGCCGTTCCAGCAATGCCTGGGCCGACGCCGGCGCGCGCGGTGGGACCACGTCCGCTGAAGTCCGGATCATGTCTCGATCTCGATGCTGTCCAACCCTTCGTTGCGGTCGATGGGCCCCGCTTCCACCCCGACCTGGGTGATGACCAGTCGTGCGCCCTCGGCGATCGTGCCGCGCGCCGCATCGGCAAACCCTTCACGAATGTGCTCGATGGAGAGCGCCGATGCGGGACCCAGGCGCACGGTCACGCCGACCACGCGTTTGGCGCCGTCACGGCGCGCCACGGACGCCACGGTCCGAACGAGGGCAGTGAGCCACGCGGTTTCATGCATGGGCGGCGCACTCGACAAGGATCTGCTCGACCAGGTCGTCCAGCACCCGAGCCACCGCCGGGCTCATCACCTGTCCGAGATCGAAACGCGCTCCCACCACACCGTACACCACCAAGCGAGGCGGGAGTGCACCGATCGCGCAAGCCAACGCCACGGCGTCGCCCAAACCAAAGGCATGGGTCGACCCGCGAAACGCCGCGTAGGGAAGGGTGGCGCCGCAAACATCGTATCGCCGGATCGTACCCGGCATTTCTTTAGAGGCCATCGCGTCGACCACCACCGCCAGCTCGGCGTGGTTCCAGACCGCACACACATCCAGGACGTCACCGCGGTACGCCTTGACCTCGATGTCAGGCGCCCGCAGCTTCACACGCTCCGCAACCTCCAGCCCGAGGGCGTCGTCTCCCCGCCATGGGTTGCCCACCCCGATCACCACCCTCCGCAGCAGCCGAGGTCGCGGCTCCAGATGCACGTACGGCCTCTCACCGAGCCTTGAGCAACAGCCGCACCACGCTCAGATATCCTTCCTCGACCGCCAGATCGATTGCGGAGTCTCCGTACCGGTTCTCCGCGTTGACGTCCGCCCCCATCGCAAGCAGGGATCGAACAACGTCGACGTGCCCTTTCGACGACGCCAACATCAGCGCGGTGTCGCCGTCGATTGTGCGGGCATTGACCTCGGCGCCCGCCGCGAGCAAGGCGTTGACGATGCGGAGGTCCCCGTTCCAGGCCGCATCCATCAGCGCGGTATCGCCGCTTTCACGCGCCGCGTTCACGTCCGCGCCCGCAGTGACCAATAGGTCCAGGATGTCCACGTACCCGTTGAACGCGGCGTTCATCAGTGCGGTTTCCCCATACTCGTCCTGCGCGTTGACGTCGGCGCCCGCGGCCAGCAGCACCTTAACCGTCTCGGCGTAGCCGTTGACGGATGCGGCCATCAGCGCGGTCTTGGACGCGGGGTCCCTCGCATTGACGTTGACTCCCGCAGCCAGCAGCGTCTTGACCGTGTCGGTCTGGCCGCTCCACGCCGCGTCGAACAACGCCACCACCTGAGACTGGGTACTACGGCTGGGTTCAGCTTTTCTCGCCCCCGCCTCCTTCGGGACCACTCCCCACCCGCACACCACGAGCACCAATGTTCCCACGCACAACCCCACACGACCGACCGACGTCAGCATATCCTCGATACCTCCTGGTGACCGTCCTTTACGCTGGCCGCGTGAGCTTGGTGATCCCCAGCGAGCGAAGGATCGCCCGCTCGTAGAACGGCTCGCTCACCCCGCGCTTCATCTTGTACAAAAAGTACTTTTCCAGCCCCGCCTTGGCGAGATGGACCCACTTGCCCTTTTTGGCCCACGTCACGTCCCGAGGCGGTATCTCTGGCAGGGCGACGAACGCCACCCCGGTATCGCCCATATCCGCGAGGCAGATCGCGTTCCACGTCGCGGTCTCGCGTTTGGGATCGTTCTCGATGTCGGCCTTGATGTTGTGGACGGCCGCGGCAACCATGGATTCGATCATATAGCCGGTCTTGGGCGCACCGGTGGGGATCGGCGTCTGCTCAACCGGCGGGATCGCGACGCAGACGCCCACCGCGTAGATATTCTTGTGCGTGGGGTTGGCCTGGTAGGCATCGACCGTGACGAAGCCTTTGGGGTTGCACAACCCGGGCGTGGCCGCGACCGCGTCGACGCCGGCGAACGGCGGGATGAACATCGCGTACCGGAACGGAATCTCTTGCCCTGTTTCCAGAATCACCCGACCCGGTTGTACTTCGCGCATCGCGACGCCGGTCACCGGGGTGATCGAGTGATCGGCGAACTCGTCCTCCATCAGGCGCCTGGATTTCCCGACCCCCGCGAGCCCCATGTGGCCGGCGTACGGTTCGGGCGTCACGAACGTGATCGGCACCTTGCGCCGAATCCGTTTTTTTCTGAGATCCGTATCCAGGATGAAGGCCATTTCGTACGCGGGGCCGAAACACGACGCACCTTGCGCCGCTCCTACCACGATCGGGCCCGGATCCTTGAGGAAGGCTTGATAGGTGCCCCACGCCTGTTCGGCGTGATCAACCGTGCAGATCGATTGGGTGTACGCGCTCGGCCCCAGCCCCGGCACGGCGCCGAAGTTCAACTTGGGGCCGGTGGCGACGATGAGGTAGTCGTACGGCACCTCGCCCCGCGCCGTGACCACCACGCTCCGAGCCGGGTCGATTCGGTCGGCCGCGGCGTGGAGGAACTCGATTCCTTTTTTCCTCAAGACCGGCGCCAGGGGAAAGCTGATGTCCTTGCGCGTCCGCCATCCGACCGCGACCCAAGGGTTGGAAGGCACGAAATGGAAGTAATCGACGTTGGACACCACGGTGACTTGATGCGCCTTGCCGAGCGCCTTACGGCACTCGTACGCGGCCGGTAGTCCGCCGATCGAAGCCCCGATGATCACCACCCGCGCCATGTCGCATCCTCCCAGTCAGTACCGGTACCCGACACTCCCCCACACCAGGTTGTCTTGCGCGTCTCCCGCGTCGGCCGTCACCAATGAATACGCGTACTCGACGCGGGCGAAGAGTGATTCGGCCACCCCCTGTTCCCAACTCGCCGACAGCGTGTGGGTTGTGGTGTCGTCCTTGAAGGCGACCTGATTGGCCCCAAAGGTCGATGACGGCCGGCGCCCCCGCCCGTTTGAGGGCGTTGGGGTGGCCGCGGATTCGTAAAAGACGCTCTGGCCCACCGCAACGCCGTAGCCCAATCCGATCCACGTGCTGTCATCCGGTTGAAACTCCCCATCCACTGTGAACCGGTTGCCGCGCGAGCTGTACGTCGACACCTCGGCCGCGCGGCTCGCATAGCGGTACCCAGCTCTCAACGAGAACCGCGGCGCGAACCGCTCTCGAAGCCCGAGCGAAAACTCGTACACCGTGGCGTTGCGCTCGTCGTCTCCGTACCAGCGTCGGCCCGCGCCAGCACCAACGGTGAACGACGTCGCCGTGCCCCGAGAGAAGCGGCCCGACGACCTGACGGACAGAGCATTGACCGTCAGGTCGTCGAACTCGGCATAATACGTACCGCTGTAGGCGCCGTTCAACGTGACTCTCAGCCTCTCAGCCACCCGGTTCAACACGCCGGCGGTCAACCACGACGTGCCGAACATCGAGCCTTCTCGCTGTTCCGCCGAGGTCGCGTTATTCAGGTTGTCGTCGTACCCTCCCCCCGCGCCCAGATCGACCAGCAACGCCGGCGACGCCGCCCAAACCGGAGTTGACGCCGCGAGCACCCAGAGCGCGGGGACGAGACGTCTCATGTAAGAGCGTTATGGCTTCCCGCCGCCAGGCCCCATCCCCATTCCGGGCCCCATCCCCATTCCGCCCCCCGTCATCGGCGGTTCGTCAGGGAGTGTCACTCCGCGTTCCTTGGCGCGTACCTCCATCTGCTCGTGGTGTTGTTTTCGGATCTGTTCTCTCTCCTCGGCAGTCTTCGCGGCGCGCATCTTCGCCTGATATTCAGCGCGCTCCTGCTCCGTCATCAATTGGCTGCCGTAGATCTGCTCCTGTCCTTGCGTTTCCGTCGCAATCTGTTGTTGGCTTTTCTCCTGATCAGCGGCCGCAACGAAGCCGACCGATAAGAGAAGCACGCTTGCGGCTGCGGCCGCGCCCCAGAATCTTCGTTTCATCTTTTTGCCTCCTTTTTAGTAGAGTGTGCGTTGCACGGAGAGGCCGACTGATGGCCCGCCACCTTCAGCAGCGCCATGATCGCCGTTAGTTTCCACCCTTCCCACTCCCGCCGGGTCCAGGCCCACCACCGGGCGCAGGCGATCCCAGACCTCGCTCCATCTCCCGTTTCTCAGCTTGCTCGCGTTCCCGGGTCTTCTGCTGCTCCATCGCCGTCAACTGGTTCTCCACGCGGGTACGTACCTGATTCCCCAGCTCCTGATCGCTCACAGCCAGGCGCTTTTGATCGCGTTCGCGGGCTTGCTCGCGCACTGCGCTCTCGACCATGTTGCGGGCTTCCTTGTCAGTCACGCCCTGGCTCATCGCCCGGTTCATGCTCCGGACCGTCTCCCTGAGGCACTCCGCTTTGCAGTTGTTCTGCAGGGCCGTGCGAATCGTGGCGCGCACCTGCTCCCCTCCGCCCTTCTGCTGGAGGTACTGCTTCAGTTCGGGGTCCAGCGCGTCCAACTCTTGCTGGGACAGGTTCGTGTCCTTGTGGATTTGATCCCGCAACTGCAAGAGGTCACGATCCTGGTCACGCGTTTGATCCTGGTCAGCGGCCCACGCTGCGCCGGACCCACCAACGCTCAGCACAAACGCCACAGCCAAGCTCCAATATGTTGATTGGACGAATTGCCTTCTCATATCGACCTCCTTTGTGTGGCCGAACCGACGGACTTCGTCTCCCCGGGTGATTGGGGACCCTGGCACTCTCGCAGAGCAGGCCCCCTTCTGTCACTCCCCCAAAAGGGGCGAAATTGCCGTACGACTTTGGGCCCGAGTCTCAGGCTTGACCTATTTTCACCGTCAAGAAATGCGTGGCGCACGAGATGCACGGGTCGTAGTTGCGGACCGCTTGTTCGCAACGCCACGTCAACTGGTCCTTGGGCAAATCCAGATGCCGCGGCACCAGGTCGCGAAGGTCCTGCTCGATCATCCGCTGATTCTGCGACGTGGGCGGCACGATCTTCGCGTCGAGGATTACCCCCTGGTCGTCGATGCGGTACCGATGGTAGAGCATCCCGCGCGGAGCTTCGGTGCAACCGTAGCCCACGCCGGCGGCCGGACGCACCTCCACCGCCGCCCGCTCGGGCGCCTGATACTGCTCGATGATCCGCAGCGCTTCGTCGCACGCGTAGAGGATTTCCACGCTGCGCACGACAATGCTCTGGAACGGATTGCGACACACCAATCCCAGGCCCGCGCGTCGCGCCGCGTCCTGCGCAATGGGCGAGAGCTTGTCGAAGTTCAGGCCGTAGCGCGCCAGCGGCCCCACCAGGTAGGCGCCTCGCCCCCGGATCGCCGAATGCAGCGCGTTGGAGTGGGCGACCTGCGTTTCTTCGAAGTGGTGGTCGTAGTCGCGAACTGCAATATCGAGGCCGTGGTTGGAGACGAGCCGCCCTTCGTTGAACGGGTACTCATCCTCGTGGCGCAACGCCACGAACTCGTAGTCCTGCTCGAAGTCCGGGATGGGTAATGTCGCGGTCCAGTGCACGGTCTCCAACGCGGCGTCGCGCGCCCATTGCAGCGGCTCCGCCAACGCGGACAGCTCCGCCCGGGTGGGCAGCCGGTAGAACCCGCCCAACTTGGCGTTGATCGGGTGCACGGAACGCCCGCCCAACAACGCGATCACCTCGTTTCCGACCTTTTTGAGCTTCAGACCGCGCTCGACGAGGGCGGGATGGTCCTTGGCCATCTCGATCCCGCTCGCGTAGCCGAGGAAGTCCGGCGCGTGGAGCATGAATACGTGCAGGGCGTGGCTCTCGATCCACTCCCCGCAGTAGATCAGGCGCCGCAGCGCGCGGAGTTGCCCGTCCACCCGAACCCCGCACGCGTCCTCCATCGCATGGATCGCGCTCATCTGATACGCGATCGGGCAAATCCCGCAGATGCGCGAGGTGATGTCCGCCGCTTCGTCGAACCGGCGCCCGCGCAGCAACGCTTCGAAGAACCGCGGCGGCTCGAAGATGTCGAGCTTGACGTCGGTGACGGCGCCGTCCTTGACCGTCACCTCGAGGCCGCCCTCTCCCTCCACGCGCGCGAGCGCGTCCACCTTGATCGTCCGCCTAGCCACTTGTCCGAGTGACCCCATCGGGAGCCTGTTCAGGGAAGGCCAGATGCAAGGCGGAGGGAGGACCTTGCGCGCGGAGCGTACTGGGTTGTACGTGAGCACGCAAGGCCGACCGACAACGCCGCAGATGGCCTTTCGTGGACAGGCTCCTAGCCATGCCGCGCGGCCTCCCTTCGAAACGCCGGCGCATCGGCGTTGAAGGTGGCGAACAACCGCCCGAGGTCCTGATCCGGAACTCCGGTCGCGGCGAGCCACGCGGTGAGCGACGCGGTGTTCGGGGTTTCCATGGGACCGAAGCAGGCGTAACAGCCGCGCGCGTACTTGGGGCAGAGCGCGCCGCAGCCGGCGTGCGTGACCGGGCCCAGGCAGGGCGCCCCGTGTGCGACCATCACGCACACGGTTCCCGCGCGTTTACATTCCAGACACACACTCGACGCGGGTGTCTGCGGCCGCCGTCCCTGCAGGAAGGCGCGGATCACCTCGCGGAGCTGCGCGCCGTCGATCGGACAACCGCGCAGCTCGAAGTCGACGCGCACGTGATCGCCGATCGCGGTCGAGAGCGCCAGCGTCTCGATGTATTCGGGCGCGGCGTAGACGAGCGAGACGAACTCCTTGACGTCCTTCGCGTTGCGCAGCGCCTGGATTCCCCCGGCGGTCGCGCACGCGCCGATGGTCACCAGGGTCTTCGACGCGGCCCTGATCCGTTGAATACGGTCGGCGTCGGCCGGAGTCGTGATCGAACCCTCCACCAGCGACAGGTCGTAAGGTCCTTTCAGCACTGCTCGCGAGGCCTCACGAAAATCCGCGATCCGGATGGCATCGGCAATGGCCAGCAGATCGTCTTCGCAGTTGAGCAACGTCAACTGGCACCCGTCGCACGACGCGAACTTCCACACCGCCAGCTTGGGCCGACGCCGTGCCCGCCCTGCCGCAGCGCCATTGAGTCGCTTCACCGTGACACGCCCCTGCATCCCCATCCGATCTCCAGAACGCGACATCGTTCATTGAGTCCGACGACCCGATTCCTACGGAATCGGAGCCTTGTTCAGGACGGCGTCAGATGCAAGGCGGAGCGAGAACCGGACCGCAGCGTACTGGAGTCGTACGTGAGGACCGGAAGCGCAGCGACAACGACGCAGATGACCCGTCATGGACAGGCTTCTATACTCCCGGGTGCTCGAACCAATGGCGGATACGATCGAATCGGAAAACCGGCCCGGTCTTACACACGTACTCGGAGCCAAGCTGGCAGTGGCCGCACAACCCCACCGCGCATTTCATGTTGCGCTCGATCGAGACGTAGAGGCTCTCCGTCGGGACGCCCCGTTCAAGGAGCTCTCGGGCCGCGGCCCGCATCATCCCCTCGGGCCCGCACATCATCGCCACGCTGTTGGCGGGGTCGAGGGTCACCCGGCCCAGCAGCGTGGTGACCACGCCGGTGTGGTGGCGCCACCTCCGGTCGGGCTGATCCGTGGTCAGGTGCACCTCGGTGTTGGGGTGCTTGGCCCACGCCTGGAACTGCCGGCGGTAGACCAAATCCGTCGGCGCCTTGATCCCGTGCAGGATCTTGAGTGCGCCGAACGATCCGCGGCGTCTGACCACGTAGCTGATCACCGAGACCACCGGCGCGCAGCCGAGGCCGCCCGTGATCACGATCACGTCGCGACCCCGTGACTCTTCGAGCGGCCACCAGCTCCCATAGGGCCCTCTCAGCCCCACGACGTTCCCCACCTTCAGCCGCTCGAGCACACCGGTCACGTTGCCCACGATGCGAACGGTGTGATCGAGTCCGTCCAGGTCGTCCGGGTCCGACGCGATCGAGATCGGCACCTCGCCAACTCCGAACGCGTACACCATGTTGAACTGGCCCGGACGAAAGCGGAACGCGGCCCGTTTGCCTTCGTCTTTCACGCGGAGGCGGAACGTGTAGATCCCCCTGGTCTCGGAGCGCTTCTCCACGATCTCGGCGGGACAGGGAATCAACGAGTGCCCCCCCGAATCGCGGCCGTCTCCTCCGTGATGTCGATCCCGACCGGGCACCACGTGATGCAGCGGCCGCACCCCACGCACCCGGAGGTGCCGAACTGGTCGATCCACGTCGCGAGCTTGTGCGTCATCCATTGCCGGTAGCGCGATTTGTGCGTCGAGCGCAGGCTCCCGGGGCCGTGGACGTACGAGAAGTCGAGAGTAAAACAGGAGTCCCACGTCCGCACCTGCTCGGCCTTCGCGCCCGCGAGCTTCGTCACCTGCTCCACCGTGGTGCAAAAACAAGTGGGGCACACCATGGTGCAGTTGCCGCAGGCCAGGCATCGCTGGGCCACCTGGTCCCAGCGGGGGTGATCCAGGTTGTCGTACAGGAGTCGTTTGATGTCCGTGGTGTCCAGGCTGCGCCCCATGGACTCCGCGGTTCGGGCGATGACCGCGTCCGCCATCCCAATCTCGTCCGGCGTCGCAGTGGCATGCGGCACGGCGTTGAGAACCTCATGGCCCGCGGGGGTGCCCGCGTCGGCGACGAAATAGTGGCGTTCGCCTGCAACGACCTCGGTCAAGGCGAGATCGTACCCGGAGGACGCGCGCGGACCCGCGTCCATCGACGCGCAAAAACACGTACCCCCGGCCTGACCGCAGTTGACCGCGAGCACGAACAGCCGATCGCGCTGCGTCCGATAGTAGGGATCGACACACGCGTCCTCCAACAACACGCGGTCCTGGATGGCGAGGGCGCGCAGCTCGCACGATCGCGCGCCGATCAACGCGAGCCGAGGCGGATCATGCGATTCCTCCAGGACCACGAACCCGTCCGCTTCGCGTTCGGCGCGCCACAAGGTCAGGCGAGGGGGCAACAGGTACTTTTTCCAGGAATGGGGGCCGACCGCGTACCCGAACAACGCGCGGTCGTTGCGGGGTTTGAGGCGGTACGCGCCGCCGGCTTGCTCGTCGGTCCAACCAACCGGCAGGTCGGCCGAGGAGGTGATGCGGTCATATACGATGGCGCCGTCTCGGACCGTGGGCCCCACCAGGGCGTAGCCGCGTGCGGTCAGCACCCGGCACAACGCGTCAACGCCAGATCGGTCGATCACCCAGCTCATCGCTCTCCTGGATCCGGTCGCAGGGGCCGGGCGGTGCGGGGCATCGCGGTCCGGATGCGCGGGTGAATCACTGGCCTCCATGCCGATCGCGCTCAGGTCGTCCCGACGGGACCACGCCTTATAGGCGCCGACACGGCCCGCTGTCAAGCCCGTCTGCTACGTCTTACTGGCCGTCTTGGCGATAAACGGGCTGATGAGCTGACCGACGTTCTTGGATCCGCAGCCGGGGCAGGCCGGCTTGCCCTGGTCGTGTTCGCGAAGACTCAGGGCAACCGTGAAGATCTTCTTGCAGTCCTGGCACTCGTACTCGTACAGGGGCATGGCACGTCCTCCTGCGTAAATCCAACCCGGCGTCATTCCTGTGGGCGCCAGTATGGCGCAACCTCACTGCGTCGAGCCATCCCGCACCCGTCCCAGTTTCGATCGACAAAGGAGCGATGCATCTTACCTCTTTCGAGGCAGTGCCCGCTCGGTCTGATCACGAAGCCATCCCAGATCATCCCCGGTTGGTCCGTTCCGGATGGCGATCCGCGCGAAGCGTGCTACATTTACTCCCAACGCGGCGCCGGCAAACGGAGCGCTGATCATCGTCAATCCGTGGAACGGAGGACCGATTCATGAAGCGTGAGACCAAAGGCTTGACCAGCATTGCCGCCACCCGCCACCACTCCAACGACCCCACGCTGCAGCGTCAAATCGCCGAGCGCGCCTACCAACTGTTCGAGATGCGCGGCCACTCGCACGGATGCGACGTGGACGACTGGCTCAGAGCCGAGCGCGAAATCCGGGCCGCGTGGGGACGCAAGCGGACCACCACACGGCCAAAAAGCGCGACCAATGGACGGTCGCGGTCCAGAACCCCGAAGGCCGCTTAGCCGCGTTTTCACGGTCGCGAAATCATGACCAGACCACGCGACCGGCCTGTTCAACCTTCGCCCAACGCTTCGGGAGTTTCACTCGGATCGCGCGTCGCCGCTCGCTCTGTCGCTCGATCAACCGACCCAGCGCAAACGCGGCCCGCGGTCTCGACGTGTGCGCGAGCAGTTGGCGCAGGCGTTGTTCCGCCACGAGCGCGTCGTGATGCTCGCCCAGTAGATCCTGGAGCCGCCGCAGCCGCCGGATATATCGCGTCGTTGATTTCCCGATCGTGGCCTCGGCGAGTTCCGCGGCGTAACGGGCTCGTTTGCCGATGATCCGAATTCGGTGGAGCCGGTCGTCGCTCAGGGGCCGGCTCCCCCTGCGCATCGCTCGGCACAACTGCGCGAATCCCGCGCGGGCAATGTCGGAGAGTCGGACCGCGGCGTCGGTCACGACCGGAGAGGCCGCGGTCAGTTCGATTTGCGCCACGAGCGCCAGATACCGCTCGCTCTTCAGCGCCTCCAGCAGCGCCCGGTGCCGCTCGGTTCGCTCCTGGGCGAACGCGTCGAGCCATCGCGAGCAGGTCCGACGTTCGGCCGCGGGGAGATTCGCGCATTCCTGGCGGAGGTGGCCCAAAAACACGTCGAGGTCCCGGACCGGCCCCAAGGCGTTGCCCAGCCAAGCCAGTTCGCTTCGGAGAGTTTCGGCCCAGTCCGCAGCCAGCATGGGCCGCGCCGCGCGCAGAACGGCACGGAGCCGGCGCGCCGCCACCCGCATCTGATGCACGTCTTCTTGGTCCGTCCCGAGTCGCGTTCCCGGGTCGTGTCGCAAGAGCTGGGCGACCTGGTCCTGCAGCAGCGCCTTGAGATGAGCGACCGAGGGAGCGTGCGCCGGGACCGGTTTACCAGCACTTGGCCACGCCAGGTTGAGCACCTGAAACACCTTGGGGCGCTGATCACCTTTTTCCGCGCCTGCTTTGCGCAGGGTCTTCTCGATTCGCCGGAGGTCCTGATCGTCCCCTCCGACCTGCTCGACCTCCACTTCGGTGAACCGCCGCAGCGTGCTTCGTCCATTCAGCACCGAGACCGAGTCAACCGCTGCCTCGGCCAGCGGCCCCTCGCTGCCGATAACCTGGAGACCGACACGGCGGGTTTTCAGCTTGGCAATGGGCTTCAACGGCTGCCCGCGAAGGTACGCGACCAACAGGGCGGTCAGCGACTCGGGCGGCGCGCTGCGGCCGCCCGGGAATTCCAGTTCACGTCGCGCGCCGTTTACGGGCAGTTTGATTTGCCACGCACCCGTCCGTCCCTCCCGTCGATAACGCAGCGTGATCCCGCTCTGCGCCAGCCGATACGCCGTGGTGTCGTAGTAGGTCGAGGTGAACACGCGCGGGGGGAGCCGCCGACCCGGAAAGTTCGGCAGCGCGAACTCCGGTTGCACCCGGAGCTTGATCTCCCGTTCCAGGGCATCTCGGAGCGGCGCCGACATACGGAAAGACTCCCTGACCGCAGCAGAGTACGAACGTGCGAGTACCCTACGACGCGGAATCACAGGGCGTCAAGTATCGTTTGGAAACCAATGCCGGAGCCAGTTTCCAGTAAATCAGGAGGCGCTATACTCTCCCCTGCCACACCAGTCGGGAGGAGGGTAACCCCATGCCCCGAATGCGCCGCCTCACCTCGCTTTACCGTTCAGTCTGGGTTTCCGTCTTCGCCGTGACCTTGGCAGTCCTGCTCCCTGCTCCGGGCTTTGCCAAGTCATTCACCTTTGCCGGGGTCGTGGTCAAGATACACGACGGCGACACCATTTCAGTGGTCCGGCGCGGCCATGCGGAAAAGGTGCGGCTCGCCGGGATCGATTGCCCCGAGCTGCGGCAATCGTTCGGCCACCGCGCCAAAAACTTCACCTCGCGCCTCGCATCCGGGCAGATGGTCACGGTCAGGGTCCAAGGCTCGGACGACCACGGCCGCCGGCTGGGCGTGGTCCTGCTCCCGGACGGCCGCTCATTGAACCGCGAATTGGTCGCAGCCGGCCTCGCGTGGAAAACGTCCAAGAACAAACAACTCGCGCAACTGGAGCAGAACGCCCGTCGCACCAAACGCGGTCTCTGGGCCGACGACGATCCGACCCCGCCGTGGGAATATCGGAAAGCCAAGAGCGCGAAGCGATAAGGCATCGCTTGACTGGCATTTCCCACTCCACTTCGACATAATCCTCGCAATGTTCGTACGTCCCCCCCTCTCCAAAGGGGGGGGTAGCGATCCGCCGTGGATAAATCCCCCCCCTTTGAAAAAGGGGGGAAAGGGGGGATTTGCCTTCGGGGTAAACTACCATGACCATCCGTTCCGACAATTTCCGTGTGCGGCCCGGGGAACCGGTCGACGTCAAAGCGTGGCCGACCAGAGTCAAGCCGGTTTACGCTTCTAAAGGACACTACCGAGAACTGCTCGCCGGCCACGTCGAGAAGCTCAGCGCGTTGCAGACCCTGCTCTACGCCTCGGACAACTACGCCCTGCTCGTGATCTTTCAGGGCATGGATGCCGCGGGGAAAGACAGCGCCATCAAACACGTCATGTCCGGCGTCAACCCCCAAGGCTGCCAGGTGTTCAGTTTCAAACATCCGAGCGCCGAAGAGCTGGACCACGATTTTCTCTGGCGCACCACCCGGTGCCTGCCCGAGCGCGGCCGGATCGGCATCTTCAACCGGTCCTATTACGAGGACGTGCTGATCGTCCGTGTCCACCCTGAGATCCTCCGGAGCCAGCGGATTCCTGATGACGGACATGACGGAGCCAAGATCTGGCCGCAACGGTATCGCTCCATCGTCGATCTGGAGAGCCATCTCCACTATAACGGCACCCGAGTCATCAAGTTCTTTCTCCACCTGTCGAAGGACGAACAGCAAAAGCGCTTCCTCGAACGCATCGAAGAGCCGGAGAAGCACTGGAAATTCAGCCTGGGCGACATCGAGGAGCGCAAGTACTGGGACCGCTACATGGAGGCGTATTCGGCCTGCGTGAGCGCCACCAGCACCAAGACCGCGCCGTGGTACGTGGTGCCCGCGGATGACAAGAAGAACGCGCGGCTGATCATCTCCCACATCATCTTGGAGACGCTCCAGGGGCTCAAAATGAGCTATCCCGAGCTTGGGATCCAGCGCCGCGAGGAGCTCCGAAAAATCCGAAAGCTGCTGACCAAGTAATTCCTTCCCTGGAACATCAATCGGTTCAGTCGCGTTCCAAGTCACGCGGTGATTGACAGCGTCACCTCCACCGATAGACTTGACTCGCCGCAGTGAGTTGAACACGTCCAACGAACCGGTTGGGGCGAGTTGAGTCGATGATCCGACGGGCCTTGAACAGTCTTCGCACGTTGGTGGTGCTGCTCGTGTTGGCCGCGGTGACACCCGCGCTGATCCTGATTCTCTACACCGCGTCGGAACAGCGCGGGGCCGCGGAAGATCACGTGCAGGCCGAGGCGCTGCGGTTCGCCCGGATCGCCTCCGCCCAGCAGCAGCGCTTCATCGAGGGAGCGCGCCAACTCCTCGTCGCCCTGGCAAAGCTCCCCGAGGTCCGCCTCGCTCACGGCGAAGAATGTACGTCGGCGTTCGCGGATCTGCTGGGCGCCTACCCCTTTTACGCCAACTTGGGCGTGATCGACGCGAAGGGGATGATCTTTTGCAGCGCGCTCCCGTTCAATCGTCCCTTGAGCGCGGCCCACCGAACCTATTTTCAACGCGCGCTGGCCACGCGCGAATTCGCGGTGGGTGATTACCAAATCGGCAACATCACGAGGAAAGCCACGATCAACTTCGGTCAACCCGTGCTCGATGCCGACGGTGCGGCCCACGCGGTCGTCTTCGCGGCCATGGACTTGGAGTGGCTGAACCACCTGGCGGCCGAGGCCAACATGCCGACCGGCTCCTCTCTCACCGTGATCGACCGCCAGGGCGCGGTCTTGGTCCGGTATCCCGAATCAGAGGGCTGGGTGGGCCGACGGGTGGCCGATGAAGGATTCCTGCGAACCGTGCTGGCGCAGGGCGAAGGTGTGACCACGGCCCGTCAGCCCGACGGCGTCGAACACCTCGTGGCCTTTACGCCGCTGTCCCAGGTGCCGCAAGCCGGATACGCCTACGTCAGCATCGGCATTCCCAGAGAGACCGCGTTCGCCCACGCCGACAAGACGCTGAGCCGTAATCTGGCCGGGCTGGGTCTGGTGTGGGTTCTGGCACTGGCCGCGGCCTGGGCGGGATGCGACGTGTTTCTGTTGCGCCGCGTCAACGCCATTGTCGCGGCCACGCGCCGGTTGAGCGCCGGCGACCTCACCGCCCGCACCGGGTTGCCGTCCGACGACAGCGAATTGGGGCAGCTTGCCAAGGCCTTCGACGAGATGGCGACGTCCTTGCAGCGGCAGACCGCCGCCGTGGCGCACCAGGCCACCCACGATCTGCTCACCCAACTGCCGAATCGCGCGCTGTTGCACGATCATCTGGAGCAGGCCGTTAAACTGGCGCAACGCGAGCAGACCACGGTCGCATTGCTGATGCTGGACATCAACCTGTTCAAGGAGATCAACGACACGCTGAGCCACCGGAACGGCGACCTGTTGCTGCAACAAGTCGGCCCGCGCCTGCGCCGCGCGCTGCGGGAGTCGGACCTGATCGCCCGTCTGGGCGGAGACGAGTTCGCGGTCCTCCTCCCGGGCACGGACGCCGAGCAAGCCGCGGTGGTGGCCCAGAAAGTTCTCGACGTGTTTCAAGAGCCCTTCGAACTCGGGGACGCGACCGTCGCCGTGGGCGCCGGTATCGGAATCGCGGTCTATCCGGTCCACGGGGACAGCGCGGACCAGATCATGCAGCGGGCGGACGTAGCCATGTACGTGGCCAAGGAAGCCGGGAACGAATACTTCGTCTATACCGCCGCACGAGACCACTACGACCCGGACCGCCTCACCCTCATCAGCGACCTTCGCCGTGCGATCGACAACAACCAGTTGTTCCTCCAGTATCAGCCCAAGATCGACATCCACGCGGGTCGCACGGTCGGGGTGGAAGCGTTGTTACGGTGGCAACACCCCGACCGCGGGCTCGTTCCGCCGGACACCTTCATCCAGCTCGCGGAACATGCGGGACTGATCAAGCCCCTCACGTTGTGGGTGTTGACCACGGCGCTCCGTCAGTGCCGGACGTGGCACGACGCGGGGCTATCCATCCCGGTCGCCGTGAACCTGTCCGCGCGAAGCCTGCAGGATCCCGGCCTGGTGGACCAGGTGGCGGCCATCATCCACCACGCGGACGTCGCCCCCCAGGCCCTGGAGTTGGAAATCACCGAAAGCGTGGTCATGGCGGACCCGCAACGAGCCCTGGAAATTCTCACGCGCCTGCACACGATGGGCGTCCGCATGTCGGTGGACGACTTCGGCACCGGCCACTCGTCGTTGACGTATCTGAAGAGGCTGCCGGTTCAGTCGATCAAGATCGACCGCTCGTTCGTCGGGCCCATGGTGACGAACGCCGGCGACGCCGTCATCGTGCGCTCCATCATCGAGCTGGCTCACACGCTGGGATTCAAGGTCATCGCCGAAGGCGTGGAAACGCGCGAGACGTGGGACCACCTCGCGCAACTGGGCTGCAACGAGGCCCAAGGCTACTACGTGAGCCGCCCCCTGGCCGCCGACGCGCTCACGACCTGGCTGGCCGAATCAGCGTGGCCCGTGGGCCCGTCGACGAGCGACGTGCAAGCCAAACCCTGACGCTGAGAGACGGAACGAGGCAACGGAGGAACGGAATGCTTACGAAAAAGTGGGTGATGCAATACGGAGTGGCCGTCGCATTGGCGGCCTTATTCGCAGCGATTCTCGGTCACGTCCCGCTCTTTCGGGAAACCATGGTCGGAAAGTTTCGGGCTTCAAATCTTGTGCAGTTTCTGGGATATGGGGCCGCCCTGGTCACGATCTTGATCGGGGCCCGTCACATCGCAACGGATCGATCCAATGGCTCGAAATGGCTCGGCCCGTTCCGCGAGATGGTCTTCCCGTCCGCCACGGTCGTGGTCCTGGCCCTGGCCTACAACGTCGGGCTGTTGTTGCTCGGTCCGGTTCTCGGCAAGGGCGCGAAGTCGACCTATAACTGGATGTTCGTGATCAGCATCGTGGCCGCCAGTTCCTGGGTCATTGCGACGTGGGTGCGAAGGTGCGCGCCGCGGTTGGCGGACGGCGGGAACGAGGACAGGGAACGGGCGGCCTAGCAGGGTGCTGAAAAACTCTGCACCCTGCTTTCCCAGGGGCTCGCGCCCTAGGACGGCCCCGAAAAGCGGGGCCTGTGACCCCTCGAAGGGGGCCCACCCCCTTCGAGCAACCCCCACGCAGGCTTTTTCAGCAGCCTGCTAGGTCCGCCCCGAGTCAACCTGCTTTTTCAAACCATCCAGCACCATCCTCCAATTCTTCTCGCAGTGCTCCTTCTTTGAATCCTCGCAATCCTGCCTGACAGTCAGGACCGTGTTTCCTTTTTCGGAGCGAAGATCGCAGGTGATGGTCTGGTAGTTCTCGGGGAGATCAGGTTGGCTGGAGAAGCTGTTCCAGTAGAGGTACGAGAGGCGCTGATGCGGCTGGAACTCAAGGACCTTCCCTTTGTCCTCGTAAGTCTTTCCTTCCCACGTTCCCCGCCAATAGATCGGACTCCCCGGTTTCCAATCGGTCTCAACCTGGGTGCCGAAGAAGTACTTCTTGATCAGTTCGGGTCGAGTCAGGTGCTCCCAGACCGTTGTGACGGGAGCTTTGATCGTGATTGAAACGTTGGCGGCCATGGTCGCGTCCTCCCTAGTGCATTCCCGCCCCGCGCAGTCGATCGATCCGTTTCTTGGCATCCCGACGCGAATGCGGAGTTCTATCGCGGATCACGGCTGCGTGTCAATTCAGGTTGCGGCACTGAGATTGAGATTACGTCAGCGTATTCCTGAATCGACCGCAATGTGCCCAACTCTTGGCAGGAGCTGAACCGTAGGTCACCGGAATCCAGTCCCTTCGGCGTCTTGCGACCAATACAGACGCTCTGTGCCGCTGGCCCCGAACTTGCGATACACCAACGACCAACTCTTTTAGAGGCAGAACCGTCGAACGCGATGAAGACAGGACTGCCAGGTATGTCGTCACGAGGAAATGGGGGCGAGTGTGATCTTGCGACACGATGTGACTCAACCAACCTCCGGCATTGGCGCTGGTCGGCATGCAGCATGGATGCTCGCGACCGCGATGATCCTCACGTTGTTCTGCGGCGGCGCGGCCTGGGCCGCGGACGCGATCTTGTCATGGTCTCCGAATTTGGAGAGCGACCTTGCGGGCTACCGCGTGCACTACGGCACGGCATCAAGGTCGTACACGACTGTGATCGACGTCGGGTTGGCGACCACGTATACCGTCACCGGGCTCGGTCCCGGCACGTACTACTTCGCGCTCACCGCCTACAATCGGACCGGCGCTGAAAGCGGGTTCTCCAGCGAGGTCAGCAAAGTCATCGCGGACACGGTTTCGCCCGTGATCTCTTCGGTGGCGGCCGGAAGCATCACCAGCAGCTCGGCCACCATCACCTGGACGACCAGCGAACCTGCGACCTCGCTGGTCGAGTACGGCACCAGTACGGCCTACGGTCTGCAGACGACAGAAAACTCGGTGTTAGCCGGCAGCCACCAGCACCTCTTGACCGGACTGCAAGCCTCGACCCTCTATCACTACCGGGTGTTGAGCCGCGACGCGGCCGGGAATGTTTCCGTGTCGGCCGACCGCACGTTGACCACCAGCGCGCCGGCGCCGGCCGACACTACTCCGCCGACGATCTCCGCGGTGGCGGCCGTGACCGTGACCAGCGGCAGCGCGACCATTGCATGGACCACCAACGAGGCCGCCACCACCCAGGTCCAATACGGCACCACCACGGCGTACGGCTCCACCACGAGCCTCAACAGCACGTTGCTGACCACGCACAGCCAGGCCCTCTCCGGCCTCGCGGCTTCCACCACGTACAACTTCCGCGTCCTGAGCCGCGACGCGGCCGGCAATCTCGCGACCTCCGGCAACTTCACGTTCCGAACCCTTGCGGCGGCCGATACCACGCGGCCCACGATCTCCTCGGTCGCCGCCACCAATGTGACGAGCACCGGGGCCACGGTAACGTGGACCACCAACGAGGCCGCCACCACCCAGGTCCAGTACGGCACCACCACCGCGTACGGCTCGACCACGAGTCTGAATAGCACGCTGCTTACCGCCCACAGCCAGAGCCTGACCGGCTTAACCGCGGCCACCCTCTACCACTATCGCGTACTCAGTCGCGACGCCGCTGACAACCTCGCCACCTCCGCGGATTTCACGGTCACCACGCTGCCCGCACCCGACACCACCCCCCCCACGATCTCCGCGGTCGCGGCCACCAACGTGACCAGCTCAAGCGCCACCATCACCTGGGCCACCAATGAGGCCGCGACTACGCAAGTAACGTACGGGACGACCACGACGTATGGTTCTTCCACTCCGCTAAACAGCACACTGGTCACCGCGCACAGCCAGAACCTCTCCGGACTCGCGGCCGCGACCGTCTATCACTTCCGCGTGGTCAGCCGCGACGCCGCTGGAAACCAGGCCATCTCCGGAGATATCACGCTCACCACGCTCGCTGCGGAGCCCGCGACGGACTCATCCTCCTCCGACACGACGGCCCCGATCATCTCCAGGATCAACGTCCGCGCAACCACAACCAGCGCTCAGATCGGTTGGCGGACCAACGAAGCGGCCACGTCGGTCGTTGAGTACGGGACGACCACGGCCTACGGCTCATCGTCCGCGATGGACGCCACGCTGGTCCAACGCCATCGCCAGTCGTTGAACGGCCTCACGCCGACGACCACGTATCACTTCCGCGTTCGCAGCATCGATGCGGTCGGAAAACCTCATGATGTCGCTGGATCAAACCTTCAGCACGTCGAGTGGCAGGTGGACGACTTCACGGCTGCGACGGTTCCAGTAACGTACGCTCGTCAGACGGCGGTTCAGTGCGAATGCGTAGGCAGGTCGTCGTGCGCGTGGTTCGCGGCGCGATGATGGTGCTCGCCTGAGGTATCCCAAGGGTCGATGTGGATGGTGGCGCTGGCCAGGTAGCGTAGATCGTGCAGCAGATCGTGTTGGACGTGGACCGCGATGTCGTGGCCCTTGGTGACTGAAAGATCCGGGTCCACCGCGACGTTCACCTCGGCATGCATGCGATGGCCCAACCAGCGCACGCGAACTTCCGTGACGTCATGGACTCCTTCGATGTGGCCGACGGTGTGTCGAATCTCATCCATGACGTCGGAATCCACGCCGTCGAGTAGACGAACCACCACGGACTTGCCCGAGTCCCACACGATTTTCAGGATTGCCGCCGTGATCAGCAAGCCGATCACCGGGTCGGCCCAGGGATAACCCAGCCACACCCCGACCGCGCCCACGAGCACCGCCAGGCTGGTCAATCCGTCGATGCGGGCGTGGTACCCGTCCGCGACCAGCGCGGCGCTGCCGATCTCCTTGCCGATCCTGATCCGGAACAGGGCCACCGCCTCGTTGCCCACAAAGCCGATGATCGCGGCCGCGGCCACGGCCCAGAGATACGCGACGGGTTCGGGACGCACCAGACGTTGGAACGAGGTGTAGCCCGCGGTCACGGCGCTGGCGAGAATCACGACCACGACGGCGACGCCGGCCAGATCCTCGAAGCGTCCGTAGCCGTACGTGAACCGTTTGGTGGGCGGCCGCGTCCCCAGGCGGAACGCGGCCCATAAGGGCAGCGCAGTGGCCGCGTCCCCGATGTTGTGGATCGTATCCGCGAGCAGCGCCGCGCTTCCCGTGAGCGCCACCACCACGGCCTGAACCAGCGCGGTCGCGCCCAATCCGGCGATCGACCACTTGACGGCCCAGATGCCGCGTCGAGATGTCAGCAGCGCGGAGTCCGCGGCGCCGTGCGTGTGGCCGTGGCCCGGACCCATCAACCTTCTCCTGATCGTCGCCGGACCTTCACCCCGTCCTTGACCGCGTCGCTGGGGTACACAACCACCAGCTCCGCCACTTCCAGCCCCTTTGCCACGGTCGCTTCCACCCCGTTGCGGCGCCCCACCTCCACCACGCGTTTCTTGGCTTTGCCGCCGTCGAGCACGAACACGGTCCAGCGCTCGCCCTCGCGAAACAACGCGCCCGCAGGAACCTTCACCGCGTCCTGCTCTTCGTGGACGATGATCCGCGCCTCGACGCGGTATCCATCCCCAAGCGTCCTCCATTGCTCGGATGCGGAAGCCAGATCGATCACCACGTTCACGCGCTGTTCCTCCACGCCCAACGCCGAAATTTTGGTGAACGCGGAGGGCTCGATCAACCGCACGCGGCCGTCGAGCGGCTGGCCGCCGCCGTAGCGTTCGATGCGAACCGGTATGCCGGGCGTGATCTGCACCGCGTCGGTGGTGAGCACGTCGACCACGACTTCCAGGTCGGACGGGTCCGCGATCTCCAGCAGCGGCGTGCCCAGCGCCACCACGGACTCGCTTTCCTGCAGCACGCGCAGGACGCGTCCGGCCACCGGCGAACGAATCTCCAGCCGATCCGGCGCGGCTCCGGGGTCGATGCCCTTGCGGACTTGAAGCAGCGCCGCGCGCGCCACCTCTACTTGGTGCCCGGCCACGCGGTCCTCGAACTCCGCGGCTTCGAGGTCCTTTCTCCGCAGCGTGACGTTGAGCTCGTCCCGCTCGAGCTGAGCCGGAGGAACCAAGCGTTCCCTGGCGAGTTCCCGGCTCCGATTGAAATCGATCCTAGCCTGCTTCAGGGCCGCGGAGGCGCGCTCGACCACGGCCTTGGTCCTCCGCGACTCGTCTTCGGCCGCGGCCAGCCGTTCTTTCAGCTCCTGTTCGGTGCGCACGTCCAGCAACGCGGGAGCCGCAGGCAGCATCACGGCCAACAGCCCGCCGCGGGCGATCGCGTCCCCTTCTTTGAGCTGGATGCGCAGCACCCGGCCCGCCAAGGGCGCGGAGACCACGTAGCGCTCGCGCACCCGGGTCTTGCCGTCTTCGTCCACGGTCTGCTCGAACCGTCCTTGCGTCACCGGCGCCACGTCGACCGGGACCGGCTGCGGCAGAAAACTGACCGCCAGCAGCACCAGAATCGCCAGCAGACCGACGCCACCCACGATGCGCGCCACGGGTTTCGCCATCACTCCCTCGTTTTCAGCACCGCCACCAGGTCGAGCCGGTCCACCCGCATCCGCACGACCAACGCGCTCGCGATCCCGGCGATCAGAATCGCGAGCGCCGCGAACGCGTAGGTCCGCGGCGTGATGATCAGCGGCATGGCAAACGTCTCGTCGTGCATCAGTTCGATCAACGTCGCGGCCAATACGTAGCCGAGCGCCAAGCCCAACGGAACCGCCACGATCAGTTCGATCGCCAGTTCCCCGAGGAGGAACAGCGACACTTCGCGCCGCGTGAATCCCAGGACGCGCAGGCTCGCCAACTCCCACGCGCGCTCGGCGAGCGCGATCCGTGCGCTGTTATACACCACTCCGATCGCGATTGCCGCCGCAAAAATCGTGATCACGCCCGTGAAGAAGATGATGTTGCGCGCCGAGGTCTCCTCGAAGGTCTGGAGCGCGGACGCCTTCACGCTCACGGTGGCGACCCGCGGTCGCTCCTTGAGCCGTCCGTAGAGCTCGTTCGCCGACTCCCGGTCCACCGCCACGGCGATCGACGTCACCGACGGCCCCTCGCCCATCAGGCGATTCAACGCGTTGATCTCCATGTACCCCAACATGCCGAACACATCGGCCACGACGTCGGCCACGACCACCTCGCTCTTGAGTCTGGCGCCTTCCAATGATTCGACCGACACGACGTCGCCCGATTCGAGGCCCAGACGCTCCGCCAGACGATCCGTGAGCAACAGCCCTTCGCTCGGCAGCGGCACCTCGGCCAGGTTGTCGTCGAGCAAGCGCCGCAACCGCGCGCCGTCAGAGAGCCCGATGATCCCGGTACGATACGTCCGGTGGCCGGCGCGCAGCCGCACCGGCACTTCCCGCACGGCCTCCACCTGGGAGACCCCGGGGAGCCGCTCGACCTCGTGGCGAACCCGCGCCTCCCGGGGATCGGTCAGCACTACGCTCGCGTCCTCGCGCTCCACGGCGTTGAACTGGACGTCGATCATATACTCGACCACGTCCCGCCAGAACGTCCCGGAGACGATGATCGCCACGGAACAGGCGATGCCGAACGAGGTGAACGCGGCGCGAAACGGCCGGCGCTCCAGCGTGCGGATCACCATCCGCGCCGCCGGAGAGAGCCAGCGCTCCATCCCGATCCGTTCAAGCAACATCCGGCGGTATTGCGCGGGAGACGGCGGCCGCATGGCTTCGGCCGGGGCCAGCGCAGCCACCAGCCGGACCGCGTTGAGCGCGCCCCCCACCGCGGCGACAAAGCTGATGGCCGCGCCGAGCAGCGGGACCCACGGTTGAACGCGAAAAATTAGCCGCGGGAAATGGAAGAAGTCGGTGTACAGCCCGGTCATCCCGCGGCCCAGCCACCAGCCGACCCCGATCCCGAGCGCCACGCCGATCAGCACGATCACCGAGACGAACGCGAGGTAGTGGACGCCGATCCTGACGTCGGAGTACCCCAGCGCCTTCAACGCGGCGATCGACTCGCGCTGGGTGGCCACGTGGCGGCTCAGCACCACGTTGACCAGGAACGCGGCCACGGCCATGAAGATCGCCGGGAGAAACGTGCCCCACACCTGCTGCTGACTGATCTCCTGGCTCAGGATGCGGTTGGAGAGCTGCTCGTCGCGGCCGTAGGCGCCGAACGCGCCGTAGGGTTCGAGCACCCGATCGAGGCCGGCGATGACCGCGGGCTCGCTGGCACCCGGCGCCAAGCGCGCCACCGCGTAGTTGAACGCACCCTCCATGTCGAACGCCGAGGCCAGCCGCTCGCGATCGATCCACAACACCCCGAACGAGCGGTCGTCGGGCAGCGAGCTGCCGCGGGTCGCGAACACGTATTCGGGTGACAGCACCACGCCGACGATCTGCAGCTCTTCGCGGCTGCCGTTGAGGATCGCCGCCAGGCGATCACCCGGGCCGAGGTTGCGGGCCGCGGCGAATCCCTCGGATACCAGCACCTCGCGGTGCTGACCCGGCTCGATGAAGCGACCGTGTCGAAGCGCCAGCCGGTTCATGCGAGGCTGCCCGCCGTCCGCCAGGCCGATCATCCGCCCGATGACCGGCTCGTCCACGCCGGGAAGATCCAGCGTGACGTCGAAGACCACGGTGGTTTCCATCTCGGCCACGCCGGGCAGTTCGCCGATCCTGGCCTCAACCGGCGCGGGCGCCCGCTTGAGCCCCGCGAACACCTCGCCGAACCGCGAGGCCTCGTAATAGATATGGCGGGACCACTGCAGCGAATCATACGTGCTGAAGGAGGCGATGAACGCACCCATCCCGCCGGCCACCACGAACGCGATCGTGAGCACCTGGCTCCTGGTGTGCCATAAATCGCGCAGGAGTTTCCTGTTGAGGGCCTTCACCAGCTCAACTCCGACGGCGTGAGCTTGCGGGGATTTTTCTCCGTGGCCGAGATGCGGCCGTCGGCCAGATGCATCACCCGGTCCGCCATGCCGGCGATTGCCACATTGTGCGTGATCACCACCGCGGTGGTTCCCAACTCGCGGTTGATGCGCGCGATGGCTTCCAACACCACCTTCCCGGTCTGGTAGTCCAAGGCGCCGGTGGGCTCGTCACAGAGCAGCACCTCCGGGCCTTTGGCAATGGCCCTGGCTATGGCCACGCGTTGCTGCTCGCCTCCCGAGAGCTGGGAGGGGAAATGGTTGAGCCGTTCCTCCAGCCCGACCCATTGCAACGCCTCGTCCGGTTTCATGGGACGATCCGCGATATCCGTGACCAAGGCGACGTTTTCGCGGACCGTCAGGCTCGAAATCAGGTTGTAAAACTGGAACACGAACCCCACGTGCTGCCGGCGATAGGTCGTCATCGCGCGCTCGTCCGCCCTGGTCAGGTCGTGGTCGCGCCACCGCACCTCCCCGCTGGTGGGGGTATCCAGGCCGCCGAGGATATTGAGCAGGGTGGATTTGCCGCTGCCGGAAGGCCCCAACAGCACGACGAACTCGCCCTGGTAGATGTCGAGATCCACCCCGCGCAGCGCGTGCACTTCGACCTCACCCATGCGATACACTTTGGTGAGCGCCCGCGCGGCAAAGACGACCGTTGGCGCCGCGTTCATTCGTGGCGCAGCGCGTCGATGGGGTTCAGGCGCGCGGCCCGTTGCGCCGGAAAGTACCCGAAGACCATGCCAACCGCAGCGGAAAATACGCAGGCGAGGATGATGATCCCTGGGGTGAAGACGAACGGCACCATGAGCACCTTGCTCAGCTGCATCGACGCCACGAGAGCCACGATGACGCCGATGAGTCCTCCCAACGAAGACAACACCATGGCCTCGACCAGGAATTGCAGGAGCACCTCGCGCTCCAGGGCGCCGATGGCCAGACGGATACCGATCTCCCGCGTCCGTTCGGTGACCGAGACCAACATGATGTTCATGATGCCGATGCCGCCGACCAGTAAGCTGACGGCGGCAACGGCGCTGAGGAGAGCCGTCAGCATCCGCGTGGTCCCGGTCAACATCTTGGTGATCTCGCTCAAGTCCCTCACGCTGAAGTCATCCTCCTGTGTCGCGGAAAGATGGCGCCGCTCGCGCATCAGTCGCCCGATGTCCCGTTCAACCTTCTCCGCCGATACGCCTTGTTGAAACGAGACTTGTAGCATCGCGACGTCCTCGTTACCGGTAATGCGCCGCTGGAAGGTCCGTAACGGGATGAGCACCACGTCGTCCTGATCCATCCCGAACGCGGTTTGGCCTTTGGTCCCCAAGAGACCGATCACCTGACACGCAAGCTTTTCGAGGCGTATCGTGCTGCCCATGGGGTCCTGTGCGCCGAAGAGCCGGGTGCGCACGGTCGCTCCCACAATGCAGACCGCCGTGCCGGCGCGGAGTTCGCTGGCACTGAACTCACGTCCGGCCTCGATCGCCCAGTTCCCCGCCTTGAGATATTCGTTGGTCGTCCCGCTCACCCGGGTGGACCAGTTCTGGTTGCCGAAAATCGCGGTCATGGACCGCGTGGAGACAGGGGCAACGGCCGCAATGGACGGGACATCCCGGCCGATCGCCTCGGCATCGGCCACCCGGAATGGCGCGGCGCCCGAGGTTCCACCGGGACCCATGACCCGCATGCCCGGGGTGACGATCAAGAGGTTGGTGCCGAGACTCGCGATCTGCTCCGTGACCTGAACCGTCGCCCCGCCACCGATGGTCACCATGACAATGACGGCGGCCACTCCGATGACGATGCCGAGCATGGTTAAAAGGGAACGCAGCACGTTGCGGCGGACCTCCCGGAGCGCCAGATGCAACGCGTTCCACACCATCCTCAGGCCACCTCTTGCTGCGACGCGTCGCTCGCCACCACGCCATCCAGGAACTTCACGGTGCGCCTCGCGTAGGCGGCCATGTCGGGTTCGTGGGTCACCATGACCACCGTGATCTCGTGGCCACGGTTCAACGTCGTGAGCAAGTCCATGATTTCGCGGCCGCGCGCCGTGTCCAGATTGCCGGTCGGCTCATCGGCGAGCAGCACGGCGGGCTGGGTGACAATGGCCCGGGCAATGGCGACGCGCTGCTGCTGGCCGCCGGACAACTCGCCCTGCGTGTGGTGTTCCCATCCTTTCAGCCCCACGACGTGCAACGCCTCCCGAGCTTGTTCATGCCGCCGACCGACCGGGACTCCGCGGTAGATCAGGGGGAGTTCCACGTTTTCCAATGCCGACGTCCGGTTGAGGAGGTTATACCCCTGAAATACAAATCCCAGGTATTGACGGCGCAACAGGGCGCGCTGGTTACGGGTGAGCGCGCCGACCTCGACGCCTTTGAAGTGATAGGTTCCCGCCGTCGGTGTATCGAGGCAACCCAGAATATTCATGCAGGTGCTCTTCCCTGATCCGCTCGGCCCCATCACCGCGACAAACTCACCCTTCTCGATCCGCAGATCGATCCCGCGTAACGCGTGCATGGCGGCGTCACCCGCGCCGTATACCTTGGTCACGCCCCGCAGTTGGATCAGCGGCGGCGTGTCGGGGGGAGGGTCACTCGAACTCACGGCTTCGCCGTGACCCGATCGACCACCACGGCCATCCCCGGCTCGACCCGGCCCTCCGTCACTTCAGTCATCACGCCGTCAGTCGCCCCGGTGGTTACGGGAACGGCCTCCAACTCCCCGTTGCTGACGATCCAGACGCGCTGGTCCCGAGTGCCGGGCCTCATCTCATCGCGAGAGCTGGGCGCCGGTCTGAGAGGTCTTGGGAGGATCCTGCTCAAGAGGCCTCCGCCGGTCGACTCGCGCGGCTCCGGCGTCGGCGGCGTGAACCGCAGCGACGCATTGGGGACCAGGATCGCGTCCGTCACGCGCTCGACCGTAATGGCCGCGGTGGCCGTCATCCCCGGGCGCAGGGACAGGCTCGAGTTGTCCACGGTCAACACCGCCTTGTACGTCACCACGCCCGCGACGGTCTGTGAACCGTAACGAACCTTCGTGATCCGGGCGGGAAACGTCCGGTCCGGATACGCGTCAACCGTGAACGTCGCGTCTTGCCCGGCATTCACCTGTCCGACATCGGCCTCGTCCACGTCCACCTGAAGCTCCATGTTCGTCAGGTCCTCGGCGATGGTGAACAACACGGGCGCCTGGAAGCTCGCTGCCACGGTTTGGCCCGGCTCCACTGAACGCTTCAAGACCACGCCGTTGATGGGCGAGCGAATGACCGCTTTGGAGAGATCCGTGCGGTTGGCATCCAGCGTGGCTTGGTTTTGGGAGACCACCGCGCTGGCGGCAGCCTCGTCGGCTCGCGACCGATCGAGCGCGGCCTGTGCTGCGTCGAGTTCCTGTTGCGACGGCACCTTACCCCGACTCAACTCTCGGACGCGGACCAATCGCGCGAGTTGCGCCTCGGCTTCGCGGACGTTGGCTTGCGCCTGAAGCACCTTGGCTCTTGCCGATCCCAACGCCGCCTCTGTCTGCAACGCCTGCGCCTCGAGCTTTGTGGTATCGAGCCGCGCCAGGATCTGGCCGACTTTGACCCGGTCGTTGTAGTCCACATCGACCGTCTTGATGGTCCCGGAGACCTCGATCCCCACATCGACCTGGTTGGTCGGTTCGAGAGTCCCGGTGGCGCTGACAGTGACAACAAGGTCACCGCGCGTGACCGGCTCTGTTTTGTATCGAACGGTCTCGGTCCCGCTGCGCGCCAGCCAGAGGACGCCCACAGCGGCGGCGGCGATCGCCACCACTCCCCACGCCGCCCAACGCTTCAGCCGCGTCCAACGTGAGGTGGTCCCGATGCCCAAGGCCTTGGCGACATCGTTTGCATACTCGGTGGTGGGCTTGCTCATTGAGCCGCACCCGTCGAGTCCCCGATCGGTTTACCCGCAGCCGCCCCGAACGACGTCCAACCGCCGCCCAGGGCCTTGTAGAGCTGGATCAGGTTGGAAACGACGGCGCCGTCGCTCAGTGCCAACTGATCCTGCAGCACCAACAGGGAGCGCTGCGCCTCCAGTACGGTCTGAAAATCCAGGAGGCCCGATTCGTACCGCCCGCGCGCCAGCGCGACCGCACGCTGCGCCGCCTCCGTCGCCGCCTGCAGGTGGGAACGTCTGTTCTGTTCCTTGGCAAAGGCCACCAGGGCGTTCTCCGTGTCCTCGACCGCCGTACGCACCGCCGACTCGTAGGCAAGCAACGCCTGTTCCTGCAGCGCCGACTGAATGTTGACGTTCTCGCGCAAGCGACCGAAGTCGAACACCGTCCACAGCGCGCTGCCGCCCAGCGACGACGTGCGGGCGCCGGCGGTGAAAAGATTGGACGACGAGAGGGACTCCAAACCGATCGTCCCGACGAGGGAGAAACTGGGGTACCGCGCAGCGGTCGCCACCCCGACCTGCGCGGTCTGAGCCGCCAAGCGACGCTCCGCCCGCCGCACGTCGGGACGACGGCGCAGCGCGTCGGCGGGAACCCCGACCGCCACGCTCGCGGGCGCGACCGGGATCGGCAACGGGGGAGCCAGTTCACTGTTCAATGCTCCCGGCATACGGCCCAACAACACCGCGAGCCGGTTCTGCGCCTCGCTGATCGCGGCCTGCAACCTGGGGATCTGGGCCTTGGTTTGCTCGAGGTTGTATCGGGCCTGCTCGACGTCGAGCTCCGTGACGAGTCCGGCTTCGAAGCGCCAGCGCGCAATGTCGTAGGTCTCCTGCTGCGCGTCGCGGTTCTGCTCGGCGATGGCCAGCCCGGTCTGGCCCGTTCGCAACTCGACGTAGTTGAGCGCGACCTCCGAGAGCAGGCTGACCAGCACGTCGCGCAAGTCTTCCTCGCTGGCCTGCTCGCTGGCCGTGGCGGCCTCCATCGCGCGACGAGTGCCGCCGAACACGTCCAGCTCCCAACTCGCGTCGAACCCGGCGGCGTACAGGGTGGTCGTAGAACCGGGACCGGTCTCTTCGCTGCTCTGCACCCGGTTGACCAAGGCATTGGCGTCGAGACTCGGAAACCGGTCGGCTCCGGTCTGCTTACGGCGGGCCCGCGCTTCGCGCAACCGCGCCTGCGCCTGCTTCAGATCGAGATTACCGGCCACGGCCTGCTCGATGAGTCTCGTCAGCACCGGATCGTCGAGCGTCGCCCACCAGCGCGCGAGATCATCGGGTTCCCCGGCCGTCTCCGAGATTCCGGGAGCGGGCTCGGCCTGCCACGTTGTCGGCGCTGCGGGGTCCGGCGCGACGTAATCGGGCCCCACTGTGACGCAACCGGCGAGCAGAACGACCATCGGCAACGGCAACCACCCGAGGTGGGGCAAGCAGCCCGAGCTTCGTCGCGTCACGCCAGTTGATACGACCGCGCTTGGCAAAGCCTTCGAGCCGCCTTTCGGCCGTGTCACGACCACCACGTGGGGCGAGCGCGACCCGGCGTTGGCAGGGACATCGACGAATCTGATTTTCACGGTGGTCGGGTGCTCGGACTGACCGGCGCTGGTCACACCGCCGCCCGCTCCTTCGCCGTGAGATACAACATCCGATCGGCCAATAAAGCGGCGCCCAGGCCGAAGAGCGTCACCCCCCAAGCGACGATCCAGCCCAGAAACGGAATCGCGGTCACGATGGTATAGACCACCAGCCCGATCACCAACGCCCAGACCTCGCGAACCGGCTTCCCCATCCACGCAAAGAGTGCGGCGCCGGCCCAGATCATGACGAATACGCGCGCCACATAAATCGCCAGCACAAACAGCGCCGCCGCCATCAAGCCGAGTGGGGCGGCCAGCACGGTGATCAGGAGAATCACGGCCGCCACCGGGGTCACCACAAACGCAATGAAGCCGATGCCCAGCGAGGCCCACGGGCGCGTTCTCAACGTTGAAACCGTGGACCCGGTGTACCGCGGCAGAAGATACAGAAACAGCAGCCCGAGTACCAGGGTCGACACAAAACTCACCAATTTCGCGAGGAGGAACAACCCGGCCAGCGCCGCGAGAAACGCGCCCGGTCTCGGCCCAAAGTGCTCCGGCAGGGCCTTCCGGGTCACGACCCCGGCCACATTGGCTCCGGGATCGATCGACGCATCGGTCTGACTCCAATACGTGAGGTCCCCGGCGATCGCGGCCTTTGACGTGAGCCGCAGATCCCCGGTGGCGACGTGCAGGTTGCCCTTGACCGCGTTGGAAACCGTCACGCTCCCGCCCGCGATCTTCGCGTCCGCCTGCACCGGAGCCGCCACGCGAACGCGCCCTCCGGCCGCGACCACGCTGCGCCCGACCGCGGCCGAATCGTTCACCTCCACGTTGCCGCCGGCCACGGTCAGGCTCCGGCCGATGGGCCCGTTGATCGCGATCTGCCCGCCCGCGATCCGGGCGTCCTGCGACACGGTTCCTGAGATCGTGATGGCCCCGCCGGCCGCCAGCAGATCCCCGTTGATTGTGCCGTCCACCAGAATCTGACCCCCGGCCGCATACACGTCGCCATTGACCGTCCCGGAGATTTCAACCCGCTCGCCGTACGCAAAATAGTCCTGGTTGATCACCACACCGGCCGGGAGGATCATTACTTCCCGTTCCGCGGCATCGGAGTGCTCATCTTGCGCCCAAGCCGGGCGCGCGAGCAGCACTGCCAGCATGACAAGGCCCACGACGATTGGGTTCATCTCAGCGCCTCCCTTCGGCGAGCTTCTTGTCGAGCACGTACCCGATCGCCACGACCAGCGCGGCGATCGCGAGGTAGCGCAGACCGATCTCGATGAAATACCGCGTCGGCGAGAGATCGGAGAACGGAAGCAATCCCACGAAGTCCAGGAACCAGTTCACCCCGATCCAGACCGCCGCCAAGGTCATGCCTTCTCGCAGGAACTCCCGCTCCACCGACTTGAAGTACATCACCGCGAGCACCGCGCCCACAATCGAACCTTCGACGATCATGATGGTCTTGAAGAACGGTTGGTCGCTGCGCATCAACGGGAGCAGCGGGATCGCGGTCACGTAGGGAATGGCCCACAGAATGACGCCGTAGCCGATCTTTTTGACCACGGCGCTCCTTAGCCTTGGTGCCGCTGATGGATCGTGACGTGGTTCTCGTCCGGATCTTCGATAACAACCATTCGGCAGACCGGCGTGGAAAACGTCTCGACGACAACGGGCACCGATTGTTCCTTGAGTCGTCTCACCGCCGCATCCAAATCCGTGGTTTCAAACGCGACCACCGCGCCCTTGGCCCCCGGAGGATGGCCCATGTCCGTAGTGGTGATGGCAAACGTCGAGCCCCCGACGTCGTATTCGACCCACTGATCTCCGAACGCGTGTTCGGTCCTGAGACCGAGGACGTTCTCATAGAAACGTCTGGATCTGGCCATGTCACTCACTGGGTAGACGGTGAACGCGATGGACGTGATCATTGGCGTTTCCGCGTCACGAGGCTCTCCTCATCACGTCTCTGAGCACCCCTCGTCCCGCCACCCGCGACGCGGCCAGCACGCCCGACCACATCACACCCGGGATGCCGTGACCCGTGTAGGTGCTGGCCCCGCACAGATACAACCCCGGAATCTCGGTCGCGTGGCTGGGGCGCCGGAACAGGAACTGCGACGGAATCGGCGCGATCCCGTATCCGGTGCCGCCGGTTGATCTGGTGTAGCGCCGGTGCGTCAACGGCGTGGAGACTTCCTGAAACACGATGTCCTTCTCCAATCCCGGCAGGACTCGATCCGCCGCGGCCACGAGCCTGGCCGCGAAGGCGGCCTTTGTCTCGCGGTATCTCGCGCTGTCACGGTAGGTCCCGGTGACCATATGATCGACCGTCGTTCCCCACGCTTCGGGCTCGGACGGCACTACGGTCGCCAATTCCACGTTGGCGACGCCGTGCGGAGCGGCCCGATGGTTGTCGGGATCTTTGAGGGTGGCGATGGAGACGTAGCAGAACGGTTCGGGGTGGAACCGTCCGGCGCGGGCGTCCGCGTAGACCGGCTCCTGATCGTAGGACGGATGAACCCAGAAGTTCGTATTGGGTACGCCGGCGGCCCGAAGGTCTCGCTTCACCCCGAGGTACACCACGCCGAGGGCCGGCGCCATTTCGTACCGATGCAATCGCAGCACCGTGGCCGGCTTGAGGTGTGCGGCGCCCACCAGGCCGAGCATCGTTTCCTTGAGGTCCGCGTCGGACACGACTACGGGCGCGCGCACCACACCCCGTCCGAGCGCGTTGCTCTCGAACTCCGCGCCTGCCACCCGGCCGCGCTCGACCACGATCCTCGTGACGGGCGTGGACAGCAGGATCTTGCCGCCGTAACGTTCGATGGCCTCGGCCAGGCGATCGGAGATCACCTGGCCCCCGCCAACGGGGTAATAGGCGCCCTGCAAATACCCGGTGACCACCATCGCGTGCATGACCGCGGACGCTCGGCTCGGCGGCTCCGCATAATCTCCGCTCTGTCCGGCCAACACGCCGCGCAACCGTACGTCGTGCGTGCACCGATCGAACAATGCCTGCAGCGTGGCGTTGAGGTACGGGACGGCGTGACGGACGCTCCAGAGCGTTTTTGCCGACACGCCTCTGCCGGCCGCCTCCTGGAGCGACCAGATCGCGCGAAGTACATCCAGGTATCGGTCGATGCCGCGGGCCTCGCCGGGGAATCGTTCGATGAGTCGGGCGCGATACGCCTCCAACCCCTTGGGCACCCGAAACGTGAGGTCGGGAAACACCAACGTGTCGAACCCGTCGGCGTCCATCTCCCGAAACACGACGTCCTCGACACCGGCGGCCTTCAGTATCCTGGGGATGCCGCCCCGTGGCCCGCAGTCTCCGAGGTAGTGCAGGCCGACGTCGAACTCGTACCCCGGCCGTCTGAAGACCGTGGCGTTGCCCCCGGCCACGGCGTGTTGATCAAGGACGAGCACCGAGCGTCCGCTCCGGGCGAGCAAGGCCGCCACCGTGAGTCCACCCGTCCCCGCGCCCACCACGATCACATCGAACGTCTCTTGATCGACCGTGGGAACGCGTTCGTCCGACCGGATCCGATCAACCCGCGCGATGCCAACGCCGTCTGCCATATCGCCCATCACACATCATGTGCTACTTGAACTTTTCGCTGGCACTCTTGAAGGCAGCCTTCAGTTCGTCCCATGCCTTCCCGGCCCCGACCCTGACGTCTCCCCACGCGGCTTCGCTGGAACCCTTCAGCCCCGCCAGCTCCTTCTTCAACGCGTCCCGCTTCTGCAAGAAGCCGTCGAGCAGCCTCTTGGCCTCGGCTTCCGCTTTGGCCGCGGTGGACTTGAGCGCGTCGATCTGCGGGCCCCAGGTTTTCAATTCCTCGTCGAGTTTGGCCCGCAAATCCCGCACCGCTTGCCGCACATCGGGCTGGCCCGTTTGGCTCTTGAGCTCCTTGAGTTCGTAGCTCCACTTCAGGAGCTGGGCTTCCACCTCGCGACGCAGCGCGTCCATCTGTTCGTAGTACCCCTTCTTGGCCTCCGCGACTTCGCGGTCCACCTTGGCCTTCAACTGTTCGATCTCAACCGCCCACGCCCTGAGGTGGGCTTCGATCGTGGCCTCGGTTTCTTTCGTGTCTTGACCTTCCTTCGTTTCCATGGCTAGGGTCCTCCTTCGATCGAACGGTTGAGCGTGACGGGATGCGCCCCGTGCCTGATCGGACTTCTGTATCAGTATCTACGCGCGCTCCGGAAAAGCCCATCCCCCAAACGCAGTATTGTAATGATTCGGTGCGAAAATTGGACTAGCTCGTTCGTTTGCTGAATCGGGTGGAGGCAAACCAGAGGATCGCCGTTCCCATCACCAACAACGAGAGGTACTGAGGCCACAGAGCGACCAAGCCCGCGCCCTTGAGGAAGATGCCACGGACGATCTCGAGGTAGTGCCGCAGGGGGTTGCCGAGCGTGAGCCATTGAAACACTTCCGGCATACTGCTGACCGGAAACATAAACCCGGAGAGCAACATCGTGGGCTGGAAGATGAGAAACGTCGCCATGAAGGCTTCCTGCTGCGTTTTCGAGATCGTGGACACCAATAAACCCACGCCCAGGCCCGAGAGCAGGAAAAGCACGCTGGCGGCGAACAGGAGCGCTGCGTTGCCCACGAACGGCACGCCAAACCAGAGCAATGCCACGGCGGTCACGAGCGCCAGGTCCACCAGTCCGATCACCGCGAACGGGATGGTTTTCCCCGCGATCAGTTCACCCGGCGTCAACGGGCTCACCATCAGCTGTTCGAGCGTGCCGATCTCCCGCTCACGCACCACGGCCAGCGAGGTGAGCAGGAGGCAGACCAGGAGAATGATCGCACCGGCCACCGCCGGTACGTTGTAATCCCGGCTCGCAAGATCGGGATTGAACCACGCGCGCTCTCGGAGGTCGATAACGGGCGGCGCCGAGACGAAGCGGGCTCCGTAGTTCTGCACGATGCGCTCCGCGTAGCCCTTGGCGACGGTGGCCGTGTTTGAGTTGGTGCCGTCCAGGAGGATCTGGACGTTGGCGCCCGCCGCGTCGTGGAGCGCGGCCTCGAATCCTCGCGGAATCTCGATCCCGACGATCGCGTCCCCGTGGTCCAGAGCAGCTACCAGGTCCGCCGGACGGTCGGAGCGCCCCACCACGCGGAAGTACTCGGACGCCACGAACGCCTCGACCAGCTCGCGCGATGCGCGCGTCTTGTCGTGATCGACTACGAGGGTCGGTGTGTCCCTGATATCCGTGGAAACCGCATAACCGAACACCACGAGTTGAATGATCGGCGCGACGAAGATCATGCCGCGCAGTCGCGGCTCGCGAAAGATCTGCAGAAACTCCTTCCACACCAATCCGGAGATTCGTTCAACGGAATCGCGCCACGCCATGGCCCTGGTTCCCTACGACAACTCCTTCTTGAACGCCCGAACCGCCAACAAAAGTCCCACCACCGCGAATGCGACCATCAGCAGCCCTTGCACGCGCAGCACCTCCACGTGTACGCCCTTGAGAAAAATTCCGCGCGTCACCACCAGGAAGTATCGGGCCGGAATGAGGTACGTGAGGAGCTGCAGCGGCTTGGGCATGACGTCGATCGCATACATAAACCCGGACAACAAAAACGCCGGCAGGAACGTCGCCATCATGGCCATCTGGGTGGCGAGGAGTTGCGAACGCGCCGCGGCCGAGATGAATATTCCCAATCCCAACGCGCCCACCAGGAAGAAAAACGCCAGAATCATCAGGAGGAACGGATCGCCTCGGAACGGCACGCCGAACAGGAACACGCCCAACAAGGTGGTGGCCACCACGTCGATGAGGCCGATGGCGAGGTACGGCAGGAGCTTGCCCACCACCACCTCGCTGCGGGTGACCGGCGTGGCGGCGAGTTGTTCCATCGTGCCCCGCTCCCATTCCCGCGCGATGGTGAGCGAGGTCAGCATCGCGGCGATGATCATCATGATCACCGCGACCAGTCCCGGGACGATCATGTTGCGACTGACAAGGTCTTCGTTGTACCAGACACGGCTGTCCGCGCTGACCGGCGCCTGACGCGGAACGCCCTGCAACGAGATCGCGGCGGAGTAGGTCTGTACCACGGCCTGGGCGTAACTTAGGATGATCGTGGCGGTGTTCGCGTCGCTGCCGTCCACGATGGCCTGGAGCGAGGCGGGACGGCCGGTTCCGACGTGCCGGCCGAAGTCCGGGGGAATGACGAGGACGATCTGGACCCGTCCTTCCTGCAGCACCAGATCGATCGCGGACCTGCGATCCAGGCTCATGGCCACCGTGAAGTACCCCGACGAACGGAGCGCGTCGATCAGTTCGCGGCTTTGCGCCGACCCGTCCTCGTCCCGGACCGCGGTCGAAATGTGATCGACATCCCAGGTAATGGCGTACCCGAACAGGACCAGCAGCACGACCGGAAGCAGAAACGCCAGCAGAAGGCTCCGCGTATCCCGGCGCAGTTGGAGCACCTCCTTGCGCGAAATCGCAAGCAACCGACGCAAGTTCATCACATGCGGCCTCCAGCCGATCAACCCTCAGCGGAAGACCGACAGCGGATTCGATCTTCCAGTCAGCGTGTCGAGGAATCGGCCAAATGCAAGGCGCCGCGAGCACCGGACCGGAGCGTACTGAGTGCGTACGTGAGGACCGGAAGCGCAGCGGCAACGCCGCAGATGGCCGTTGCTTCGCCACCTGTAGGGTGCCTTCGGACCGATTAACATTTGCGCTCTTGGCGCACTCAGGTTCCTCGACACGCTCCCACAGCCCCTACCCGAGCACCGCGCCCCCTTCGGCCCGCACCAACGCCACAAACACATCCTCCAGCGACGGCTCAATCCTCTCGATGCCCCGCACCGTCACATTGTGCGCGGCGAGTCGTTCGGGAATCATTCGCCGGGCCTGTCCCTCGTCCTCCACCACCACATGGACGGCGCGACCGAACATCGCGACCTCCAGGACCCCCGGCATGCCCTGGAGCGCCTCCACGGTCTTCGGGCTCCGGTCGGTGCAGACCTCGAGCAGCGGATCGCGCATCGCGCGCCGAAGAGCCGCGGGCGTGTCCAGTGCGATCAGGCGCCCCCGGTTCATCAACGCCAACCGATGGCAGTACTCCGCCTCCTCCATGTAGTGAGTGCTCACGAAGACCGTGATGCCTTCGTCCGTCAGACTGTTGATCAGCTCCCAGAACGCGCGTCTGGACAGCGGATCGACACCGGACGTAGGCTCGTCAAGGAAGAGGATGGGCGGCTCATGCAGGACCGCGCAGCCGAGCGCGAGCCGCTGCTTCCACCCCAGCGGCAGCTCGCGGGTCAGGCGGGCGCGGTGATCGGTCAGCCCCGCCATGGCCAACACCCAATTGCGACGCTCGGGTCGCCGGGCCGTCGGCACGCCGTTGAGCCCCGAAAAGAACGCAATGTTCTCTTCCACCGTGAGGTCTCCATAGAGTGAGAACAGTTGCGACATGTACCCCACGCGCCGTTTGATGGCCTCGGTCTCGGTGAGCATGTCGAAACCAGCCACGGTCCCGCCGCCCGAGGTCGGGAGTAGTAGGCCCGCCAGCATCTTGATCGTCGTGGTTTTCCCGGCACCGTTGGGCCCCAGAAACCCGAAGATCTCCCCTCGTCGCACCTCGAAGGACACCGCGTCAACGGCCGTGAACCCGTTGAACACCTTGGTCAGCCGTTCGACTGAAACCGCAGCATCCGTGGCGTCAGATCGCACTCGAGCCCTATCCCACCTCGGACAGTCGATGGATGAAGACATCCTCCATCGAAGGCGCGATCGCGCGCACCTCGTGCACCGTCAACCCCGACGCACGCAGGACGGCTTCCACCGCCGCGGCGTCGCGTGCCGCCGACTGCACGATCACATGCAGCCGATCGCCGAACGCCGCGGCTCTGGCCACGACCGGCAGCGCGGCGACACGGCGGCTCGCCTCGCGCACCCGGTCGACCCGCACCATCAGCACGCGGTCCGCCAGCGTCCCCTGCAACGCTTCCGGAGCATCGACCGCGAGGAGGCGCCCTTGCTGGAGGAGCGCCACCCGGTCGAAGCGCTCGGCCTCGTCCATATACGCCGTGCTCACGATCGCGGTCACGCCCCGCGCCACCATGTCGTGCACGATCAACCACAGATCGCGACGCGAAATCGGGTCCACGCCGAAGGTCGGCTCATCCAGCAACAGGATTTTGGGCTCGTGGATGAGCGCGCACGACAACCCCAGCTTTTGCTTCATCCCCCCTGACAACTGGCCCGCGAGCCGGTGCTGGAACGGTCCGAGATTCGAGAACTGGAACAGGCGCTCAAGGCGGGTCTGGCGCTCGGCCCGCGGCACCTGGTACAGGTCGGCGTAAAAATGGAGATTCTCGATGACCGTCAGATCCGCGTAGAGCCCGAATCGCTGCGACATGTAGGCCAAGTTGTGCTTGATGGCCTCGGGATCGCGGGCGGCACTGACGCCGTTGAGCAGGGCATCGCCCGCGCTTGGGCGAAGCACGCCGGCCAACATGCGCAGCGTCGTGGTCTTGCCCGCGCCATCGGGGCCGACGAGCCCAAATAACTCGCCGCGACGAACCGAAAAACTCAGTGCGTCGACGGCCACCAGATCGCGAAATCGGCGGGTCAGCGCCTGAACCTCGATGGCGGCGTCGGGGCTCACCCCGGCGTTCCGTCCAGACGAACGTCGGCTGGCATTCCGGGCTTGAGGTCCTGGCTCGGATCATCCGTGATGCGCACCTTGACCGCGTAGACGAGCTTCACCCGCTCCTCGGTCGTCTGAACCGTCTTGGGCGTGAACTCCGCCTCGCTCGCGATGAACACGACCACTCCGCGATAAGGTTTGCCCGGAAACGTGTCCGTCGTGATCGTCGCGTCCCCGCCGGTGCGGACGGCGCCGATCTTGGTCTCGGGCACGTAGATCCTGACCCACCGATCGTCCGGGTTCATCACGGTCACCACCGGCGATCCGCCCTGCACGATTTCCCCGGGTTCCCGGTGACGCACCGTCACGATGCCGTCAAACGGCGCACGAATGGTCATATTAGCCAGCGTGGCATCGATGACCTTGAGCGCCGCCTCGGCCTGTGCCAGCACGGCCCGTTGGGCCTCGATCTTCTCGCGGCGAGGTCCGGTTTCCAGAATCTGCACCTGCTGCTTCGCCTGCTCGTAGTGGCTGGTCGCGACGTCGAACGCCACCCGGGCCTTGTCGTAGTTCTCTTCGCTCACGGCCCCCCCGTCGTACAGACGTTTGGCGCGGTCCAGATCCCGTTTCGCGTCGGTCAGCCGCTCGGTCGCGGCCGCGAACGCCGCCCGTCCCTGGGCGATCTCCTCGGAGCGAAAACCGCGCTCCAGTTCGAGAAGCCCGGCTCGAGCGGACGCGACTTGAGCCACGGCCTGTTGACGCTTCGCCTCGGTCTCAGCCCGGTCCAGATGCGCCAACTCGTCTCCCGCCTTGACCGGATCGCCCTCGTGCACGGCCAGGTCGCTGAGACGCCCCGCGGTTTGAAAGCCCAACTGCGAATCGGTCGCCTCGACGGTTCCGGACGCGCTGATCGTGGACCTGGCCCCGTCTTGCCTGTTCGCGGCGAACCAGAACACGATCGCCAGGCCCAACGCAGAGACGATGACCACCGGCACCAACCGCTTCTTCGCGCTCACGGCTGGTCTCCGATGGTTCGGCGCAGCCACGCGAGGTCGAGTTGACCGACCACCCGAGCCAGGTCCGTGCGCGCCGCGATTTCTCCATACCGGGCTTCAGCGAGGTTCGCCCGCGCCGTCAGGAGATCCGCCTCGGCGTTGAGATAGTCGGTCTCGGTACCGGAACCCGTTTCCCGCAGCAACTTTTCGACACGGACCACTTCCTCGTAACGAGCGACCGCCGTCTCGAGGCTCTTAATCCGTGCGCGGGCCTCGTCGAGCCGAGAGGCGGCGCGGTCCACCTCTTGGTCGATCTGCGTTTCGGCCATTCGTACCTGCTCCTCCGCGGAGAGGAGGGCCGCTTGGGCCCGCGTGATGCCTCGCTCCCGTGCCCCACCGCTGAAAAGCACGTACGACAATTTCGCGCCGGTGTTCCACTCCGCAGTACGGTCGGCGCCGTGGTTCCCGGAGTCGTAGTACAGGTAGGTTCCGACCAAACCCAGTTCCGGCCAGCGGGCGCTCTTGGCCACCGCCACCGCCTCGCCGGCTGACGCTGCCAACGCGCGGGCCTGTTTGGCGGTCGGATTGGCCTCGCGCGCTTCCGTCGTCAGCGCATCCCGCGATGGAAGCAACGGATCGGAGAGAACCACAGGAACGAGTCCGGCGATTCGCACCTCCTCGACGGACCGATTGATCAGCCGCGCCAACTCGCGTTCGGCCCGGTTCAACGCTTCGGTCGTCGTGACGCGTTCCGCCTCGGCGGTGGCGAGCGCCGCCTGAACGCGGAGTACTTCCACGCGCGCCGCGGTGCCGGCCTCGTGCCGTTGCTGGGCACGCGTCAACTCTGACCCGAGGGCGACGAGATGGCTGTCGCGCGCCGCGACGACTTCCCGTTGACTCAACACCTCGAGATACGCAGACACCACGCGGGCGACCAGGGCCTGTCCCTCGGCGCCGAGAGCCGATTCGGCCGATCCGGCCTGCGCGCGCGCCAGGCGGATCCGCGCCCCGCGCGCTCCGCCGTCGAACACCGTGTAATTCAGCGCGAGGCTCCCTTGGTAGAGCGTGTGGTCGAACGAGGGGATGCCCGCCGGGGTAAAACTGTGGATGGGGGAGACCAGCATCGGCTCCTCAAAGCGCGTGGCCGTCGCGTTCAACTGGAGCGATGGGAGCCTCGCCGCGGAGGCCTCCCCCACTGAAGCGTGAGCCTCGTCGAGTCCGGCTCTCGCCGCCCGCACCGAGGGAAACGTCTCCAGCGCCCGCTCGACCGCGCGAGCCAAGGTGAGGGCTCCCTCCGCGCTCGGCTGCGCCCATGCGGGGACGCCGAACCCCATGATTCCTGCGACCGATCCGACGATCAGAACCACGCGCGCGTGCATACCCACTCCTTTTTTCGATCACGACCCGGTTAGTTCATGCCCTCAACTTGTGTTCGCAGACGACGCCGGGAGACGACACCGGCCGATGGCATCGCACAAGGCCGGATGAGTGATACCACAAGTTCGAGGTCAACGTGAAGCGTGAAAGGCTCGCCACCTACGCGCTGAGCGGGAGGCGAGTTGCAAGGCAAGGCGAGACGCAAGGCTGGGCACTTCGGGCGAAGCACCCAGCCTCGCATCTCGCGGGCCGAGGGAAGACGAACCGTCAGCGTCCGACGAGACGCGAACCGAAGTCAACCACGCGCGGCACGACCAGCCGCTCGTAGTCGTCGTACGCCATCCGGATCGACTCTCTGGAATTTCCCGCCGGAAACACGATCTCCTCGTCTTCGGTCAGCGAGGAGTCCACCAGCACGTCCAGCCCGTACAGGTTGCCGAATGGGGGCATCATCCCGACTTCGCAGTCGGGAAACAACTTGGCGAATTCCGATTCCGTGGCCAGGCGGATCCGACGACCCGGCCGCCGGCCGAGCACTTCCTGAATGCGCAGCACGTCGACCTTGAGGTTGGCCGGCAGCACGGCCATCACGTCATCGCCCCCTTCTTTAATCATGACCACTTTGGCCACGGTTTTGCCCGGGACGTGCAAGGCTTCGGCCGTGGCGGGCGCGCTCTCCGTGGGCGGGTGCGCGATGACCTCGTACCGCACCTGGTTTTCATCGAGGTAGTCTTTGAGACGCTTTGTCACGCTCATCGCTTCACCCTCCCTCGCTTGCGTGGCCCCCCACCCTACCCTCCCCCGCAAAGAGGGAGGGTGAAGGAGGAGTAGCGTTAGTCCACGTTGATCTTGATCTCCCGCCGCTTCGCCTCTTCGGTCCGAGGAATGCGGATTTCCAAGAGTCCGTTCTTGAGCGAGGCTTTCGCCTTCTCGGAGACAATGCCGGGGGGCAACTCGACCGTCCGAACGCAGCGCCCGTAGCCCACCTCGGACAAATATCGTCCCTTTTCAGTCTTTTCCGTGGATCGCTTCTTCTCGGCCGAAATGGTCAACCGGTTGTCGGCGAGCGACACCTCCAAGTCCTGCTTGGTGATTCCCGGCAACTCGACCTTCACGACCAGGTCATCCTTCTCGTCGTACATCTCGATGGGCATCTCCCGCATCGCCGGCAAGCCCAGGAACCGTTCGAAATCCCGCGCGAAAGGAAACGGCCGGCCCCAAAAACTCTCGACCATTCGCTCCATGTCGCGTTCCAGTCTGGCGAGATTCGGCCACAACGATTCTTCGCGTTTTGCAGGGGCTTTTTCAACCTCACCGACCTCGAGCGTTTTTGCTTCCGCCATGTTGGACCTCCTTGTGTTGGAAGGATGGCTGCCAAGATGAGCCGCTTTCGCGGCCCGACAATTTTTATTTCGCGCCCGGAAGGGCGCGATGCACCTTCATCATGCATTTGTTCATGACGACTTGCAGGCCGGCGGCTCTGGCGCGGTCGGCTGCGGCGTTGTTGACGATGCCTTCCTGCATCCAGATCGCCTTGGCGCCAATCGTAATCGCGTCTTCCACGATGGGAGGAACATCCGCCGCCGGCCGGAACACGTCCACGATGTCGACCGGACCCGGCACCGCACGCAACGAGGGATACACGGTCTTCCCTAGGATCTGCCCCTTGGCCGTGGGGTTGACCGGGATGACGGTGAAGCCCTGTTCCTGGAGGTACCTCGGCACAAAGTGCGAGGGCTTCTCAGGATTGGCCGACAGCCCGACCACCGCAATGACCTTCGCCTGGCCCAGCAGGCGCCTGGCCTCGGCATCGGACAGGTTCACACTCGGAATTTCGCACTCGGCTCCGGTTTCCATCTTGTCTCTTCTTTCGATCTCCGACCGTCAGGTCGAAGCCTGTTCAGGAGCGGGCCAGATGCCCCCTTCGGGGACTTCCGACATTTCCATTCCCGAAGGTGGGTCGCAGGCGGAGCGAGACCCGGACCTGTAGGGGCGTATTGCAATACGCCCCTACGAAACCGTGAGGACCGGAAAGCGCTTCGCGCCGTCCTGTGGCGCTGTCGATGCCCCACTCCTCCCGCTTGGCGAAGCAAGCGCAGCGACAACGCCGCAGATGGCCGCTCATGAACAGGCTTTACCGGGTTTGGGGCGCGGGCGGTGCGGCGACCAGCCCATGCCGCTGCGCATAAATCGCCGCCTGCGTGCGATTGCTCATGTGCAGCTTCTTCAAGATATTCTTCAAGTGAATCTTGACCGTGTGTTCGGAAATCGAAAGTGTATTGGCGATTTCCTTGTTGGTCGCTCCGTTCGACAATTGGCAGAGAATTTCTTCTTCCCGGGTGGTCAAGGCCTGAGACGCTCCCGCCATCTGAGAGATGCGGCCATTGGCCAATGACGCGAACTCCTGAAGGAACTTCGAGGCCATTTGATGCGGGATCACGGCTTCGCCCTTCATGACGCGCTCAATGGCCGACACGAGTTCGTCGGGATCCACGTTTTTGAGCACGTAGCCCTTGGCCCCGGCCTTGACCGCTGCGAACAGGTTCTCGTCGTCTTCCGACACCGTAAGCATTAACACCCGCGCATCCGGCACCCGTTCGCGGATCGCCCGGGTCGCTTCGATCCCGCCGCACCCCGGCATGTTCACGTCCATCAGGATCACATCGGGCTTTAGTTTCGCCGCTTGTTCGATTCCCGCCCTGCCGTCACTGGCCTCCCCCAGGACGTTGATGCCACGATCCCGCAGAAGATCCACGAGCCCCTTGCGGAGCAGCGTGTGGTCGTCGACCACCAAAGCGGTAATGGTCCGGTCGGTGGAAGGGGTCGGGCTCATGGGGTTCTCCTTTGTTCGTCGAGGGGAAGAGGGATCGAAATGGTCACGGTGGTTCCTTGTCCTGGCTGTGATTCGATTATGACTTGTCCACGCAGACGGGCCGCCCGCTCCCGGATGATCGAGGTGCCCACGTGCATTCCGCTGGCATCGCCCAGGCGTACGAGGTCGAATCCGATGCCGTCGTCCTTCACGTGCACCCGGCACCAGCCCTCGCCGCGTTCGCACGCAATGCTCACGGTGTTCGCCTGGGCGTGTTTTCGCACGTTGGCCAGCGCCTCTTGAATGATCCGAAACACCTCGGCCTGTTGCCCGAACGAGAGAGCCGCAGCTTCGCCTTCCCCGGTCAGCTCCGCGCGAATCCCGGTCCGCACTTCGAACGTCTCCAACTGCTTCTTGAGCGCCGTAACGAAGGATCCAGCCTCTGGCGGCGCACTGCGGAAATCAGCAAGGAGGTGCCGTACGTCCTCGTACGTGCTCTGGATGACGTCCCGCACGACCTCCAATTCACGGCTGGCTCCGTCGGAGGCGCCGCGGTCCAGCAGTCCTTGAACGCGCCTGACCTGCAGGTTGAGGTACGCGAGTGCTTGGGCCACGCCGTCGTGCAGCTCGCTGGCGATGACGTGCCGCTCGTCGGTCACGGCCCGCTCGCGCATGCTGGCACCCCACATTGCGTTGTCGATCGCGGCCCCGAGCTGGAATCCGATGGACCGCAGAAGCGCGCGATCGATGTTCGAGAACGCCCCCGGTTGACCGGCGTAGAGCGTCAACAGACCGAACGTCCGGCCCCGGGAGCGGAACGGCACAGCCACCAGCGCACCGATTCGCTCGTCCAAGCACGCGGGCCGATCCAGACGAGGGTCGGACGCGAGGTCGTCCACCACCAACGGCTCATCCCCGTACGCAGAACGCCCGCACAAACACGCGCCCTTGGGGATCCGACACTCCGCCTGCCAGAACCGCTCCGAAAGCCCCCGGCTGGCGACCAGGCGCAGGTCATTCTCAGCGTTTTCAGCGAGGTGGATGGCCCCGGTGTCGGCTTTGGTCAGACTCAGCAAGCGATCCAACACCTGATTCAATGTACGGGCCAGCTCGGGCGCCCGACTCACGGCCAGACTTAGGGTCTGCAACACCCGCAGCGTGCTCTGTTCATCCCGCGGATTGTCCAATTGCACCAAATCAATCTCCTCCTGCTCCTCGCCCCAAGGACCGTTGTACGGCGTGATTCGATCGAGCGCCGTTTCCATCATGGCCGCTGCCTCCCACTTGATCCAGCCCCGCGTGGCTCTCGCTGTTGTCCATCGCCTGATTGATCCCTACAAGCGTCGTTATTTTGGACTACACGAGTACGGAAAGGAACACCCCAAAGGGGGTGTTTTGAGGACAACCGGATCCCTCGCGATTACGAAGCCGTCTGCGCCCGGACCACCCGCGACCCTGACGCGGGGGGCGTGGGGGGCAGAAACCGGTTCCGGTACGCGGTGACCGCGTCCTGCATGGCCGACCCCGTCAGGCCGAGGTTGCACTCGGCGTAGTCGATCGCGAGCTTATCCGCGATGATCCCGATCACCGCGGCCTCGGTCCAATACGCGCCGTGACTGAGCGGGTTCCACCGCGTGAACACGTTCCCGGCCTCGGTCACCACATCCGCGGTCACGGCGCGGGCGTAGGCATCGTTGACGGTTTTCAGAGGGTACCCGACCACGTCATCATCGCTGTAGATGTTGAGCCAGACCCCGGTCCCTGACTCGACGTGAACGGGCGCGTCGAAACCGTCCACCACCCGGCCTGGTCCGAAGGTCCCGGACGTACACGCGGGAGAACGCGCCGCGTACAACACGAGCGGAGATCCCAGCGTAAAGAAGTTCACGAAATCCACGCCGAAGTGATCACGGAATCTGCTGCTGTGGCGCCGCGTGTGGTCGTATAGAAAATCCGACGCAATCACCGAGCCCAAGCTGTGCCCGATCACGCTGAGATGCCGGCTCTCGGGCTTGAGCCGGCTTCGCAGCGCGTACGCCAGCTCCCGGTGGATTTCTTCGTACACCGCGAGACCCTGGTACGCGATCACGTCGCCCATCAACCGCATGGCGAACGCGCGCAATCGGTCCACCCGCCCGTGGAACAACCGCTGTTCGAGCTCCTTGAGCAGGCCTTCAGGGACCGACGCCCAGCGCCCCGGGATCACGTTCAAGAGCGGCGCGTCCGGCGCGTCCGGCAACCGGTATCGAGCGCGAAGCTCCCCTACGGACCGCCGGACACCGGCCGCAAGGTCGCGATCGAGTTCGCCGACGACGTTTTGATAGTCGCCGATCCCGTGGATCACGAAGATGTTGAGAGGATGGCCTGCCATGGCGAACGTCAGGAGACCGAACGGCCCCCGGTTCCAATGCGTCCCTCTTTTTCGATTTCCCGTTTGCGGGAGAGGGCTTCAGCTTGCACGCGGGCTTTGCAGGTTTCACAGATCAATTCCGCGGACGGAGTGCCGCAGATGCGGCAGCGCGAGAGCGCCCCGCGTTGTGTTTCGGTCGACGCGACAGTGGCCTTTTCCATCGCCGAGCCCGCTTCCGCCTTCGCGGCCTTGACCGTCAACACCGGGCACGGCGCGTGTTGCACCACGCGCTCCGCCACGCTGCCCAACAGCAGGTGGCCGAGCCCGGTCCGTCCGTGCGTCCCCATCACGATCAGGTCCGCGTGGTACCGAGCAACCGCGTCGCGGATCTCGGCGAACGCCGACCCCATCTCGATGTGCCACTCCACCCTGATGCCTTGAACCTTCACCTGTTCCACCCAGTCGTGCATCATCTCGGCGAGCTTCTTCGTGACGTCGGGCTCGAATCCTGGGTAGGCTCCGGTCAATTCCACTGCGTAGGCCGGAGGCTCCACCACGTGCAGAAACACCACCCCGCTCCCCAACATCTCCGCCAGCCCCATGGCATAGCGCATGGCTTCGAGCGAACACTCCGAGAAATCCGTCGGCACCAAAATCGTGTGGACCTGGAACGCACTCATCATTGCCTCCTTATTGCCTGCTTCCCTCAATTGCCGGGGTATAAGCAATTGAGGGAGCCCGTTCAGGAATGGCCAGATGCAAGGCGCCGCGAGCACCGGAGCGCAGCGTACTGGGTCGTACGTGAGCACCGGAAGCGCAGCGGCAACGCCGCAGATGGCCGTTCATGGACGGGCTCGACTCTTCGGACGCACCGTCAACACCGGACACCCAGCGCCGCGAACCACCCGCTCGGCCACGCTGCCCAGAAGCACGTGCGGAAGCCCGGTGCGGCCGTGCGTACCGATCACGATCAGATCCGCCGAGGTCTCGCCCGCGGCCTTCAGAAGTTCGTCCACCGGCATGCCCTCCCGCAATGAAGACCGCACCCCTGGTTTGCGGTTCCGGACCTCCTTGACCAGCGCCTCCAGGCGTTTGGCGGCTTCGGCTTTGAGCTCGCGCAACCACTGGTCCACGTCGTGGCGGAGTTGCAGGCTGTGGGCCACGCCGACCTCGAAGTACACGGGCCGTTCGACCACGTGCACGATCTCGACCTCCGCGCCGACGCGCTCGGCGAAACTCAACGCGTAGTCGACGGCCTCGCGCGAGCAGTCGGAAAAGTCGGTGGCGACCAGTATTCTTTTGATTGGTTTCATTCTGCTCTCCGGCGTAACCATTTCTCAAATTCCACGGCGATGTAGACCGAAGACGCGACGGCAGTGCAGAGCGCCAGTTCCCGCCCCGTCAATGCGGTGGTGTGGAAAAACGTTTGCAAAAATGGGCTGTACGTGAGCGCCAATTGGGCTGCGACCGCCATCAGCACCGCCCCGAGCAGGCGCGGGTTCGACCACAACCCGATCGTCCACAGCGCCTCGCGCTCCGACCGAATCGCGAGCACGTGAAACATCTGAAATGCGGTCAAGGTGAAAAACGCCATGGTGTAAGCCCGCACCAGATCGCCCTGCGCGACCGACCACCCGAACACCGCGGCCGTGCCGATCCCCATGAGCAGCCCCACCCATACGATGTGCGCGCCCATGCCGTTCGCGAAAATGGTCTCATCGGGCCGGCGCGGGGGACGAGCCATCACCGCGCGCTCCGGCGGCTCGAACCCCAAAGCCAGGGCCGGCAGGCCGTCCGAGACGAGGTTGATCCACAGGATCTGCACGGGCAGAAGCGGGATGGGAAGTCCGACGAGCATGGCCAGGATGACGGTCAGGATTTCTCCGCTATTGGTGGAGAGCATATACCGGGTGAATTTGCGGATATTATCGTAGATTATCCGCCCCTCTTCAACCGCCGCCACGATCGTCGAGAAGTTGTCGTCCATCAACACCATGTGCGAGGCTTCGCGAGCCACGTGTGTGCCGCCCCGTCCCATGGAGACCCCGATGTCCGCCATCTTGAGGGCGGGCGCGTCGTTCACGCCGTCGCCGGTCATGGCCACCACCTCGCCGCGCCGCTTGAGCGCCGCCACGATCTTCACTTTGTGCTCGGGCGACACGCGCGCGTACACCGCGGTGGCGGCGACGGCGCGCTCCAGGGCGTCGGCGTCCAGTTGCTCCAGCTCCGCGCCCGTCAGCACTCCGTCGGCCGGCCTCTTGATCCCCAGGTTCACCGCGATCGCCTCGGCCGTGACGAGATGGTCCCCGGTGACCATGACCGGCCGGATGCCGGCTTGGCGACAACGCGTCACCGCGACGCGGGCCTCGGGGCGAGGAGGGTCCATCATCCCGAACAGGCCCAGAAAGAGCAACTCGGACTCGACGCCCGGCAGCTTCTCCACGGAGGGCATCGCGTCGAGTTCCCGCAATCCGCACGCGATCACGCGCACCCCGTCCGACGACAGCTCGCGGTTGGTTCGCAGAATCTGGTCGCGCCGATACCGCGTGAGGGGCTCGACCGACCCGGTCCACGCCACGGCGGTCGATCGCGCCAGGACCTCGTCGATGCCTCCCTTGGTCACCACCCAGAGCCGGCCCGTGCGGTCCCGGTGAATCGTGGTCATCAGCTTCCGGTCGGAATCGAACGGCAATTCAGCGACCCTCGGATACTCGCCTTCGAGCGTTTCCTTCCAGAGCCCGGCCTTGGCCGCGGCCACCAGCAGTGCGCCTTCGGTGGGGTCGCCCAGCACCGTCCACCTGTCGTCGCGTAACCGCAAGCCCGCATTGGTACAGAGGGCGGCCCCACGCAGGAGTTGGACGAACGCCTCGTCATCCTTGGGGTCCACCACATTCCCGTTCTCGATGAACGTGCCTTCGGGGCGGTACTCGTCTCCCGTCACCTCCACCAACCGGCCTCCGTGCGCGATAATCACCACCGACATGACGTTCTGCGTCAGCGTGCCGGTCTTGTCGGAGCAGATGGCGGTCACGCACCCCAGGGTTTCCACGGCCGGCAGTTTTCGAATCAGCGCTTGCCGCCGCGCCATCCGCAGCCCTCCCAGCGCCAGCACGATGGCCACCAGCGCGGGCAGTCCCTCGGGGATGACGGCCACGGCCAGGCTGACGGCCGTGAGCAACATCAAGGTGAACGGCTCTCCCCGCCAGAGTCCGACCACGAATACCAGAGCGGTCAACGCGACCGTGGCCACGGCCAAGCGTTTCCCGAGGTGATTCAACCGCCGCTGCAGCGGGGTGGGGGGTTCTTCCACTGCCTGGAGCAAGCCCGCGATCTTGCCCAATTCCGCGGTCATACCGGTCTCGGTCACGATGGCCGTGGCCCGGCCCGCGGCGACCGTGGTGCCCATGAACACCATGTCGCTGCGATCTCCGATCGGAACCGCGCCGAGATGGAGCTTTCGGACGTGTTTGCTCGCGGGCACGGACTCGCCGGTGAGCGACGACTCGTTGATCCGGAGTTGAACGGCTTCGATGAGGCGACCATCGGCCGGCACCCGATCGCCGGCCTCCACCAGCATGATGTCGCCCGGCACCAAGTGGGCGGACGGCACGCTGAAAATCCTGCCGTCGCGCCGCACGGTTGCGACCGGCTTCTCGAGCTCACGCAACGCGGCCACCGCGCGTTCCGCGCGATAGTGCTGGCCCAAACCAAGCGCGAGGTTGATCACCACCACCGTGGTAATGAGCACGGCGTCGCCCACGTCGCCGGCGGCCCACGCGATCACCGCCGCGGCCAGGAGGACCAGGATCATCACGTCCGAGATCTGGCTCACCACGAGCGACCACAGCCTGGTGCGGTCCTTGACCGGCAGCGCGTTGAGGCCGTGGCGGGTCAGGCGCCGCTCGGCTTCCACGCTCGAGAGCCCCTTGCGCGAGGTCTTGAGCGCGTGGAGCACCTCCTCCACATCCATCGCGTGCCAGTGAGGAGCCGGTCGGAACGTCGCGCGGTCGTGCTCGGCGGGAGTTGGGCGGTGCTGAGCTTGCAGTCCGGTCAACACAACCTCAGCCTACTCTTGATAGCCTGCTCGAATCCACCCCCTGCACGGGCCATTTGCGATAACCTATCCGAGCTACCCTGTTCGGACCAATCGGGTCACCCCATTTTGTCGTGGCGTTCATCCGGACGAGGTCTCGTCGCCCCTTGATGTGCCTGTTAGTTTTGCACTACAAATATAGAGTGTCCGACTTCACTGGGAGGTGACATATGACCGATTTGATGCGCTGGGATCCCTTTAAGGAACTGGATGAGCTGCAAGGACGACTGTCCACGCTGTTCGGCCGTGCACCGGTCCGCAAAGCGGGCGAGCGGGAAGAACGTATGACGTTGACCGATTGGGCTCCGCTGGTCGACGTGATCGAAGACGAGAAGGAGTATCTGGTCAAGGCCGAATTGCCCGAGGTGAAGAAAGACGACGTCAAGATCTCGGTGCAGGACGACGTCCTCACCGTTTCGGGCGAGCGCACCCAGGAGAAGGAAGAGAAGGGCAAGAAATTCCATCGGATCGAGCGGGCTTATGGAAGCTTTTCTCGAAGCTTCACATTGCCGGAGGACGCGGATGCGTCCAAGATCTCCGCGGATTTCAAGAACGGCGTGCTCACCGTCCACCTGCCGAAATCCGAGCGCGCAAAACCCAAGTCCATCGAGGTGAAGATCTCGTGAGACGAGACCGGCCGGCGTCGGATACGCCAGGCGCCCGCCGCCGGTTCCACCCAATGTCCTACAACGGGGAGGCCTTGATGAAACACCCGCTGCAGATCACCGTGCGCAACATGTCGTTGTCCGAGGCGGCCAAAGCCGCCATCCAGGAGAAGGCCGCCAAACTCGACGCGGCGGACGACCGGATCATCGGGTGCCGCGTGCTGGTCGAGCTTCCGCACAAGCACCGCCACCAGGGCGCGCTCTACAACGTCCGGATCGATCTCACGATCCCGGGCGCGGAGTTGGTCGTCAAGCGCGAGCCGCATGAAGACCTGTACGTGGCGATCCGCGACGCATTCGACGCGGCGTGGCGCCAACTGCGCGAGCGCCGGAAACACGAGTTCCAGGACGTGGTCCCGCGCGAGACCCCGCAGCCCGAAGCCCGCGTCAGCCGGCTCTTTCCGATCGAGGGGTACGGCTTCCTGGAAACGCCGGACGGCCGCGAGATTTACTTCCACCGCAACAGCGTGCTCAACGACGGGTTCAACCACATCGAGGTCGGCGCACACGTTCGGTACGTGGAGGAAGAAGGCGAGAAAGGCCCGCAAGCCAGCACGGTCGTCGTCACCTCGCGGAACCACGCTGCGGGCCGCGCCGGCACCACGCAACCGCAGGCAGAAGGAGCCTGACCATGACGCGAGACGCGATCAGCGAGGAACGACGGCGGCAGCTCCGCGAGCTGCTCCATCGGCTCCGCGAGCAGACCGTTCAAGACGTCGAGACCCAGATCGGCCGCCGCCTGTCCGACGCCGGTGAGCGGGCGGTGGAGGTCGTCATGGACATGGAAGACCTGGCGTCCAAGGACCTCGGCGAGGGCGTGGACTACGCGTTGCTCCAAATGCGCTACCGGACGTACAAGGACATCGCCGACGCATTCCGGCGGTTCGAAGAAGGCACGTACGGCGTGTGCGAGAGCTGCGGATCACATATCCCTTTACCGCGATTACAGGCCGAACCGTTCGCCAGACTGTGCGTGCCGTGCCAGGAGAAGGCCGAGGCGGTTGAGAAGGTCGAACAGGAAGAGAAGCGTTTCAAGACCGGGTACACGGCACCGCGGCGACCGTAGCCTCTAGGCGGCTCTGCGCTTCAGCATCGCCTTCAACGCCTCAATCAGGCCAGACGCCTGTTTGACGGTGAGTTCCCGTATCGCGCTGGCTCCATACATCCGTCGCGCCAGCGCGGGCAACCGCTCGGGGGGCCAGTCCAATTCGGCTGCGAGCCGCGCCAGTAACGCCTGCTGGGCCTTGGTCATCGCCCCGGGCTTGCGAGGCGCCGACGTTCGACCACTGACTTTCGCCAGCAACTCGTCGATCACCATCGCGGCTTCGGAACGTCGCAACTCGCGCAGCGACGCCCGCCCGGTTCGCGACGCCACCAACACGTGCAACGCCCCCTCGTCCAGGCCCACGCGGTGGGACAACGCCCAAATGGCTTTCAACTGACGTGGTGAGATTCCGGTCACGGAAGCCTCCACGCCCTCCGTCTCCGGGAATGGACGAGCCTATGCGCCTTTAGGACCCGAGCTCCGAAATCACCCCCTTGAAACGCTCCCAGGGAAGCGCGCTCCAGGTCTCGGTAGTGGCATGGCCGAACGAGCGCACGATCGCACTCACCTTGCTCGCGGCGATTTCGTCAGGGGCCTCGAAGATGTCGAGATAGTCGTACGGCCCCAGCACGGCATAGTTGGCCACCCAGCGCACCTGTGGGCAGTGTTTCTTGATCCGCTCCTTGACCTCGTGTTCCAGCTTCTTCAGTCGTTCCGGTGAACTCGTGCTCTCGGGCGAGACCCTCGTCAGCATCACATAGGTACCCATCGTTTCACCTCCCTTCAGTTCAGGCCTCAGCAGACTGTGAGTTGCATCCGGACTTCAACCGCGACTCTGAACGAAACGAACGGGAAAAACATTCCCCCAAACACCCCCAAACACTATCCTTTGATGCAGATCATCGGCTCGAGCCGAGCCACCTTTCTGGCCAGTCCGGCTTCATGCGCCGCATCCACCACGGCGCTGACGTCTTTATAGGCACCCGGCGCCTCTTCCGCCACGCCGCGGTACGAGGGGCTGCGGATAAGAATCCCTTTGGCAGCCAAGTCATCGATCAGCTCTCGGCCCCGCCATTGTCTCAAGGCCTGGTGGCGACTCATGCTTCGCCCAGCGCCGTGGCAGGCCGATCCAAAGGACCGTTCCAGGCCCTTCCCGGTGCCGGCCAAGACGTACGACGCCGTTCCCATGGTGCCGCCGATCAGCACGGGCTGGCCCGCGGCGCGAAGCGCGGCCGGGATATCCGGATGCCCGGGGCCGAACGCGCGCGTCGCGCCTTTGCGGTGCACGAAGAGACGTTTGGGGTGCCCGTCGATGGTATGTGTTTCCACCTTACAGGTGTTATGGGACACGTCGTAGAGCAGCCGAAGCTGAGCCGAGGGGAAAATCTGGTGGAAAGCCTGACGTACCAAGTGGGTGATGATCTGTCGGTTGGCCAGCGCACAGTTGGTGGCTGCACGCATGGCTCCCAGGTACTCCTGCCCCACGTCCGACTCAATGGGGGCGCAGGCGAGCTCCCGGTCCGGGAGTTCAATGCCGGCGCGCGCGGCGGCCGGAAGCATTCTTTTCAGAAACTCGGTCCCGATCTGGTGACCCAGGCCGCGCGAGCCGCAGTGGATGCTGACCACCACCTCCCCGTCCCGGATGCCGTAAGCCGCGGCCAACTCGCTGTCATACACCGCCCGGACTTCCTGCACTTCGAGGTAGTGGTTGCCCGAACCCAGGGTGCCCATCTCGTCTTGCTGGCGCTTCTTGGCGAAATCCGACACCTGATCGGGCCGGGCGCCTTCCATGCGCCCGCGCTCTTCGGTCCGTTCCAGGTCTTCCGGAAGGCCATACCCCCGCCCCACGGCCCAGCTGGCTCCGCCGCGCAGCATCTCGTCCATCTCTTGGGAGCCCAGGTGAATCTGGCCCCGGCTGCCCACGCCGGCCGGCACCTTCCGGAACAAGCTCTCCGCAAGCCCCTCCCTGACCGGCAGGATCTCCTCCCGGGTCAGACCGGTCAACAGGGTGCGGACTCCGCAGGAAATATCGAAGCCCACGCCCCCCGCTGATATGACTCCGCCCCGCTCCGGATCAAAGGCCGCCACGCCGCCGATCGGGAAACCGTACCCCCAGTGCGCATCGGGCATCACGTAACAGGCCTTTTCGATGCCGGGCAGCGTGGCCACGTTGACCGCCTGCTCATAAACCTTCTGGTCCATCTCCTGCATCAATGATTCGGTCGCGTAGATGACCACGGGCACGCGCATTTTCCCGGTCGGCAGGATCCACCACTCGGTCTCGGATTGTCGCAGCAGTTGAGCGAGTTCCATCGTAGCCTCCAGAGCTCCCGCTACACGTCGACCACGCACTGGGCGATCCAGGTTCCGTCCGGATCCCGACGGACCTGGAGTTCCGTAAACGTGGCGCCCTTGACCTCGACGGCCGGCTGGTGTCTGGCGACGTCCACCGCCTCGCCCCAGGCTTTCGCGTGCAGCGTGTCGCCCTCAATGGCGACCTCGAACCGGCTGAACAGCATTCGGCGGGTCGCCATTTCATACACCAACGCGTTGAGCCAGTCGACCAGGAGCAACTCATCGTCGGCCTCCTGGCGCGTGAACTCCACCACGGTGCTCGGCGCGACCGTCGCGGGATCGGTCACGACACCGGTGAGCGCGGTCGCCGCTTGCTCGAACGCTTCGGCCTTGGAGCGACCGGCCCCCCGCACGCCCATGTCAGCGCCGTGATGAAACAGTTCCCACCGTACCACGACACCCTCCCGATTCTCTATTCGAAATGTCGATCGCCCAGTCCGAACCCCGACATTATGAACAGCGGCTTCCAAAAACCCTATCCCCCGAACGAGGGGTATTTCCCCTGGGCGCCGGCGGCCGGGAATAGACTGGTGAGTCTGGGCCATGGTGTTGTGGAGATCGAGCTGTCACCTGAGGACGCCACCGTTCGGCAGTCTTGAGGTCGTTGGCTGCGCGGACATCGGCTATGGCTCGAGCGCGGCCTTTACGAGCAGCATGAACGCGACGCCCACGGTGAAGGCCGCAAAGTGCACCACGTTGACTCGCAGGTCGACGTGCTCTTTGACCTCCGGGATCAGGTCCGAAGCGCCGATGTAGAGGAAGTTGCCGGCCGCGAACGGCACGAGGAACGACACGTCGAGGCGGGACGACGCGCTGTAGGCGACGAGACCGCCCACGAGGAAGGTCAGCGCGGACAGCACGTTGTAGAACAGCGCCCGGCGCCGCTCCCAGCCGCCGTGCACCAGCACCCCGAAGTCGCCGAGTTCCTGCGGCACTTCGTGCGCCGCAGCCGCGAGCCAGGTGACGACACCGAGGCGAATATCGATTAAGAAGGTGCCGGCCACCGCGAGCCCGCCGAGAAAATTATGCAGGCCGTCACCGATCAGAATCAGATAGGTCAACGGCTTCTTGCACGCTCGCTCGGCCCGCTGGCAGTGATGCCAATGCAGGAACTGATCGAGCGCAAAAAACGCCGAAAACCCGGCGAGTGTCCAGACATGAACCGCGGCGATGCTCATTCCGGCCTCAAGCCCGGCGGGGATCATATGGAAAAAAGCGCCGCCCAACAGCGACCCCGCGGCAAACGCGACCAGGGGGAGGAGAATGAGCCGGAGGGTCTGCTCCTTGAGCAACAGCGTCACACTGCCGACGAGCGCGATCGCGCTCATAAGCAGGCCGCTTCCGATGATCCACAGCAACAGGGCGTCCATGCTCTCCTTGGACCCTTGGATCAGAGCAACGTCTTCAGGGTCTCGACAAACCGCACGTTGTCTTCCGGCACTGCCGTAGTGACGCGCATATAGCCGGGGCCCAGGCGCGGGTCGTCGAGCGGTTTGATGAGAATCCCGCGCTCCTTGAGGCGTGCCGCGAGTTGGTCCGCGTCGTGCGGGGCAAAGTCGGCGACGAAGAAATAGGTCTCGGTCGGAAAAGTCCGCGCCCCCAGGGCGCGCAACTGTGCGGCGAGGTCCTCGGTCCAGGCGCGCAATTGAACGGCCCGCGCGCGGATCTTGTCTTCATGCGTCAAGGTCGTTAGTGCCGCCGCCTGACTCGGGCGGGCCAGCGGGTAGGCCTCGTTGTGCGTATTCAGATCGTCGGCAACGGCTTCGGGGAGCACGGCATAGCCGACCCGAAACCCCGCCAGGCTATGCGCCTTGGACAAGGTGCGGGTCACCAGCAGATTGCGATGTTCGGGTACCAGATGGGCGACCGATTGCCCGGCCAGGCCGATAAACGCCTCGTCCACGAGAAAGCGGGTCTCGGGGTATCGGCGCAATAAGTCGGGCAATGGTCTGGTGTCGAAAGTACCACCGTTGGGGTTGTTGGGGTTGACGATGACGGCGAGCGTGGTGCCCGCGGGGATCACCAGCCCGGAGAGATCGAAGGCAAAGGCCTGCTCGGGCAACAATCGTGTTTCGGTATAGCGCCGGGCGATGTCGGGAAACAGGGCATAGGTCGGCGTCAGCAGGTGCACCTGCCTTCCGAAGCGGTCAAAGAGCTGGCGCAGGATCAATTCCGAGCCGGCGTTGATGTGGATCAACCGCTCAGACAGCCCGAGTTGCCGCGCGATCAGGTGGCGCAGGGGTCCCGAATACGGTTCGGTGTAATGGTTGCTTCGACCGAGTTCGGCTTGGGCCGCGGCAATGGCCTCGTCGATGGGAGGGAGCGGATTCTCGCAGAGGAGCAAGTTGATCCCTTCAAACGTCGCCCCTCCCTTTTCGACAATATGCTGCTCGTTCATCCTGAAACCTCCCCGACCTCAAGCGCGGAGGTGACCGGCTGGCAACGGAGGGGACCGCACTGGATCACACGACTCTGTCACACCAACCTGATCCCCATGCCGATCACGTCGCCGGCGGGAATCGTGATCACGGCCCTCCAGAGACCATCCGGGAGCAGCGTACTCGCCCACCAGACGCCACCCCATCGTGCTCCCGCCGCATCTCGGACCATACGCTCCAGTTCTCGACGTGAAAAGTCCCGCGCCTGTCCCAGGATGGCCCGCCGCGCCTGCCGCCCCCATCTCCGCGAGAAGCCGCCGAGGCTCCATCGGTTCAGGACCATAACGATCATTCCCTGGCACGTGATCCGGACGGCTTCCGAAAGCGCGGACAAGGGGTCCTCCAAGAACTCTAATGTAGTGATGAACACGGTCAGGTCCACCGCGTGATTGCGAAATGGGAGCCGATGGGCATCCGCCAGGACCGCCGGGACAACAGGAGTTCGCGCGCGCATCTGCCGGAGCATGCCTTCCGCCCGGTCCAGCCCCACCGCCCGCATTCCCCGGGTTTGCATCTGACGCGTGAAGTGCCCGGTCCCACACCCGACCTCCACAACGGTTCGGGCTTGGGGAAAATCGGACAGGAGACGAGCGAGGAGTGCCGACTCGGCCCGGTCCGCCCGTTGTCCACGGCGAGACGTGTACCACTGTTCATAGCCGCTGGCCGCCCGCTCGAAGACCTCCCAAGGCATCACCGATCCGAGGTCAAACCGCGCAGGCGTTCGAGAGCGTCACGACCATCACGACCTGGCCGTTAGCCGCGGCCCGGCTGAAGCCACGCCGCAAGGAATCGAAGACCAGATCGGCCTCCCCCGTGACGAGCGTGCTCATCGTGCCAATGTCTGGACTCAGGCCCGCGGACTGGAAGGCGCTATACAGGCTTTGAATTGCCGGGGAGAGATGGTCTTGCCGTAAGGGGTAGAGGCTGACTTGAGCACTGATGATCATGGGGATGGGAGCTCCTCATCGGTTTATAAGCACAGCGGTCGGCGAACGCCCGAGATTCGCTTGGGTTCGGAGCGACGGCTCCTGACGTGGTGCACGGGGTGAATCGAAACCACTCGATCACACCTGGGAAACGCGTGTAATCGGCACAGTAGCGAAGCACGCTGGAAAGTGCAAGCGGAAGTCGGTTCCGAAGCAGTGCAGGTTTCGAATGCAGGCTGAATTCATGAAGGACATTTTCCGTTATCGCGCCGCTGAGCCAACCGGCGGCACCCCCCCCAAAACCGAACTTCTGGAAGGATTAAAGAATTAGAGAAGAATCGGAGTGATATCCAGAACCTGGATCCGCTCATGGGCGGGTTGCGGGAGGGAATTCGTCACCCAAGTGTTCCGCACGGGCAGGCGGCTGATCCGTTCACGAGCGTCTTGCGAGAATATCCCGTGGGTCGCGGCGAGCCGGATGCTGCGGGCGCCGCGCTCGGAGACCAGCCTCACCGCTTCGCAAATCGTCCCGCCCGTGTCGATCATGTCGTCGACGATCACCACGTGTCTTCCCTTCACCTCGCCGCTGATGGTCCGCGCCACGGCAACGTTCGGCCTCGGCCTCGCTTTCTCGACGATGACGACCTCGGCGTTGGGGATGAGTTGGGCCGCCAAGGTTTGAGCCCGATGACGGGCACCGGCATCAGGCGCCACCACCACATCGACGGGCTCACCACGGGAGACGTGCTCCGCAAAGAGCGGGAGCGCGGACAACTCGATTGCGCGGGGACCGAGCGCTTCCACGATACGCGGGCTGTGGACGTCGAGGACTCGGAGCCCGGCCGGCTGGAGGTTTCTCAAGAGCTCGGCGACCATCACGCCCAGACTCCCCTCTCCTGGACGGACCGGCCGATCCTGGCGCGCGTAACCAAGATAAGGAACCACCACTGACGGCGTGTGTGAACCGTTTTCTTCAAGGAGCCGGAAGAGCGCCAACAGATCGAACAACGACGTCGGGTCCGGCGTCACGGAGGCGATCAGAGTCACGGCCCGGCCGCTGACGTCCTCGGTCAGGCGATAGCTGCGCTCGCCGTCGGCAAACCGAACCGTCTCGTACCCACCCAGCGCCTTGCCGCGCTCAGCGAGCATCTCGCGGAGGTGGACGGTCGATGGGGTGAGGAACCACTTCATCGTCACGAGATTTCGTTCCGGCCGCGCCGGGTCCGCAACTGCGCACCTCCCCGCTGCTATTAGCGGATGGTTTGCTCCCCTGAGTCAAGATACGAGGTCTTGCACCACCGGACGTGGAGTGCTACGGTGCCGTGGTGCCTATTCTGAAAGCCGTGCGCCGGGTGCGGTGTACGCGATCACGCTGGTGGCATTTGCCGCAATGCCGCTGCTCGTGGCTCGGAGTTGAGAAGTGTGCCCGGTGACCCCTGCCCGACGCAAGCGATGGTCGCAGCGCGTCACCGAGACCAGCAATGCCTTGGATCTCGAGCCCGGCGTGTTTGCCCTGGATGATCCGCGCGAGATCGCCCGCTCCCTCAAGCGCTCCGCCGAGCGGAGCCAGCGACGGAAGGCGCCGCCCTTTCGCTCCGCCATGTCCATGCTCACCTTCTATATCAATCGCGCCGGCCGAACGCTTCCGGCAGCCCAACGTGCGCGCCTCCAGGCGGCGAAGGACGAACTGCGCGTCTTGTTCGGCCGCCCGCGCGGCGGCTCGCGATGAACCACCTCAGCCGCGATGAGCTCCGCCGCGACCATCGGCCCGAAGCCATCCAGAGACGTCTGAGCCAAACCGCCGGGTCTCGGCACATCTCGGACGCGGTGCTGGGCGGTATCGACGGATGTATTACCACGTTCGCGGTGGTCTCAGGAGCCGTGGGGGCGGGGTTCTCCTCCTCGGTGGCGCTCGTGCTGGGTTTTGCCAATCTGGTGGCGGATGGCTTCAGTATGGCGGTCAGCAACTACGAATCCATCAAGGCTCAGCGCGAATTCATCGAAGAGGTGAGGCGAACCGAAGAAGACCACATCGACAGGATTCCCGAAGGGGAACGCGACGAGATCCGCGCCATTTTCCGGCGAAAGGGCTTCGAGGGCGACACGCTCGAAGAAATCGTCCGTACCATCAGCCAGGACCGACGCCTCTGGGTCGAGACCATGCTCACCGAAGAGCATGGTCTGCAGAAAACACGCCCCAGTCCGTGGAAGTCCGCGCTGGCCACCATGGCCGCGTTTCTGGTCGTGGGCGCGATGCCTCTGGCGCCGTTATTCGCGTCCGGGGTGGACCTACGCCGTCAGTTTGTGTTCAGCGCCGTTCTGGCGGGCGTCGCGTTTTTTTCGATCGGGATGCTCAAGAGTCTGGTGTTCGCCAAACCCGTGTTCCGCTCAGGATTGAGCACGTTGTTGACCGGCGGGACCGCCGCCGGTCTGGCGTACCTGACCGGTTATCTCCTTCAACAGGCGTTCGGCGTCGGCTGACCGTCACGCCGCTCCGACCGTCAGGACCACCAACTCACCCTTCATTCTTGGATGCAAGTCGCAGCGGAAACTCACCGGCCCGGACTTGTTCGGGGTAAAGAGCACCTCGACCTCGGTGCCCGGATCCACGTACAGGCCTTTGATCCCGCGGCCGTAGGTAACGACCCCTTCGCTCTCCACGCGCACCTCCAAGCCGTCCAGCGCTTCGGAGGTGAAGCCGTGTTGCACCTCATCGACGTTGTGCAGCACGATCCGCACCGGCTCGTGGAGCTGAAGGGTCCCGGCCTGAACCTTGAAGGCGAAGTCCTGGATCGTCACCTCGATGGACCGGCGCCCGTCCTGTGCGCTCACCACCCCGAGACCGATGAGGCTCGCTCCCAGTCCCGACGCTTGCTTGACCGTGAGCTCCCGGATCGTGCTCGTTCCATACATCCGTCGCGCCAACGCCGGCAGCCGCTCGGGCGGCCATTCCAGTTCGGCTGCCAGCCGCGCCAGTAGCGCCTGCTGGGGCCTCGTCGCCGCCCCGGGCTTCTGACGCGCCGGCGCCCGGGCGCCGACCTTTCCCAGCAGCTCGTCGATCACCGCCGCGGCTTCAGCCCGCCGCAACTCGCGCAGCGACACGCGCCCGGTCCTCGACGTCACCATCGCATGCAACTCACGGTCGTCCAGTCCCACGCGATGGGACAATGCCCAAATGGCTTTCAACTGGCGCGGCGAGATCCCTTCGCGGAGGCCCCCGGGCACACTCTTCTCCTCCGATTGTTGTTGAAGCTTACCAACAATCGCACGCGGAATAATCCCCAAACGGAATATTGTCTATTGGACGCGAATAGCGTGCACAGGATCGGTTGACTTCAGGAAGAAATCGGACTATATGTGGCGCGGTGCCGTAAGCTGACTGCGCCTCGGCGTACAAAGACCACTCTCCCGCAGCCGTGTGCCCATGGTCCGGAGGTCTGTCGAGATGTGCGCGAACTCACAGGCTTTAGACCGGTAGATGGAACCCATCGCTTCCGGCCCACCGATCATTCTCGCGGCTTTCCTGGTAAGCGCCGGGGTCACACTCTATGCCGGCATTCAAACCGCCATCGTGGGTATCGTGAGGCACCGCGTGCCGCTCTACCTGGCGTTTGCGGCGATGTCCTTCTGCGCGACCGGTTTTCAGTTCGCCACCATCGGCTACTACTCGGCCGGATCGATCCCTGCGGCAGCCCTGGCCCTGCAATGGCAGGCCAGCTTCGCACTGCTCTTTCACCCGGCGCTGTTTGTCTTCGTTGCGCTGTATACGCGGCAGGAACGGATCACGCCTTGGTTCGTCGCCATTGCGTTAGCCTTCGGCGGATTCCTCGTCGCGAACCTTGTGGCCCCGAATAGTCTTCGCTTCACAACGCTGGAGGCGGCCACGCCGCTGCGATTTCCGTGGGGGGAGACGCTTGCGCGCTTTTCTGGCCCTCCGGGGATTGAAAATGGGCTCGTTCGCGCTGCACACCTCGGCGTGTTTTTTTGGGCGACATGGCGTGCGGTGGCGCATTTCCGTCGCGGCCATCGGCGCGCGGCGCTTTTCCTGGCCGCCTGCATACTGCTTGTGGTCGCCGCAAGTACGTGGGCGGCGTTGATCGACCTTGGGGTCATCGACTCCGTCTATGTCACGGGGTTCTCGTTTCTCGGACTTGTGCTCCTGATGAGCGCCAGCCTGGGTATGGAGCTGCATGATCAAACCACCCGCCTCGAAGCGACCTCCGTCGAGCTTCGGAAGGAGAACGAGCAGCGCGGGAAGGCCGAACAGCAGGTCCGCCGCATGGCGTATCAGGATCACCTCACGGGCCTCGCCAATCGTGGGTCGTTTCACGAACGCCTGGCCGAGACGATCGTCCAAGCCGCAAGGACCGGCCAATACGGCGCCATCCTCCTTATTGACCTCGACCATTTCAAGACTATCAACGAGGCGCTCAGCCATGACGTCGGAGATCAGGTCCTGCGGGAGGTCGCTCGTCGCCTCATCGCGATCGCCGGCGAGCGTGCGTTCGTAGCGCGCCTGGGTGGAGATGAATTTGTGATGGTCGTGTCGGGAGTGTCCACACACCAGCAAGAAACCATCGCAACCGCCCGCGAGCTGGCGGAGACGGTGCAGAGCGATCTCTCGAAGGCGCTGCCCGTCGGGGAGCACGTCTTTAACGTCGGCGCGAGCATCGGAATCGCGCCGTTTCCGTCCGATGGGTCGACATCAAAGGACATTCTGCGCCACGCCGACATGGCGCTCTATCGCGCAAAGAATCTCGGTCGCCGCACCAATGAGCTTTACGCCCCGGCAATGTCGGTGGCGGCCGACGAACGGCTGAAGCTTGAGCGGAGCCTACGCGTGGGTTTGGAGAACGGCGAGATCAGTCTGTACTTCCAGCCGCAGATCGACGCAGCCGGCCGCCTGGTGGGGGCCGAGGCGATGATGCGCTGGCGCCATCCGGAGATGGGCATGATCCTCCCAGCCTCGTTCATCCCGATCGCGGAGGAAACCGGGCTGATCCACACTCTCGCCACGTGGATGTTTGAGCGGGTCTGTGATCGGCTCGTTGCCTGGTCGCAGGCTGCCGTGCCGTTCGACGGAGTGGTGGCCATCAACGTCAGCCCGTGGCAGTTCACTCGGCCCGATTTCGTCCTCCAGGTAGAGGGTACTCTCACCCGGAGCGGGGTGGCGCCAAGTCGCGTGACGCTGGAGATCACCGAGACCGCACTGCTGTACGACCTTCAGGAGACCGTCAGAAAGCTGACCGCACTGCGCACATTGGGAATCAAGATCGCCCTCGATGACTTCGGCACCGGGTACTCGTCGCTCGCGTATCTCAGAGTCTTGCCTCTGGACCAACTCAAGATCGACCGGGCCTTCGTGAACGATCTCGGCATAGAGTCGGGCCGCGCCCTGGTCGAAAGCATGATCAGCATCGGTCAGCATATGAAATTGCAGGTCATCGCCGAGGGCGTCGAGTCCGCCTCACAGCGAGACACGCTGCTGAGCATGGGTTGCAGATACTTTCAGGGCTACCTGTTCTCGTATCCATTGGCAGAGCAGGAATTTCTACGGTGGATCGCCGAGAACCACCAAGCGACGGGACCTTCATGGGGGCGGTGAAGGAGGGTGGGCCGGCGCGTTCTGCCCGACGCACGCAATGGTCCCGGCGCGTCACCGCGACCAGCAACGCCCTTGATCTGGAGCCTGTACCCCAAGAGTCTGGTGTTCGCCAAACCCGTGTTCCGCTCCGGATTGAGCACGTTGTTGACCGGCGGGACCGCCGCCGGTCTGGCGTACCTGACCGGTTATCTCCTTCAACAGGCGTTCGGCGTCGGCTGACCGTCACGCCGCTCCGACCGTCAGCACCACCAACTCACCCTTCATTCTTGGATGCAAGTCGCAGCGGAAACTCAGCGGCCCGGACTTGTTCGGGGTAAAGAGCACCTCGACCTCGGTGCCCGGATCCACGTACAGGCCTTTGATCCCGCGGCCGTAGGTAACGACCCCTTCGCTCTCCACGCGCACCTCCAGGCCGTCCAGCGCTTCGGAGGTGAAGCCGTGTTGCACCTCATCGACGTTGTGCAGCACGATCCGCACCGGCTCGTGGAGCTGAAGGGTCCCGGCCTGAACCTTGAAGGCGAAGTCCTGGATCGTCACCTCGATGGACCGGCGCCCGTCCTGTGCGCTCACCACCCCGAGACCGATGAGAACCGCTCCCATCGCCACCGCCACTGCCCATTGCCGTCTGCTCCGCATCGCGTTCCTCCCCTCTGGTTCGATCACCGATTCTCGCGGTCGACCGCCTCGGCGAGCGCGTGAATCGCCGGCGCGATCCGTACCGGGTAACTCGCTTCTGTTTCCAGCTCCCGCAGCGCGTCCGGCAGCAACGCGAGTTGGGACACGGCATACGACCGGATTTCTCCCAGCGCGGGAGCACGCGAGACCCGAGCGCCCGCGCGCATCACGGGTTGGATCAACGGCTCGCCCTCTTGCGCGTCGTCCTCCAACGTCAGGGTGTCCTCAGCCATCCGTTGGTCCGGCCCATACCGGCGGAACACCTGCTTTCGGCCCGGCCAAGTCGCCTTGCCCTCGGAGCGCTTGCGCCGCGGCCGTCCCGCATACTCCTGCAGCTTGTACGCGCAGTCCAGGTACGGCGCGTCCGACGAGGTCATCAGGCGCGAGCCCACACCGAACCCGTCGATGGGCGCGCCGCCGCGCACCAGATCGCGCACCGTATACTCGTCGAGGTTGCCGCTGGCAAAGATCGTTGCGTGCGGCAACCCGCCGCGATCCAGGATCCGGCGGACCCTTCGCGCGTGCTCACCCAGATCACCGCTGTCGAGTCGCACGCCCTTGATCGTGATTCCCTCGGCTGCAAGTTGCGGGGCGAGTTTGACGACCTTTTCGGCCGCGGCTTCGGTGTCGTAGGTATCCAGCAGGAGCACCACGTGCTGCGGTTGGTGGCGCGCGAAGTGCGCGAAGGCCTCGGCTTCGTCGTCGTGCGCCTGGATGAACGAGTGCGCCATGGTGCCGTAGGCCGGCACGCCGAACACGTCGTCGGCCAACACCGTCGCGGTGCCGGAAAATCCCGCGAGGTACACCGCGCGCGCGCCGAGCAGCCCGGCTTCCGCGCCGTGGGCGCGCCGCAGCCCGAAGTCCACGAGCTGTTTACCCGGCGCCACCAGGACGAATCGCGCGGCCTTGGACGCGAGCAGGGTTTGCAGTTGGATGACGTTGATCAGGCGGGTTTCCACGAGTTGGGCCTGCGGCAACGGCGCGGTCACGCGCACCAGCGGCTCGTTGGGGAAGCACACCGTGCCCTCAGCCATGGCGTGCACGTCGCCGGTGAACCGGAACCCGCGCAAATAGTCCACGAACCCCGGGTCAAAGCGGCCGCTGGCCTCGACCCACGCGAGGTCCTCGGGTGTGAAGCGCAGGTGTTCCAGGTACTCGACCAATTGCTCGAGTCCGGCGGCCATCAGGAACCCGCGGCCGGACGGCAGCTTGCGGACGAAGAACTCGAACACCGCGGTCCGCTCCATGCCGAGACGCCAATAGACGTAGAGCATGGAGAGTTGATAGAGGTCCGTCAGCAGCACGCTCGATTCGCGCGTCATCGGGCGAGCTGTTCCCAGCGGACCGGCTCGGCTCCCAGACGGATCATCTCCTCCTGCGCGCGTTGTCCGTCGCCGGCGTGCACGTCCACGGCCTTGATCGCGTCCGTGAGCAGTCTGACCGCGTAGCCCAAGCTTCTGGCGTCCCGCACGGTCGCGAGCACGCAGTAATCCGTGGCCAGCCCGCCCACGAAGACCCGTCGCACGCCCGCGGCCCGCAAGCGCTCGTGCAGTGACGTTTCCTGAAACCCCGAATACGCGTCGCGGTCCGCTGCGTCTCCCTTCGAGATCACCACGACGTTGGCCGGAAGATCCAGACCCGGACCGAACTCCGCGCCGGGGGTCCCCGCTACGCAGTGCCGCGGCCACGGTCCACCCTGCTCGCGGAACGAACAGTGCGACGGCGGGTGCCAGTCGCGGGTGGCGAAGACCGGCAATCCGCGATCGCGCCACAAGGCCGCGTAGCGGTTGATCGTCGGGATCACGGCATCGCCGGCAGGGACGGCCAGGCTCCCGCCCGGCAAGAAGTCCCGCTGCACGTCCACCACCAACAGGGCGTCGCCCGGTTGAAGCGTCGTCTGGTTGGGTTGCGTGGCCACGGCCTCATCCTGCCTGAACGCACGCATTGGTGTCCAGACCTTGCACACCTCTATTCTCGCTGTCGTACGGCGCGGATGCTACACCCCGAACGCGGGATTTCGAGCTCGTGCATCGGCTGACTCCGCTCCCTCGTTTGGAGTACTATTCCGCTCGAGCTCCACCTCCCTTGGAGCGGGCGATCCGCTCCCCTTGGGGGATGGCAACACGTTGCGCGTTCCGGCATGCTGTCCTGCACGCAAAGGAGAAACGGGATGCGGTACCGACGAATCAGCTACCGATACACCGAGGTCGTCACGCAGCACACGGTGCGGCTGCTCGGCGATCCCTGGGGTCTGTTGTCGCGGACAACGGTCGCGCGGCCCGAGTGGAAACCGCCGGCAGATCTGTATGAGACCGCCGACTCGTACGTGGTCAAGGTCGAGCTGGCCGGTGTGTCGGAGGAGGATCTCGACGTGTCGGTATACACCGACGCGATCGTGGTGGAGGGGGTCAGGCCGATCGGGGTGACCGGCGAGGTCCGCTACCACACCGCGGAAATCCGCTACGGCCCGTTTCGGCTCGAAGTCGCGTTCCCCACGCCGATCAACCGAGAGCGCGTGTCCGCGCAATACGAATCCGGTTTTCTGCTGCTGACCGTGGGCAAGGACACAGGGAGCCCGCCATGACCGAGCACGAACACGACCCTGACCGCCCGGTCCGGGAAATCCCGGATACATTGCCCGTGCTCCCCCTCAGGGATGCGGTGGTGTTTCCGTTCGCGGTGGTGCCGATTTCCGTGGGCCAGCAGCGTTCGGTTCAGCTCGTGGACGACGCGATGAAGGGCAACCGCATGATCGCGATGGTCTACCAGCGCACGCCGGAGTCCGTGCCCGCCGGTCCCAACGACGTGCACCGGGTGGGCACCGCCGCGGTGGTTCACCAACTCCTGCGCGCGCCCGATGGCACACTGCAGCTCCTGGTGCAAGGAGTGGCGCGGGTCCGGATCATCGACTTTGTCCAGACCGAACCCTACTTGGTGGCCAAGGTCCAACCGGCCCCGGAGCAGACCGAAGCCGGGCTCGACACCGAAGGCCTGGCCCGTTCGGTCCGCACCCTGTTTCGACGATTGGTCGAACTCATGCCGGACGTCCCGGACGAGTTGGGCCGCGCCGTGGAACTGCTGGAGGACGCGCCGCACGTGGCTTACATGGTGGCCGCGGTCGCGCCGATTCCGGTCCCGGTGCGACAGGAAATTCTCGAGCTCGACGCGGTGGACACCAAGCTGCGGCGCATCGTCAACGTGCTGCAACACGAGATCGCGGTCCGCGAACTCGGCCACAAGATCGCGGTCGACACGCGCGAGCAGGTCACCAAGACACAGCGCGAGTATTTCCTGCGCGAGCAGATGCGCGCCATCCAGCGCGAGCTGGGGGAAGGCGACGCCGAACAAGCCGGTATCGAAGAGATCCGCAAGCGCATCGGCGACACCGCGCTCCCGGACGAGGCGCGGCGCGAAGCCGAGCGCGAACTGTCTCGGCTGGAACGCACGCCCGCGGCCTCGCCCGAGCACGGCCTGATCCGCACCTACCTGGAGTGGATCGTGGGCCTGCCGTGGAGCAAACTGACCGGCGGGGACATCGACGTGGATCACGCGCGTCGCATCCTCGATCGGGATCACCACGACCTCGAAAAAATCAAAGACCGCATCGTAGAGTACTTGGGGGTCAAGAAGCTCCGTCAGCAACGCGGGCTGGAAACCCCGGAAGGCCGCGCGCACGAACCCATCCTGTGTTTCGTGGGGCCGCCCGGCGTGGGGAAGACCAGCCTGGGCCAATCCATCGCGCACGCCATGGGTCGCAAGTTCGTGCGCATCAGCCTCGGGGGCATCCACGACGAAGCCGAGATCCGCGGGCATCGCCGCACTTACATCGGCGCCATGCCCGGCCGGATCATCCAAGCCTTGCGACGCGGCGAGGCCGCGGACCCGGTGTTCATGCTCGACGAGGTAGACAAGCTGGGAGTAGGTATCCACGGCGATCCCTCCGCCGCCCTGCTCGAAGTGTTGGACCCGTCACAGAACCAGACCTTCGTGGACACCTACCTGAACGTTCCGTTCGACCTCTCGTCCGTCTTGTTCATCTGCACCGCGAATACCACGGAGACCATCCCGCCCGCGCTGCTGGACCGCATGGAAGTATTGAGCCTGGAGGGCTATACCGAAGAGGAAAAGCTCTTGATCGCCAGGCGATTCCTGCTTCCCAAGCAGCTCGCAGCCCACGGCCTTCGCGAGAACGAGGTAACCATCGACGACGACAGCCTTCGCCGAACCATCCGCAACTACACGCGCGAAGCCGGGGTCCGCAACCTCGACCGCTCCCTCGCCACGATCTGCCGCAAAGCCGCCAAAACCATTGCCGGCGGCAAGACCACCAACGTGTCCGTTACCCCCGCAACCGTCGAAGACCTGCTGGGCCCGCAAAAGTTCTTTCCGGAGCTGGCCGAGCGCATCGACCGTCCGGGCGTGGCCACCGGCCTGGCATGGACCCCGTCGGGCGGCGAACTGCTCTTCATCGAAGCCGCGGTCATGCCCAGCAAACGCAACCGCATGATCATCACCGGCTCGCTCGGTGACGTGATGCGCGAGTCGGCCGAGGCCGCCTTGTCCTGCGTACGCTCGCGTGGCGAGTTGCTCAAGCTTCTTCCCGACGCATTCGAAGACAAGGACATCCACATCCACGTCCCCTCCGGCGCCATCCCCAAAGACGGCCCGTCCGCCGGCATCACCATCACCACCGCCCTCGCCTCCGCGGTCACGGGCCGACGCGTGCGCCAGGACGTGGCCATGACCGGCGAGATCACCCTGCGCGGCAAGGTCCTGCCGATCGGCGGCCTCAAAGCCAAAGCCCTCGCGGCCCACCGCGCCGGCATCAGGACCATCATCATCCCCAAAGGCAACGCCCGAGACCTCGACACCATCCCCGAAGAACTCCGCAAAGACCTCGACGTGGTCACCGTGGACACGATCGAAGAAGTCCTCGACCGCGCCCTCGAACCCTCGCCGCGCCCTTCGGACGGCCAGGCGGCCGAGAAACCGGCAGCCGATCGCTCGGAATCGGCGGCGTCGAATTGAGCGCGTCCCGGAGTCTGCGGCGATCCTTGGCCGGACCGCCGCGTGGTTGCGGGCTCGACCGATTCTCGCTATCATGAGCCCGCGCTCAAAGGTCAATCACAGAGGGGTCGATGTCCAGGTCTCAACGCATCTCGGTCGCAACGCCCTGGCTGAGTCCGACCGAATCAACGGTCCTGACGCGCTTTGCCGAACAGGTCCGAGCGCAATACGGCGGCCGCGTCAACCGGATCGCTCTCTTCGGCTCGCGGGCGCGCCGTGAAGGGCACGAGGAGTCGGATCTCGACGTCGCGGTCATTCTCGCCGACGTCGATCAGGCGCTGCGCCGCGCGCTCATCGATCTCGCAACGGATCTGTTCCTGGAGACGGAGATGAGGATCTCGCCCTTGGTCCTGTCACAGGACGAGTTCGACACCTTGCTCCGCTTAGGGCGCGGAGTGGCCATCGCGATTCGAGACGAGGGGATCGACCTGTGAGCGCCGAAGACCGCAGACAAAACGTCCGATTGGAACAGGAAGCCGGGACTGAAGCCTTGAGCGCGGCGCGGGCCTTGGTCGAGAAAGGGCTGTATCGCAGCGCCATGTCGCGCGCCTACTACGCGCTGTTCCACCACGTACGAGCGTTGCTCTATACGCAAGGCCTGGAGCCGAGAACCCATGAGGGGCTGGAACACCTCTTCGGCCTGCACTGGGTGAAGCCCGGCAAGGTCGATGCCGCCAGCGCCAAACTCCTGGCCCGGTTACAAAAGTACCGCGAGCAATCCGACTACGGCACCGTGACCATCTTCACCAAAGACGACGTGGAACAGGAACTGCGGGAGGTCGAGCGTTTCATCGCGACCGCGCAGCCATATCTGAACAAGGCCTGACGCTCGGGCGAGCCACAGAAAGGGAATCCGCAGTATTGGGTCCACAGTCCTGGGAAATAGTACTCTGACCCTGATTTTTTCACCGTGGGATTATGAGTTCATCCTCTCCAACGGCGTGGTACTGTAGGTAAAACCGGGACGCCAGAAAGCGACTTTCAAATGGGGTCTGCGCGCGCCGAAGGCCAGCGCCGAACAACAGGCTTGAGCGGACCGGCTTCACCGGCCGCTCAGCCTGCGCGTTCGGCCACGTGAAGAGTCGGGTTTGGTTGACGCTGTTGGTCTCTGCGGTGGCCGGTGCGTTGGTGTGGGCGTTGTCACCGTGGCTGGTCGGTCACCCCGAGCCGTGGGATGCAGACGGCCCTTTCTACCTTCTCGCCCTCGTGACTGCAGGTTCGTTCGCGGGGTTACTCGCGCCACGGCCGCTGTGGGCGCACTACATCGGAGCCTTTGCCGGTCAACTGATTTACGAGTTGCTCTTCCTGAGCATGGGGCCGCTCTTTGTTCTTGGCGCCGCATTCTTGCTCGCCTACTCGCTTGTCTTTTCGGCAGCGGCAGCACTGGCAGCGTATCTGCGCGTCCACATTGAAAGCGCACCCTCCTAATCGAGCCAGGGCAATGACCACCGGTCTGCGTATTCAAGACCTCACTCTGGAAAAGCAGGGGCTGTGGCAGAGAGTCAATGACTTGTGGGCCCTGTCGTTGACACGCAATGCCACAGAGATTCGAAACACGCTTCATCCTCGATATGTCGGCTGGGACATCAGCAGCCCAACTCCTCATGACAGAGAGTTTGCCGTTCAGTCCGTACTGGGGAACTCGCCGGTGGTTACCCAGTATCAACTCACTCCCCTGAGTGTCGAGGTATACGAGCATACGGTCGGCATCGTTCACTACGCCTACTCAGCCACCGTCGCGCCAAGAGAAGCGGCACCGCGACACGTAACAGGAAAGTGGACCGAGATATACTTGAAACAAGACCGACAGTGGGTCATGATCGGTGTGAGTGGGCGGCCTGATCAGCAAGCGGGAGCATGCAACGTGTCAGGGTAGGTGCGATCGAGACCTCACGATGCCGAAGCAAGTTCATTTCTTCGCCGGCTTGTTGGCAACGCTGACGATTGCCACCTTCTTCCTCTCCACGGTCATCGTGGAGTTGGTTGGCTCTCATGGGGCCGTGGCAACGGTAAAGGCTCTGATTGTTGTGCCCGGCCTGCTTATTCTGGTGCCCGCCATTGCAGCGACAGGCGGTAGCGGCTTCTACCTATCGAAGTCTCGCCAAGGGCGGCTCGTTGAAAACAAGAAAAAGAGAATGCCGTTCATTGCGGCGAATGGGCTTGTGATTTTGATCCCGTGTGCCATTTTCCTGGACCTTTGGGCGGCCGCCGGCACGTTCGACAGCACGTTCTATCTGGTTCAGGGTTTGGAGCTTCTGGCAGGCGCGGCAAATCTCACGCTCATGGGCTTAAACATCCGTGACGGTCTGAAAATGTCTGGGCGCCTTCGTGCAGTCCCGAGTGCTCACTAACAACGGCATCGAGGGAGAAAGAGACAAACCAGGATGCGAATGACCGGGAAGCCTTATGTTCCAGCAGCGGGATCAGACTGGCTCCTTCCCTTCTACGATATTTTCACCAAGCTCTTGGGAGTGGAGGCGTTTCACGGGAAGCTGATCGACCAAGCAGCCATCAGCGCTGGCCACCGAGTCCTCGAAATCGGTTGCGGAACAGGGAATTTGGCGATCCTGACCAAGCGCCTGAATCCCGCGGCCGAGATCGTCGGGATCGACCCCGACCCGAAAGCCTTGGCGCGCGCACGCCGAAAGGCGGAGCGCAGTGGAGATGCGATTCAGTTCGATCTTGGTTTTGCAGAGGAGTTGCCCTATCCCGACTCGTCGTTCGATAGGGTCTTGTCCGCGTTCATGCTCCACCATCTTCCACCGGATGCGAAGCCGCTCGCCGTCCAGGAGGCCCGGCGTGTCCTCAAGCCGGGAGGCTCCCTGCACCTCGCTGATTTCGATGAAGGACACCCCCACTGGGGTGGTTTCCTCGCGCGCCTCCTGCATTCGCGACATGGATCGAGCTCCCAGCAATTGGTCCTCGGTCTCATGCGGGACGCCGGATTCGCGGACTCTCAGGAGGTCGGGCACGAGGCCATTGTCTTGGGACGAATCGTCTGCTACAAAGCCGTCCGTCCTCCTTCGCCCCTATCCACGGCCGCCTGACACCGGCTTGCAGCCAACGTTACTCCGCTGCGCTCCGCAACGCGCTGCCCCTGACCGCTACGGAAAAGGAATCGGTGGCGGTCTTGACTGAGTGCCGCGCTCGGGCGCAGGATACGGCGAAAAACGGATGACACGCGAGCCGGTCGCAAGCGTGGTGATCGTCCTCATCGCGCCACGGCTAGATCACCCTACAACAAAGCACGGTGACAACACGTCTCGTCGGCAGAAACGCGATGGCTGCTCAGATTTCGCCATCCACTAAGACTGTCGGATTCTGGTCTGCGGTACTCGCCACGGTCTTTAGCATCATGTACGTCGTGGGGCAGCTCGCGGAATGGATGGGGTTGTTGGGGTCGCAGGGAGGGCCCGAGAGCGGTAGCACCCTGCTGGGGCTCGTGGTCCTGCTGACGCCGTCGCTCTTCCTGGGATCCTCGTTCCTAGTGCTCGTCGTCAGCATCCACCAACTGGCGTCCCCCGACAGACGAGTCTGGAGCCATGCAGCGGTTGTCTTCGCCACTGCCTATGCCGTCCTCATCAGCATTGTGTATTTTGTTCAGCTCACGCTGGTCGCGCCCCGTATCGCGCGCGGGCAAATTGAAGGCATCGAGATGTTTCTGTTCGTGCCCTTTGATTCATTCTTGTACGCCGTGGACATACTGGGCTATAGCTTCATGAGTGTGGCCACTCTGTTTGCCGCCATGGTGTTCTCTGGGAGCGGGCTGCATCGAGTTGTGCGGTGGTTCTTGACCGCGAATGGATTGTTGCTCCCCTTCGTCGCGCTGCAAATGTACTTTCATCCACTGATATGGGTCGCAGCACTGTGGGCGGTGACGTTCCCGGGATCAACGTGGACGCTCGCCATCCTCTTTCGCCGCGCCGCGACCACGGCAACCGACGATGAATGAAGGGCACCTTCGTGATCAGATGGCGACGGAACGCACCCACCTTGCCAATGAGCGCACGTTGCTCGCCTACATACGCACGGCTCTCGCCTTGGCCGCCTCGGGTGCGGTGCTCTTGCAGTTTTTCCCGGCCTATCCGATGCTGTCGTGGTGCGCCTGGCTTCTTGTCCTCGCAGGCGGCGTTACGGGTGCCGTTGGCATCTATCGCTTTGTGATTGTCAGGAGGCGGCTACGTGAATAGGGGAAGGAGGCCTCAGTGAGCGTTCGGGTGGTGCAGCTCGGGTCTTCGCGAAAGTCCGGCGAGGGTGTTCGCATCGGCACGGTTCGTCGGCCCCCGCGCGGCGTGCCGAAGGAGCGGTTCGCGGTCGAAGACTGGTACGACGTGTGGCTGCCGAACCTCGCTCCGAGTCCCGACCTCATCAAGCTCGCACAGGCTGCAGTGTCTCCGCAGGACTGGCAAGCGTTTGCGCGCAAGTACCGCGCCGAAATGGCCCAACCGGAGAACGCGAGAGTGCTCGACGTTATCGCTGCTCTGTCCCACACCGCGGACTTCTCAGTCGGCTGCTACTGCCGGAACGAGGCGCATTGCCATCGGTCCGTTCTTCGTGAATTGTTGCGAGAACGTGGCGCGAAGCTTGGGAATTAGAGATATCGTGGCAAATATTGGGGTCGGAGTGCTATTTCTGCTGTGAAAGCCAGTCACGAAGCGGAAATAGGACTCTGACCCTGATTTTGCTGATTTTTGCTCCTCTGAATTTTAATCCTTCTGACCCTAGGCGTTAAGGATGCCGAAACCACGCGAGGCCGCCGCGCTGTTTAGCGCCCACACCATGGCATCGGATTCGGACACGGAACTTGCTCTCCCCGAGTAGTCATCCAACGCCTCCGGCTGCCGCGCAGTATGACCTGACGCGCCCCTCGTACCGCGCCGATATCGACGGGCTTCGCGCGATCGCGGTTCTCTCCGTCGTCGGCTTCCATGCCTTCCCCGACCTCGTCCCCGGGGGGTTCGTCGGCGTTGACGTGTTCTTTATCATCTCCGGATTTCTGATCAGCAGCATCCTCTTCGCCGGTTTGGCTGGCGACCGGTTCAGCTTCATGGAATTCTATTCGCGCCGCATCAAACGCATCTTTCCGGCGTTGGTCCTCGTCTTGTTCGCCACATTCGTCTTTGGATGGTTCGCATTGCTCCCGGATGAATACAAACCGCTCGGCAAACACATCGCCGCCGGCGCGGGGTTTGTCTCCAACTTTGCACTCTGGAGTGAGGCGGGATATTTCGACACCTCGGCAGCAACGAAGCCGCTGTTGCACTTGTGGTCATTGGGGATTGAGGAGCAGTTCTATATCCTGTGGCCCCTCGTCCTCTATCTGGCGTGGACCAGTCGGCTCGGTTTTCTATCGGTCACGCTGCTCATCCTGGCCGCATCGTTCGCCATCAACCTCACGACGGTGGACGGGGACCGCGTCGCGGCATTCTACTCGCCGCTTTGTCGTTTCTGGGAGCTCCTGCTCGGCAGCACGCTCGCCTACCTTGCGTCTCGTCGTACCGTGGTCCCGGCGTCGACGCGCAACGCCCAGTCGATGATCGGCGCGGCGTTCCTTGCCGTCACGCTGTTTGCGATCGATGACAAGACCGCGTTTCCGGGCTGGTGGGCGCTCCTGCCCACGATCGGCGCCGTGCTGATCATTGCATCCGGTCCCGGCGCCTGGATCAACCGCGCGATTCTCTCTCGGCCGGTGTTGGTGTGGTTCGGCCTCATCAGCTATCCGCTCTATCTGTGGCATTGGCCCCTTCTGTCATTCAAACATATCGTCAAACACGGCGTACCGAGCGTGCTCAGCCGCATCTCGTTGATCGCGCTGAGTATCCTGCTGGCCTGGTTGACGTACCGCTACCTGGAAACGAATGTGCGCTTCCGACGCCAAGGGACGGTCACGGTCGCCCTGATCCTGCTTTGCGGGGTCTTGCTAGGCTTCGGGGCCTTGACGTGGCGTGAAACCATCGCGCCCCGCCACGATGACAATCGTCTCAAGACGATTCTTTTGGCGCTCGACGACTGGGACCATCCACCGAAGGCGTTCAGCGCGCTGGAATACCAGGGGCAGACGTTCTTCATTCGACGTGCCGCCGGACCGACGGTGCTGTTTCTCGGCGATTCCACCATGGAGCAATACGGGCCGAGGATCGACCAGGTCATTTCCGAGCGCCCGCACCTAAGCAAATCCGCCATATTCGCCACGGCCGGAGGCTGTCCGCCGATCCCACACATTGGGACCCCCACGCATCGGCACTGCCAGCCCAGACTTGAGGCGGCTGTCGCACTCGCCCTCGGCAACGAGATCGACACCGTGGTGCTCGGCGCGTGCTGGTGGTGCTATTTCGTGCAATGGATCAAACCTGAGGATCATTCTCACGAAGAGTATTTCTTCGACCAAGCCGGTCGGGAGGAGTTCCTGAAGGGCGGCAACGGTGTGGACCTGGCGCTCGACTCTTTCTTACGCCTCCTTCAACTCCTGGCCTCCCACGAAAAACGCGTCGTTCTGGTCCTGAACACCCCGGCAGGACAGACACTCCACCCCAAGAACCTATTTAACGGCTCGCGATTCGGTCAGATCCGATACGAAGAGACGGCCGGCATTGCCCGGAGTGACTTTGAACGAGACTATGGGCCGATCAAGGATCGGCTGACCGCCATGGCCCGTGGTTCGGGCGCAACAGTCATCGACCCACTGGACTTCTTGTGTTCTGAAGGAGTCTGTTCCGCTTTGATGCCGGACGGCACCCCGATGTACCGCGACGATACGCATCTGCGAGCGTCTTACGCCAGGAACCACGTCAGATTTCTCGACGGCTCCATCCACCTGGACGCACGTCTAGACGCGACATCGAACGATTGAGACCTTCCCCGTATGCCGAAAGCACGCGAGGCCGCTGCGCTGTTTTGCGCGGCGGCCTCGCGTCAGACTGTATGGGGTTTACGGCTCGACGACAATGGTGCCCCACATCCCCATGTGAATCGCGCAGAAGTACCCGTACACGCCGGGCGCTCTGAAGGAATGCGAGTAGTCGCTGCCGGGAATCATGTGCTGGTGAAACTCCAGATCGTCGACTCGGGTCGCCACGCCCCGAGAGAGTGGGCCCGAGGACGTGAGAAAATGCTCGGTGTCGTCGCGGTTGGTCCAGGTCACACGATCGCCGACCTGGATCTTCATCATCTGCGGGGCGAACGTCTGCGTTTCAATGACAACGGTCTGCTCACCCGCGGATGCGGTCGGAGCGGTCGCAAGTTGGAACCCCGACCACAGGACAAGAGCGCCAAACAGAGCGATCAAGCGTACTCTCATAACACGTCCTCCGGTTGGACTGGTAGCGCCCTGCATCATTAAGATAGACGCCTACCTTGGAGACCGCCGCCTCCGGAGGGGTATTCCGTCTCGGTACGTGTCCGACTCACGTTGCGCGCTCGTCCATTTTGGAACACTCGCTTCAGCCTTTTGGAGGCAGCCACCGCACGAACCACTCCGAAGCCAGGCGCGCGACCTCCTCCAGCGTGCCGGGCTCCTCGAACAGGTGCGTGGCGCCGGGAACGATCACGATCTCCTTTTCACACCTGAGCTGCGTGTACGCCCGGCGGTTCAGATCGATGACCACATCATCGAGCCCGCCCACGATCAACAGCGTGGGCGCGGTGACGCGGGACAGCTCGCGCTCCGCCATGTCGGGCCGTCCGCCCCGCGACACCACCGCGCCGACCCCTGAGCCCATCTCGGCCGCAGCGATCAAGGCCGCAGCCGCTCCCGTGCTCGCGCCGAAGTACCCGATGCCCAGTCCTTTTCCGCCCGGCTGTTGCCTGAACCAGGTCGTCGCTACAGCCAGTCGCTTTGACAACAGGTCGATATCGAACCGTGTTTCGTAGACCGCGTCCTCCTTCGACGTCAGGAGGTCGAACAACAATGTACCGAGCCCAGCGCTTCGCAGTTCCCTGGCCACGAACTGGTTGCGCGGGCTGTGGCGGCTGCTGCCGCTGCCGTGGGCGAAGATCACCACGCCCCGCGCGTTGTCGGGGATGGCCAACTCGCCTTCGAGCGTCACCCCCTCCCCGCCCACAACCCGCACGGGTGTGATCCGCTTGTCAGCCGCCCGCCGTTGCACGTTCGCCTCCGCGCCCGTTGGTGATGATCAGCCGATCGCCTTCGCGTCGCACCAGCGTCTCCATGTCCGCGCACAGGGCAACGGCCCGACGGGTGATACGCTCGAACTCGCGGCCCTCGGCAACCGTAGTCCGACAGTCGGCGATGAACACGGGGCGCATGGAGATTTCACGGACCGCGAGCCCTGCCAGCGACACTTCGAACAATGCTTGGCCGTCGTTCTCGAAGTCGGGATCCACCGCGTAGTCGTCGACCAGATCACCGGTCGAATAGAAAATCGGTCGGCCCCGGTAGACCTCGATCCCGTGGAAGATGTGTGCGCTGTGCCCGAACAGCGCGGCGTAGCCCATCTCGATCGCGGCGTGGGCCAGGCGGACGAAGCGCCGCGACGGCTTCCACACCATGTTGGGACCCCAGTGCAGGGAGAGGATCGGCCACTCCACGCCCAGCTCGCGCATGCGGTCAAGGCTTTCCTGGAAGCGCTTGCGGGCCGCCGGCTCGTCGTCCAGATCCAGAAACGCGATGCCGGGCAGGTCGGCTCCGGCCGCGAAGTCCTGCTGGTGGTCGCAAAACGCGGCCATCCCGAACCGGATCCCGGCGCGATCCACCACTGCGGGCGCCAATGCCTCTTCCACGTTGCGCCCGGCCCCGGCCACGGCAATGCCGCGCTCTCGAAGCAGCGCCAGCGTGTCGATCAGGCCTTGCCGCCCGAAATCCAGGCTGTGATTATTGGCCAGACTGACCAGATCCACGCCCGCGTCCGCGAGCGAATCCGCCGCGGCGGGCGGCGCGCCGAAGTAAAACGCCTTGGCCTCCCCTTCCCACACCGCCTCACGGCCGGTGATCGCGCACTCCAGGTTCACGACGGTGAGATCCGCGGTCCGCATGAACGGCGCCACGGAACCCAGGGGGTACGCGGGACCGCGCTCTAGGATCTCGTCTTTGACGAGCCGACCCAGCATCACGTCGCCGCCGAACACGATTCGCGGGTGGGACGCCGCATCCACGTGTGTCCTCACGACACCATCACGGCGAACCGGCGGTCAGACGACGTCCGGGAGTGAGCTCGTGGCTGGCAACGGACACGAGCCCGCATAACGGGTCTGCCGCGCGTGGTTGAGCGCGCTCATGATACGTTGTTCGGATCCCCAGTCGCTCCAGGAGACGCCGCGTGCCGGCAGGACCAGGAGCACGGGTGACCGGCGGCCCGGGGTCGCCGCGAGCACGGTACGCGAAAAATTCACGGGCTGGAGGTCGCGGTAGACGTCTTCCACCGCTCGGGCCTCCTGGGGCGTGCCGATCGCGAAACGGATGCGTTCGAACGCCGCGCGCAGCGGGGGCTCGACGCGCGCGATGAGGTCCAACAGTGTCTTGGGACGGAAGGTCATGACCAACGTGTTCCACAAGGCCCCCAGCTCGACCAGCTTCTTGGCGGACTCGGGCGTCGGCTTTTCGACGAACGTCAGGACTCGCCGGAAGTTGGAGTTCAATTGCCCCACCTCATTGCAGGCCGGGACCACGTACCCGTACTCCGGCTCTGCGTGGTGGGGTTCGGCGCCGAGCAAGACTAGGCTCGTGGGGTGGTGTTCAACCGCTTGGAAGGCCAGATCCACGTACCCCATGAACAACCCTTCGGGGTCGATGAAGTGGTCGGACGGGAACACGGCGACCACCGAATCGGGATACCTGGCCACGAGATGGAGCAACGGAAGCAGTACGCCGGGAGCGGTCTCTTTGTTTTCGGGCTGGAGGATCACGGTGCCGGGCGGCCGACCGCTGAGTTGGTCTTCGGCCTCCGGGAACTGAAGGTGAGACACTCCCGCGATCGTGTACACCCGTTCAGGCGGAATCAGGCGTTCCACCCGGTCAAACGCTTGCTCGAGCAGGGACCGCGAACCCGTGAAGCGCACGTACTGCTTGGGCAGCGCATCGCCCCTCATGCGATGGACGAACGGGCGGAGCCGTTGTCCCGAACCTCCCGCCAGCACGATCGCGCACCGAACCGGTTGTGTCATGGGACCCTCTCCTGGGGTTGAACCGCCTTGACGGTCAGCACCGGACAAGGCGCAAAGCGGACCACTCGTTCGGCCGTACTGCCCAGCATTGCGTGCGCCAGACCGGTTCTGCCGTGGGTTCCCATCACGATCAGATCCGCTTTCCGATCGGCAGCGACGTTGCCGATCTCGGTGAAGGGCGTGCCCGAGACGAGAACGTGTTCCGCGCGGATCCCGCGACCACGCGCGTCTTCGGTCAGTTGCCGCAGCGACTCGATCGCTCCCCGCCTGACCTCAGCCGAGACGTCCGGGTGCGTGAGCGCAAAGTCCACGGAATAGACCGTCGGTTCCATGACGTGGAGCAGGACGAGGTCGGCACCTGTCCGCGTTGCCAGCGCGAGCGCGTACTCCACCGCGGCGAGCGAGCCCGCGGAGAAATCGGTTGGTACCAGGATTGTCCGAAGAGAAAAGGTCGTCATCGCCTACACGTAGCCCCAAGAAGAACTTCCGCTGCGACCGACCGCGCTCATGACCACTCGCCGGCTGCGAGTAATTTCGATACATCCTGAACCGACGCCCACCAAAAACCTATCCCCCAAACGGGGTGTTCGGCACACCCAAAGTGGGCATTCGATGATCACCCGTCTGCGCCGTGGCATCCTTCAATTGCCTCGGACCCTTACACCCATGGTGGAGTGGCGAAATACCCCCGGCCTGAGTCATAATGCGCTCCGAGATGACGCCGTTGACGTTCCGAGATCGCGCCCACGCCGCTCGATCGTTGGTCGATCGCCTGGCCGAATACCGCGGCCAGCGGCCGTTGGTGCTCGCCATTCCACGCGGAGCCGTGCCCATGGCGGCGATCATCGCCGACGCGCTGGGCGGTGAGGTCGACGTGGTGCTGGTCCGCAAACTGGGCGCTCCGGGGCAGCCCGAACTGGCGATCGGCGCGGTCGATGAGATGGGTCGGGTGTCGCTGGTGCACACGGCCCGCGATCTGGGGATCAGCGAGGCCTACATCGCGCGTGAAGTGGAGGCGCAGCTCAAGGTCATCCGGGCGCGACGGTCGCTGTACACGCCCGTCCATCCCCCGATCGATCCGGCCGGAAGGGTGGCGATCGTGGTCGACGACGGGATCGCGACCGGAGCCACCATGCTGTCGGCCCTGGCCGCGGTGCGCGAGCGCAAGCCCGCGACGCTGGTCGCGGCAATCGGCGTTGCTCCGGCGGACGTCGTGTGGCGGGTCCAGGATCTCTCGGACCGGGTCGTGTGCCTGGTGACGCCGGAGGTGATGTTCGCAGTGGGCGAGTTTTACCGGGACTTCCCTTCGGTCAGCGACGAAGAAGTGGTCGACATTCTCAGCAAACACCGCGCACCGGCCGCGGATTCACACCCCTGAGGACAGAAGCCATGACCAGCAAAGGACGAACGCAGGCCGCCAAGACCAGAGCCCCACGCACGGACCGCCGGATTCTTTCTCAGGAATCGGTTCAGGACACGTACCAGATCCGCGGCAAATTACCGGAGCCGACCGTGTGCCCCGAGTGCGGCGCGGTTTTTCACAAAGGCCGCTGGACATGGGCGGCGCGGCCCGCGGACGCCCAAGAGCACCGTTGCCCCGCGTGCAGCCGCATTCGCGACAACTATCCCGCGGGCACCATCACGATCAGCGGTCCCTACCTGACCGCTCACCGGGACGAGTTGCTGGGCCAAGCGCGCAACGAAGAAACCGCCCAGCGGGCCGACCATCCCTTGTCCCGCATCATGGCCGTGGAGGAGCACCCCGATCGCGTCACCATCACCACCACCGACCTGCACTTACCCCGCCGGATCGGCGAAGCGCTCCGCCGCGCGTACGACGGCGAGTTGACGATCGATCACGAGAAGCAGTCCTATCTCGTGCGCGTCACCTGGACCCGTTGAGCGCTCACTGATTGCCCCGGAGTCGGAGCCTGTTCAGGCAGGGTTAGATGCAAGACGCCGCGAGCACCGCAGCGCAGCGTACTGGGTCGTACGTGAGCAGCGGATGCGCAGCGGCAACGCCGCAGATAGCCCTGCATGGACAGACTCCTACTCTGTTGGAGATTCGGCCGACGACCAACTCCTACTCAACCGCTCCAACCGCCCGGTCAAGTCGTGCAGCTTCTCGTGAATGGATTCGTTGTTGAAGCGTTGGATATCCGACAGCGCGACCGAGAAATCGGTGAGCGCAGCCAGCCATTCCCGCTGCGACTCACTCGTAAGGGGCTTGTCCTTCGCGCGATCGATCCGCCACGATGCTTCACTCAGCCGAGCCGCTGCGTCTTCCAGATGCGCTGGTACCGCCATGGCCGTCTCCTCTCAGAAGGACCTCATTCTCCGCGCACCGCTCCCGCGCGTGTTCAGTGAACGCTGGCCGGTGTCCTTCGCCCCGGGCGTGACACCACATCCAGGGGATGCTGCCGGTGCCCGACGATCACCGCGTCCACCAGCTCCCCGCAGTTGAGGCAGCGCCAGCCGTCGCTCAACTCAAAGTCACTCACGTCCGCGCCCGCCGTGTACGCCTCGCACGTCATCAATCCCCCGCATCGCAAACACCTCATGTTCTCCTCCTTTTCGCCTGAGACGCGTTGGGGTAGTCGCAACCGAGCGTCCCCATTGTGACGAGAGGCGGAGAAGTTTCCTATCCCCCAAAAGAAGCGTTCGCGGAGAAACGTCACGCGGCTGCGCCGGCGCGGCGGGACCGCACCGCGTCGCCTGCCGAGGCCGTCTCCTGTCCGGACTCCTTGTGCGACCGCGTTCCCAGGGACAGCACCTGTTCCCTTCTGGATCCATAGCGGAACACGGTGACGCCTTTGAGCCCCATGCGGAAGGCGGCCAGATACACGCGCTCCACGGTTCCCACGTCCACGTCCGCGGGAAGGTTCACGGTCTTGCTCACGGCGTTGTCCACCTCGCGTTGAAAGATCGCCTGCATCTCGAGGTGATCGAGCGGATCAAGGTCGAGCGCGCCCCGAAGCAGATGGGCCAGATCGTCCGGCACGCCGGCCAGGCCCTGCACGCTGCCCGACTTCGCCAACTCCGGGATCAGCGACTGCCACTCCAACCCGCGCGCTTCCATGGTGCGGGCAAACAGCGCCGAAACCTCCGGTAACACCCGGCCGCCCAACACGTGACGGCGCGTGAACGCCACGCCGAAGAGCGGTTCGATGCCCGAGGTGGTGCCCGCAATGACGCTCAGCGTCCCGGTGGGCGCGATGGACAGCAGCGTGGCGTTGCGGCGGAGCCGCCTGGCCGGGGCGAAGATCGACCCGTTCCAGTTGGGGAAGACTCCTCGCTCGGCCGCCAGCTCGGCGCTGGCCGCCTCAGCGGCCTCGCGCATCGCCACGGCGATCGCGCGGGCCGTGCGTTTGGCCTCGGGGCTGTCGTACGGCAGCCCGAGACGGATGAACGTTTCCGCGAGCCCCATCACCCCCAACCCGATCTTCCGGTTGGCTTTGGCCGTTCGCTCCAACTCCGGAATGGGGTACTCGTTGACCTCGACCACGTCATCGAGAAACCTGACCCCAAGCCGGACCAGCGCTCTGAAGCGCTCGTGGTCGAAGACCTCGCCCGCTCCTTGTCTCACCAAACACGCCGCCAGGTTGATCGACCCCAACGTGCAACTCTCGTACGGCAGCAACGGCACCTCGCCGCAGGGATTCGTCGCGCGGATCCGCCCCACGGCCGGGGTGGGATTGGCCCGCTGGAGCGCGTCGAGAAACACCAGCCCGGGGTCACCGGTCGCCCACGCGGCTTCGACGATCGAGCGAAAGAGCGGAGCCGCGTCCACGGACCCGACCACCCGCCCGGCGGATGGATAACGGAGCGGCCACGGGCCGCCGTCCACCACCGCCTGCATAAAGGCCTCAGTGACGCCCACCGACAGGTTGAAGTTGCGCAGCGCTCCGGGGTCGCGTTTGGCGTCGATGAACGCGGTGATGTCGGGGTGATCCGCGTCGAGGATCGCCATGCTCGCGCCGCGACGGATCCCGCCCCGGCGCATCGCGTCGGTGGCGGCATTGAAAATCCGCAATACCGCCACCACGTCCGACGCCTTGCCTTCGAGCGCGGCGCGGCGGTCGGCGGCGGGATGGACCGCGGAAAAGTTGTACCCGGTGCCGCCCCCGGTGCGATGGATCATCGCCGCGTCGTGGAGCGTATGGAACACGCCGTCCAGGGTGTCGTCGATGGGGAGCACAAAACACGCGGAAAGCTGGCCCGGAGGCCGTCCCGCGTTCATGAGCGTGGGGGAGTTCGGGAGGAACTCCAGATTCGCCATGGCGGCGTGAAACCGCTCCTCCCACTCCGCGGCGAGAGCCGCCGAACCGAAGCGTTGCTCCGCAGACGCGATAGCGCGCGCTACCCGTCGGAACAGCGCTTCCGGCGTCTCCTCGACGGTCCCGTCGGGGCCTCGGCGCAAGTAGCGCGTGCGTAACACCTCGATCGCGTTTGGGCTGAGCCTCAACATCCCTCGAGCGTCAGGGTTTCGCGGGCAGGTCGAGTTGCTCCACAATAACCTCCTCATCGGTCTCGCGGTTGCCGCCCGCTTCTTCCGGAGACGGTCGGTGATCCTCGCGCACCGCGACGACCGGGCACGGCGCCCGTCGCATCACCCGTTCGATGGTACAGCCCAGCCACGTTCGCGGGGACCCCTCGCGCCCGTGGGCGCCCATGACGATCAGATCCGCCTTCTCCTCACACGCGAACTTCACGATCTGGGACAAGGGCTCGCCCTCCACCAGGCGCTGATGGGTGGTCAACCCTTTGGAACGGAGCCGCGCCACCGCCTTCTGAACGTCCCTCTCCGCGTGCCGCCGCGTGTCGGTGCGCGCGGCGGCACGGAGCGGCTTGGTCTCTGTTTCCTCCTCGGGTTCCTCGCGCTCCGCCTCCTCCACGACGTGGAGAACGGACACCTCGGCGTGAAACGCGCGGCCCAGAGCGACCGCATACTCCAATGCCGCCCTCGAACTCGCCGAGAAATCCGTCGGTACCAGAATTCGTCGAACCGCTCCTTGGCGCATCATTCTCCCCTTTCCCTGAAACCAAGCCGTGAACTGTTTTTTTTAGAGTATGCGAGCCTTGCCGGTACGTTTCTATAGCTCAAAAGGGGTAAGTGCGCCTCAGCCCACAGAAGGAACAACGCGGACGTCCACCACCCCCAGCCGGTGCACACTTGCCGGCACTGATGCCTACATCAGTGCCCGCTTGCCATAACCATTGGGTTTCGGTATAAGACGGAGCTATCCTGCCAAGCAGCGGGCATTCCCCAACCGGTTCCTCGACCAAGGAGGGTTCGACGTGACCAAGTTCTCGGAACGGCGACAGCACTCCATCAGGGTCCGCATCAGAGAGTTCGGAATCCCCCCCATCCACGACGGGCTCGTGCTCGGCAAGAAATCGCCGATCGGCTGCGAGGCGTTTCGCCGGGCGATCAGCCTGCTTGTCGCCACACCGTTCGAGCATATCGAGCTTGACGATGGGGTGATCGGCGATATCCTCATCCGCGCCAACATTCTACGCCGGATACCAAAAGATAAGTTGATCTCGTTCGTGCTGCAACAGGTCAAACCCCTGATGGAACCCGAAGACGTGCTGCATATGGATGTCGATCTCGAAGTGTCCTTGGAGACGGACGCCTTATGACCCCGTTGGTCGCCGCCGACGCGCTCCACGAGCCCCTGCAGCGCGTGCGGAGCGAGATGCGACCCAAAGACTGCGACGCAAGAGGCACCGTCATCTATGCCGTGTTCGGCGACGCCGAGGGCGACGGCGCGTTTCTCGGCCTCGTCACGCCCGAGGACGTCGCCCGTTTCCCGCACCGCATCTTTGCCGACCTCATTCCGAGTCACGGAGCGCGGTCTCTGATGCTCGACACCCCGCTCGAGGACGCGCTCACGAAAATGGACGGCGCCGAAGCCGCGGCGGTGCTCGGTGCCAACGGGCGATTCGCCGGTGCCGTCACGCGCACGAGCCTCTTCTCCACGCTCCTCAGACGGGAGCGCGAGTTGCTGGATGAATCCCAGCGCCTCCACCAACAGGCTGAGCAGGACCGCGAGCGGTTGCTCGCGTGGTCCGCCCGACTGGAGGAACTCCACGCGGCGTCGACGAATCTCTTGGGGCTGCTCGCGATGCAGTCGCTGGAAGACGAACTCCTGCAGCGCGGCATCGCCGCCCTGACCGCGCTCCTTCAAGCGCGCTACGGCGCGGTCGGCATTCTCGATGGCGAAGGCGGCCTCGCTCGTTTCTTTCACACCGGCCTCAGTCCCGAGGAGGTGGAACGCATCGGGCAACCTCCCGAGGGCCGTGGGCTCTTGGGCGTCGTGCTCCGCGAGAACCGCGCCATCCGGATCGACGATCTCGCACATGATCCGCGCGCGGTGGGCTTTCCTCCGAACCACCCGGTGATGCGATCGTTACTCGCGGTGCCGATCTCGTATCGCGGGGAGGTCTTCGGCCGGGTGTACCTGTGCGACAAGACCACCGGCCAACCCTTCAGCGACCACGACGAGCTGTTGGCCACGAGCTTCGCCGAGTCGCTGGCTCTCGCGGTGGCCAACGCGCGCGCGCAAGCCGAACGCGAGCAACATGAGCGGACCATGGCGGGCTACAACCGCACGCTTGAGCTGCTGGCGACCGGGGCCGCGCTGCCCAGCGTCCTCCTGGCCCTCGTGCAGGCAATCGAGCACCGGTACACCGCCGGCCCCTGTTCGGTGCTGGTCCTGGACCCGACCGGCACGCGGCTGTTGTTGGCCGCCGCTCCCAATCTCCCCGATGCGTACAACCGAGCGGTTGACGGGATCGAGATCGGCCCCGGTGTCGGCTCGTGCGGGACCGCAGCGTATCGAGCGGAGCTGGTGGTAGTCGAAGATATCGAAACCGACCCGCGGTGGGAGAATTTCCGCCATCTGGCGCTCCCTCACGGGTTGCGCGCGTGCTGGTCGCACCCGATTCTATCGTCCGACCGCCGCGTCCTAGGCACGTTCGCAATGTACGCGCGCTCCCGTTACGCCCCCACCGAAGCGGACTTGAAGCTGATCGCCACCGCGGCGCAGATGGCCGGCATTGCCATCGAGCGAAAACTCGCAGAGGAACATCTGCGGGCCAGCGAACACCAATTGCGTTCGATCGTGACCAGCAGCGCCGACGGCATCATCACGATCGACGAACGCGGGATCGTCGGTTCGTTCAACCCCGCTGCCGAGCGCGTTTTCGGCTACTCCGCGTCGGAGGTCGTGGGCCGCAACATCAGCGCGTTGATGACCGAACCCGACCGAAGCGCCCATGACGAGTACATCAGGCGATACACCACCACGGGTCAAGGCCAAATCATCGGCGTCGGCCCCCGCGAGGTGATCGGTCGGCGCAAGGACGGTTCGACGTTTCCCATGGACCTGGCCGTGAGTGAAATGCGCCTCGACGACGGTCGGCGGTTCGTGGGCATTGTGCGCGACATCACCGAGCGCAAGCAAGCGCAGGAACGTCTTGATCGCCTGGCCTACTACGACCCGCTCACCGGTTTGCCGAACCGACTGCTCTTCCACGACCGCCTCACCCAGAACGCGATCAACGCCGCTCGTCACAACCGGGTGGTCGGGGTGATGTTCTTGGACCTTGATTGTTTCAAGACGATCAACGACACCTTGGGCCACGAGGTGGGCGACGCGGTCCTCAAGGGGTGGCCGAACGACTCAACCGGTGCATACGGGAGGGCGACACGGTCGCCAGGCTGGGCGGTGATGAGTACGCGATCGTGCTGGCCGACATGGCACATGCCGAGGATGCCGCCAACGTCGCACGCCGCATCCTCGACGAGTTCTCCCAGCCCGTCCGCGCCGGCCGTCACGAGCTGTACGCAACGGCGAGCATCGGCATCACCTTGTACCCGACGGACGATGAGCGGGTGGAACAGTTGCTGAAAAACGCCGACTCGGCGATGTATCGCGCCAAAGAAACCGGGCGGAACACCTACCAGTTCTACACGGCCGACTTGAACGCCAAGGCGATCGAGCGCCTCGACCTGGAGACCCACCTTCGCCGGGCACAGGAACGCGACGAATTCCTGCTGCACTACCAGCCGCAGGTCGAGCTGTCCACGGGTCGCATCGTCGGCATCGAGGCGCTCATTCGCTGGTCGCGCCCGGACCGCGGAATGGTCCCTCCGGGCGAGTTCATCCCCGTGGCCGAGGAAACCGGGTTGATCGTCTCGATCGGCCAATGGGTCCTTCGCGCCGCGCTCGCGCAAGCCAAGACCTGGCAGAACGCTGGTCTGCCGCCGGCGCGCGTTTCAGTCAATGTGTCGCCGCGGCAGTTTCGCCAACCCGAGTTTCCCGCCACCATCGCCCGGGCGCTTGACGAAGCCGGACTCCCGCCGCATTCGCTGGAAATAGAGGTCACGGAAAGCATCTTGGTCGAGCACGAGCCGGCCGTACTTGCCCGGTTCGCCCAGTTGCACGAGCTGGGAGTCAGTTTTGCGATCGACGATTTTGGAACCGGCTACTCCTCACTGAGTTATCTCAAGCGATTTCCGATCGACACGCTGAAGATCGATCGGTCCTTTGTCGCCAACCTGGCGGCCGACCCCGACCACTCGGCAATCGCCTCGGCGATCGTCTCATTGGCGCACAGCCTTCGACTTCACGTGGTCGCCGAAGGCGTGGAAACCACGGACCAAGCCGCGTTTCTGCGTTCGTTGGGTTGCAACTCCGCTCAGGGATACCTCTACAGCCGGCCGCTCCCGGCTGATGCGGTCGAGCCCCTGCTGCGTCAGGGCAGCCTCGGCTGAAAGTGCATTGCGAGCACATTCCCCGCAGCGTGCTGCGGGGTAAGCGAGCAAGATGAAAATAGTGCTCTTTTTCCTCCTTGCATTTCGAAGATTCCCTGCAGCTTGCTGCAGGGAGCTTCAATCCTGATCGATCGTCATCGGACCCCGAAGACCGAGCGGATCGCCGTCGTGAGCCGTTGCGGCTCGAGGGGGAACGTCGTATCGACGGTGACGGCGTGGGCCCGTTCGTCATCGTCCAACGGTTCGCGGGTCACGAGTTGTCGGGAGAGCACGGCGAGGTCCGCGTCCGAGGCGTCCCGCCCCTCGCCCGCCCGCTTCGCGACGCGTGCGCGCAGCTCAGCCTCCGCAGCTCGTATGTCGAGGATGACGAACGGGACGCGTCGCCGCTCGGCCACGGCGCGTAGCGTGCGTCGCTGGGCCATGGTGAGGAACGCGGCGTCGACCACCACCGAGAACCCGGCGTCCAGCACCGCGAGGGCCAGTTCCGCGAGTCTGGCGTAGGTCCTGACGCCGGCGTCCGGCGCGTACAACCCCTCGTCCAGACCCGCGCCGGTTCGAGCGCGCGGCGGCAATCCGAACAGGCGTTTGCGCTCCACGTCGCTGCGGATTCGAATCGCTCCCAACTGCTCCACCACGCCTTCGGCCACCGTGCTCTTGCCCGAGCCCGAGACGCCGCAGGTGATCGCCAGGAACGGCGGACCGGGCGGCGAGGAGCGGCTCGCCAATTCCAGATACCCGCGATACTCCCCCAGCAGGCGCGCGCGCTTCGCGCTATCGGGCTCAGCCTGCGACCACGCTAAACACGCGACTTTGGCCCGCACCAGGGCCCGGTACGCGTGGTAATACGCAAACACGCGAAGGCCCGCGTAATCTCCCGTGCCCTCCAGATACGCGTTGAGCGCCCGGCGCGCCAGCGCGGCCGCGCCGCGGTCCGACAAGTCCATGACGAGAAACGCCATCTCGCTCATCACGTCGATCCACCGCAGGTCCTCGTTGAACTCGATGCAATCGAAGATCAGCGGCCCGTCGTCCACCCACGCGACGTTCCCGAGGTGAAGGTCGCCGTGGCATTCCCGGATGAAGCCGTCGCGTTTGCGAGCGGCGAACGTCTTGGCGAGCACGGCGTAGCCCGCTTCGCTGTCGCGTGCCAGCTCTCGAATACGCGGCTGATCCGCCGGATCCATGACGCGTTCCTGAATCGTCACGAGGTTCTCCCGGATTCGTTCGGCCACTCGGTCGGAAGTGCCGAAGGGCGTGTCGGGCCTTGCGATCGCTGCACGGCGGTGGAAGTCGGCCACGGCATCGACCAAGGCATCGAGGCGGTCCGGCGTCAGCTCTCCCCGCGCCAGGACCAGGTCCAACCGCGCCTCGTGCGGAAACTGCCGCATCTTCACCGCGTACTCAATGACCGGGCCCGGCCCGCGTACGCGTGGGTGCTCGACCGCCCCGGTGATCGGCACCACATCGAGATACCATTCTGGCGCCAACCGGCGGTTCAACCGCAGTTCTTCCTGACAGAAGAAACGCCGCTTCTCCAGCGTCGAGAAATCCACAAACCCGAAGTTCACCGGCTTCTTGACCTTGTACGCGTAGGGTCCGGTGAGCAGGACCCACGAGATGTGCGTTTCCATGACCTCGAAGCGCTCGACCGGGTGATCGTAGAGAGCGGGGTCCTGGAGGCAGCGGATCAGCTCTGCGGACATGGGTTCACTCGAGCGTGGAAGGTTCGATCCGAGCATAACGAATCGGTCGTTGGGTTACAATGCGTCGCCGTGTTCGCTGGACATATCGTGCGGGGTTGCCCAGTTCCTCGCGGGATAAATCCCCCCTTGCCCCCCTTTATCAAAGGGGGGATGGGGGGATTTGACCTGGACGCATGATCACCATCGACGGAGCATACGGAGAAGGCGGCGGACAGATCGTGAGGACCGCCCTCGCGCTCTCGTGCGTCACGGGTCGGGCGGTCGAGATCGACCGCGTCCGCGCCAATCGCAGGAATCCCGGCCTGCAACCCCAGCATCTGACCGGAGTACTGGCTTGCGCCCAGATCACGCGCGCCGAGGTGGAGGGCGCGGTTCTGGGATCGAAGCGGCTGGTGTTTTCGCCGGGCCGCATCAGTGGTGGCGACTACACCTTCGACGTGGAGCAAACCGCGGGCAAGGGCTCGGCCGGCTCGGTCTCGCTGATCCTCCAGGCGATCCTGCTCCCGCTCTCCAGCGCCGCCTCACCAAGTCGCATAGTGCTCCGCGGGGGCACGCACGTCAACCGCTCGCCGTCGGTTCATTACCTCACCGAGGTCTTTCTGCCGACGATCCGGCGTTTGGGCGTGCAGGCCGATGTGGATCTGGTGCGATGGGGCTTTTATCCGATCGGTAAAGGCGAGGTCATCGCGCGCATCACACCGTCTCCCAATCTCAAAGGGCTGACATGGGACAGGCCAGGACCAGTGACGCGCATCGTCGGAATTTCAGCCATCGCCAACCTCCCGCGGCACATTGCCGAACGCCAGAAAGACGCGGCAACACACGTCCTCCACGCCGCGGGTGTGACGTCTGACATCCAAATCAGCGAGGCGCAGGCCGTAGGCCGCGGCACCGCGTGCTTTCTCAAAATCGAGATGCACAACGGTGCCGCAGGATTCGCCTCGCTCGGCGCGATCGGGAAGCGCGCAGAGGTCGTGGGGCGTGAAGCCGCCGAGGAATGTGTGAGGTTTGTGAAAAGCGGGGCCGCGGTGGACCGCCACCTCGCGGACCAACTTCTGCCCTACCTCGCGCTGGCTCACGGGCCATCGACCATCACCACAGAGGCGGGCACGACGCACCTGCTGACGAACCTCTGGGTGATCCAGCAATTCGTGGACCGGGAGGTCAGGGTGGAAGGCGCGATCGGCCAGAAAGGCCTCGTCACTGTGGAGTAGGCAATTGGCCTTGTCCCGCTTGATCGGTATAATGCCCCCGTTCTATTTGGTTCCCCCCTTTTTCAAAGGGGGAAACTGAAGGCGTGCGACGGCCGTGAACAAACCATTACTGTTTGTGTCCTGGACCTGACGCGGCGGTCCATTCCACAAGCGGCCGAGCCGAGGGTATCCTCGGGCGCCTAGAATTCCGTTGTTCCGCCCTGCCCATCCAGTTCGTATGCACCCATGGACCATGGGGCCGTGCGAGTCGTGCCGTCTTGGTCGGTCGGGAATGCGGCTGTGAATGCGGCTGAAAGATCCAGCCCCCCTTGCGTCACGCTGGCGTGGGAGGAGGCGGTCAAATGCCAATCGTTGTCCTCCATGGAGGTGATCTGATGATCGGGTCCGTCACGATCGGCGAACTGTGGATCAATGGACACATTATTCCGGCCGTATGGGAGGCTGTTGACGCCACTGATGTCTGTAAGAGTATAAAGTGTCGAGCCATCCGAATACAGGGCGGTTGGACAGTCGAACAGATCGTTGTTAAAGACGACAATTGTGAACACAGCCAGATTATAGAGGCAGTACCGTTGTCCGTTCCCGGAGGTAAACACGATATTGTTTTGAATCATCGGCGTCCCTCGACCGGACATATCGATGCCGATGGCTTGGGTCGCGCCACTCCCCCCGTCGATCGTATTATTCCTAATCTCGGGAAGCCCGGAACCAGTGGAGGGAAATCGGATCTGAATGCCGTAGGAATAGGTCCCGCTCCCGCCACTGATCGAATTATTCTGAATTGGTGTAGACCCAGAACCTGGGGTGAAAACGATGCCATAGGAGCTATCTCCGCTGCCCCCGGCGATCGTATTGTTCTCAATGGTTGGAGAAGACAATTGGGTGATTACGATGCCATAGGAGCTATCTCCGTTGCCCCCGCTGATCGTGTTACTCTTGATGCTCGGAGACCCGCCGAGGGTCATAATACCGTGTGAGTTTCGACCGCTGCCCCCGGTGATCGTATTGTTCTCAATGGTTGGAGAAGAAAATTGGGTGATCAGGATGCCATAGGAGCTAGCTCCGCTGCCCCCGCTGATCGTGTTATTCCGGATGCTCGGAGCCGAGGAGTACTCGCTGTAGATACCGGTGGTCCCCTCAATCGTGTTATTCCGAATGCTCGGAGCCGAGTAGCCCTCGATCTGGATGCCGACAGAGCCCCCGGTGATCGTGTTGTTTTGAATGGTCGGATTCCCCAAGCTGAAAATGCCGAAGGAATTGCCGGTGGTATTGGACCCGGCGTCGATGGTGTTGTGTTGAACCGTCGGCGAGGCCTGGAAGTGGATGTAGATACCGGATGATGCCGAGACGCCACCGACTCGAAGCAGAAATCCATCCAGCACCGTGGCGGCCGTAATGGGGCCGTTGGCTTCAACCACCGAATTGGTACGGGCGGTCGCCGCACGAGCCGTGCTCACGTCCACAATGATCGTGGTATTGGCCTCCGAGATATCCATCGCGGGCGGCACGGGATCGCGCCGGCTAAAGTCTGCGGAGTACCCGCCATAGACCGAAATACCTTCGGCCAGGACCACGTGGGTGGGTGTGGTCGCACCGCTATCGACCGGGTGCGTCCCGTGCGACACCAAGACGACTCCGGGAGAGAACGCGGCGGCGGCCGCAATCCCTGCGGGGATCGTGGCTTTGGGCGCCTGCTTGGTGCCGGGCTGACCATCATCCCCACCATCTCCAGGTGTGCTCACATAGATGATGCCGTCCACCACCACCAGGCTCACATGGAAGGTGTTCAGTGGGTTGCCCAGCGCATCGTTGGCTTCCACGGTCAGCGTGCGAGGGCCCAAGGTCCAAGTGGTGCTGGGTGCAAGGGTGGCGGTGTCGTCGGGCTGTGTGGTGGTGGACCAGACCGCCGCGGTCGCTTCCGGGACGAGATCACCATCCAGCGCCAGGGTCGCGGGGTTCATCGACTCGCTGAACACGATAGTCAGGGGCGCGTCCTTGGCGAGGAAGGTCCCGTTGGGTGGGTCGACTGCCGCAGTGGGCAAGGTGGCATCGACCGTGACGGACAGGTGCACGGTGTCGAGGGCATTGCCGGCAACATCCTTCACATCGATGGACAGGGTCCGGTCAGGGCCGCCGGTCCATTGCGTCACGGGTCCGATCGTGAGCCGCTCCGAGGTCGTGGCGGACGCGCCGGCCGCCATTGTCGTGGGGCTGGATAAGAGCGCGGCCCAGACTCCCCCGTTGCTCTCGGCGGCCATGGTGCCCCCGAGGCGGAGGGAGAGGGGATTCATCGGCTCGTTGAAAGTCACGACGATCTGCGCGCCGGGGCCGAGCGTGCTGCCGCTGGGCAGGTTGATGGTCGACACCACCGGCGCCGTGGTGTCCCCAGGGGCTCCGCCGCCGGAAGACCCTCCGCTGCTACAGGCTGCCAACAAGACCGTCAGCAACGCGGGGACTGCAGAGAAGGGCGAACGAGACATGCGGTCCATACCGGCCTCCGTCGGTTTCTGGTCACTCGATTCTGGTCGACGTGAGCCTGGTCGTGGCACGTCGGCCGCACGATGGTCTGGGTCCAACGCCAGAACGCTGCGCCTGGGAGTGGCGACCCACAGGAAATGAATGCGATCGCCGATCTGGCGATCGCGACGTGCCCACGGGGGCCTCAACAGAAGGGACGCAAGGCGGAGTCGACTATTTACATCAACCTACCAGAGCAGCGGGGTGAAAGCAATCTGTTTGTAGCCCAGTCGCTAGCGAAGAGCTGTTTTTTCACGCTAGGAGTGTGTCCGAGTAATGGCGGTTAACCTCGATACGCCGGGTGTGGAAGCGCTCATGGGCAGCGATCGAGTGCGAGGCATTGAGAGCGTGTGCCGTCCGGGGGGCCTGAGGGCCTCCACGAC